>LJUX01000014.1 GCA_001304155.1 candidate division Zixibacteria bacterium SM23_73_3
GGAATGGGCTGTTGGATACCCACCTGGGCGGTGACTAAAACCTTCTTGTTCATATTGTCAATGATCACATCCTTGTCCCACAGGTAACTGATTCTGCTTCCAAAGAAGCTGGCCGAATCCAACTCGGCGGGTCCGGTCCAGGTCAGCGGAACCTGCAGCCCAATGACGTAGGTGTCGTTTCTGAAATACAGTGGGATGACAGCCTGTCCAATCTCAGGCGGGCAGGGGACTAAAAGCTCTCTTGATCTGAAGAACACAGAGTCAGGTCCATATGGATCATTGGGATCCTGATCTGCAAAACTTAAGCCGGTCAGAAGAAACGGAGATATCGAAACCACCAGGGCTAAAATAAAAACAGCTCTCTTCATCTTTTCCTCCTCATCCTAACTATGGTAAATAAATCTGGGGCAAACAGAAAAGATTCTCTCCAATTTTTAATTGTAGACAAATGCATTCTTTCCCACAGGAAGAACCTGAACATAGTATAACAAAAACATGAGCATAGTCAAGAAAAATTTACACATTTTTTTGGAGATCTTACAGACAACATATATAAATTCCTTGCCAAAAGATTTGGGTAGGTATATATTTAAAGATCGTGTCAGGCACCATGCTTAAAATTCTTAAGATCGGATTCCCAGCATGATCAAGAAGGTGATCATCGAAAAGGCGGAGAGGCTTCAGAAGCTTCCTCTCAGCCCGTTTTGGGAGGCAGAGAGGACCAAACAGAGGTTGATCCAAAAGGGGGTGGAGGTAATGGATTTAGGCGAACTCGATCCAGATCCGTCGTTAAGAGATTTCTTTATCCCTTCCTTTGACAAAAGCGAAATGTTTGCTCCTTCAGATTCGAAAATCAGAGAGGATCTAAAAAAGGAGATAGGGAAATGGTTGGAGCAAAGATACGACCTGAAGGTGAAATCTGAAAAAGAGATTTTGCCTTTTTTTGGTGAAAAGAAGGTAATTTATCATCTCCTCTTAAGTTTTATCAATCCTGGAGAAATAGTGGCAGTGCCTGATCCGGGTGAGCCGATATATAAAATTGCCACCATGCTAACTGGAGCCGAAGTGGAGACCTTTCCGCTGCTGGAAAGGAATGACTATCTTCCCAATTTGAGTGCTTTTCTTTCTTCCCGACGAGCCGGCTACCTTCCAAAGATCCTTCTTATGAATTATCCTCACAATCCCACTTCATCTGTGGCAGATTCTGGATTCTTCCAGGAGGTGGTCCAGTGGGCCGGTCAGAAAAACGTGTTGGTGATAAATGACGCCTCCGGAAACGAGATATGTTATGACGATCACATTCCTCTCTCTCTTTTGCAGACTAAGGGCGCCAAAAAGCTGGCAGTGGAGAGATTCTCCTTCCTCGCCTTAACTGGCATCCAGTTTGGTTTTCTGGTAGGAGACAGAGGAATCATATCGCAGGTGGAATCTGTGCAAGAGTCCCTGGGAGAAAGAGTTTCAAAAACGTCGGTGCTTCTGGCTCTGGAGATTTTGAAAAACTACGCCAAGATTGTGCAAAAGAACAATCTGGAATTTGCTGTAAGAAAAGACACTTTGCTGAAGGGACTTTTCAGTTTAGGCTGGAAAGCAAAAAAGCCCAAGGCAGGGCCTTTTGTATGGGTGAAGATTCCGCCAAAATACTCGTCGGTTGGATTCTTCCGTATGCTTCTGAGGAAAACCGGAGTTTTGGTATCTCCTGGCTTTGGTTTTGGCGAATACGGAGAAGGATATATCCGACTAGCTCTAAACCTTCCAGCCGAACAGATTCAAAAGGCTCTGGAGAGAATGGAGAAACATTCTCACATCTGGCAAAGACGATTTCGACCAAAATCCAGAAGAACCGAAACCTAACCTAAGTTAGGTTCCGGTTGGAGTTTTTGGCTGATGCTCAATGAGAATTTGATAAAATAGACTCATATCCAAAGCAAAGAGGATTCCCGTAGGGACAGGGCTCGTCCCTGTCCAATTTCCAAGAGGACAGCCACACGGACATTCCCGTCTGGGCAAGGGCTGTCCCTCCGGTTTAACTGATATGGGCGTGATCAGATTACACAACATGACCTTTTACGGGTATCATGGGATCTCTGCGGCAGAGAGGCAGACCGGAAGAAGATTCGAGGTGGATGTGGAGCTGATAATAAATATGGACAAACCTGCTAGAAGCGACAGGCTAAAAGATACGGTAAACTATACCGAAGTATACCGCACGGTGGAACAGATCGTTTTGCAAAACAGCTTTGCCCTCTTGGAGACCATAGCTGTGAGATTGTCAAATCAGATACTGAAAAAATTCAAACCTGAAGAGGTGATAGTAAGGGTAAGAAAAAAGATTCCTCCGGTTCCTGGAAACCTGGATCATATCGAGGTTGAAGTAAAAAGAAAGCAAAAGAGCAAAAAATCTAAGAAATAAAATTAAATAAGAGATATTAAGAAACTTATCTGAGATCAGAACAGTCCTCTTTGAGAGCAGTCAATCGAAGAAGATGGTGAGAAAATTAGAGGTTCGTTTTGGCAACAGCTTATCTAAGCTTGGGTTCAAATTCAGGCGACAGGCTACAACATTTAAAAGGGGCAATCAGGAACATAGAGAAATCAGAGAAAATCTCAATTGAAAAAATCTCCTCTGTATATGAGACCCAGCCGGTGGGATTTGAAAACCAGAGGTGGTTTTTGAATTTAGCACTTGAGGTCCAGACCTCTTTTGAGCCTCTCCCACTGCTGGAATATCTTTTAGCCATCGAAGATCAGATGGGAAGAAAAAGAGAAGAGAGGTGGGGACCCAGAAATATCGACGCAGACATTTTGTTTTATGACGATCGAATTATGGATTCAGATCGACTCACCATACCCCATCCGCGAATGCACCAAAGAAGATTTATCTTAATGCCTCTGGCACAGATTGCTCCCCAGCTTTTGCATCCAGCGTTGAAAAAAAGTGCAGGAGAGCTTCTTGAAAGTTGTGAGGATAAATCCACGGTAATATTGTATTCAGAAAAAATATAAATTTTCTTTGCAACTGTTCGGGCTGTCATTTATATTTATCCAGCGTTTAAAACGATCATATTCTATGGCAAACGCATTAAAAGATTTTACATCGTCATCGCGAGCGAATGAAAGGAGCGTGGTCCCGCCATAGGCGGGACTTCGTCGTTTTGCGCCTTGCAATGACATTTCATTTAGCACGTTTGAATTAGCGAGAGTTGGCAATGGCTGAGCTTAATTATATCAACATAGAGGGTGCGATTGGGGCGGGAAAGACCAGTTTAGCTAAAACATTAGCAGAGAAGATGGATGCCAGATTGATTCTGGAGGAGACAGAGGAGAATCCCTTTCTTCCTGACTTCTATAAGGACAAGAGAAGATATGCTTTCCAGACCCAGCTCTTTTTCCTTCTTTCCCGACACAAACAACAACAAGAACTTTTTGCCACCGATCTTTTTCACAAAAAGACAATCTCCGATTACTTCTTCGATAAGGACAGAATTTTTGCTTCCGTCACGTTGGATCAAAGAGAATTCTATCTATACGAAAAACTCGTATCCGTTCTGGAAAAAGACATCTCCCGGCCAGATCTGGTCGTATATCTGCAAACCTCCTCGGAGGTGTTGCTGAAAAGAATAAAAGAGCGGGGACGCTTTTATGAAAAGAACATAGATTTAGATTACATTAAAGCATTGAATGAAGCATATAATTACTACTTCTTCCATTATACCAAAACACCGCTTTTGGTGGTAAACACGGACCGGATAGATTTTGTTCATAATGAAAAGGATTTAGCTGATCTGTTAGCCTTACTAGCGACGCCTCTTTCTGGCACCAAGTATTATGTGCCTATGGGAAGAGAATAAAGCATCTTTTTTGCTTGTTATCTGAAGAGGGAATAGAAGAGTGGCTGAAAAAAAGATTACGGTAAGAAGCTTTGTCAAATTCAAACAGAGAGGGGAAAAGGTTGCCATCCTCACCGCTTATGATTTCTTCACCGCTCGTATCTTGGATCAAATCGGAATGGATGCCATCCTGGTGGGGGATTCGGCCAATATGGTATTTTATGGTTCTCCCAATACCCTCTCCATCAGCATGGATCAGATGATATATCACACCAAAGCAGTCGCCTCGGCAGTAAAAAGAGCATTGGTTATCGCGGATATGCCATTTCTTTCATACCAAACCAACACAGAAGAAGCCGTCTCTAACGCCGGACGTTTCCTGAAGGAGGGCGGGGCAGGTGCAGTCAAGATGGAAGGCGGGCTGGAGATGGTTGACACCATGAAAAGGATAATCGAAGTGGGCATACCGGTGATGGGGCATATCGGTCTGACCCCGCAGTCCATAAACAGATTTGGGGGATACGTGGTTCGGGGAAAATCCGAGGAGGAGAGAAGGTATTTGATGGAAAGTGCAAAAAAGTTAGAAGAGATCGGATGTTTTTCGGTCCTTTTGGAATCCATCCCCAAAGATCTGGCTCATAAGATAACCGAATCTAGCAAAGTCCCCACCATAGGAATCGGAGCAGGAGCCGGGTGTGATGGACAGGTGCTGGTGGTAAACGACATTCTGGGTCTGTTTGAGGATTTTAAGCCGAAGTTCGTACGAAGATATGCAGAGTTAGGAAAAGAGATGAGAAAGGCTTGCAGGAATTTCTTAGACGATGTGAAATCCGGAGAATTTCCATCGGACGAAGAAAGCTATTAAAGAAAATTCAAAATTAAAAGGGCAAAAAGCAAAATTACAGATCAAAATTTAGAATTTCTCCGTAAAAGAGTATTTCAAGGTTTTCTGAAAAGACAGGGAGATTCTCCCGGAGTGCACTTGCTTACTGGTGCAGTCATCTGGAAAAATTTTATATTTTAAATTGCACTTTTGAACTTTTCATTTTGAATTTTGATTTATTTGCCGGATGCAGATAATCAAATCGCCCAAAAGGATGCGAAGGATTTGTGGGGAGCTAAAAAGGAAAGGGAAAGTTATCGGTTTTGTGCCCACCATGGGCTATCTGCATAAAGGTCATCTCAGTCTCGTTCGAATTGCCAAAAAAAGGTCTGACGTTCTGGTGGTGAGCGTGTTTGTCAACCCTACTCAATTTGGACCGAAAGAGGATTTCAATAGATATCCCAGGGATTTCAAAAGAGACAGATTTCTATTAGAATCCCGCCTTCGGCGGGATGATTTTGTTTTCGCCCCACGGGTAAAAGATATATATCCGGAAGGATATTTAACGTATGTAAATGTGGATAAGATCACTCATAAACTGGAAGGGGCAATAAGGCCGGGGCATTTTCAGGGTGTGACCACCATCGTGGCAAAACTTTTTAACATCGTTTGTCCAGATTTTGCCGTATTTGGGCAGAAAGACGCTCAGCAGGCGGTGGTTTTGAAAAAGATGGTGGAGGATTTGAATTACCGAATAAAGATGATAATAGCTCCTACAGTGCGGGAAAGGGACGGACTTGCCCTAAGCTCAAGGAATATGTATCTCTCCAAAGAGGAAAGAAAACAGGCAACGGTTTTGTATCAATCACTGCGTGAGGCAAAGAGATTGATTGGCGATGGTGAAAGAAGCGCCAACAAAATCATTGCCAAAATGAGGAATCTGATAAAGAAACAACCTTTAGCTAAGCTAGACTACATCGCCGTTACCGATGCCAGCTCTCTTGGGCTTTTAAAAAAATTAAAAGGTGAGGTTTTGATCTCCCTGGCTGTTCGTTTTGGAAAGGTGAGGCTTATAGATAACATCAAAATCAGAGTGAATTGATAAGTCGGCTTAGCCGAGGTTTTGTGCCTTGGGAGCCCCGCCTTTGTCGGGACTACGTGGTGCGAGACATATGGTGGTAACAGATAAGTCGTCACTCCTCTCGTGCTCTTGCAAATGTGCTCAAAGAGGCAACGGAACTTCACGTAAAAGCAATAAGAAATATGATCGAAGAAAATCCTTGCTTTTAGTTTGTGTTTTTATAAGTTTTTAAAAAAAGACCCGAGACGGTCAACGGATGAAACGGATTTAGCGGATTAAAGCACTCTTCCGAAATCTTTTGAAGCGGCTAAAATGTTAGTAACAATTTGTAAATCCAAGATTCATCGGGCCACGGTCACTGAGGCTGATCTGAATTACGAGGGGAGCATTACCATAGACAAAGAGCTTATGGATGCCGCTGATATTTTGCCCCACGAGAAAGTGCAGGTGCTCAACCTTAACAATGGTGCAAGATTTGAGACCTATGTTCTGGTGGCGGAGGCAAATTCAGGAACTATCTGCTTGAATGGTCCGGCGGCAAGACTGGGAGAGGTTGGAGATTTTTTGATTATCGTCTCATACTGTGACTTAGAATTCGAAGAGGCGAAAAAATACAAGCCTAAAGTAGTTTTCGTCGACAAGAAGAACAAAATGGTAAAGAAAGGGTAGCTGCAACCTTCCAATTGCGCATATAAATTTCCGCAGTCTAAAGTTCATTTGTCCATCTGGATCCATAGGAAGTCAACTAACCTGCAACTACCTTAAGGGAGAATGATGCATTCAAAATCACCAGTGGCGGTTATTCTAGCGGCGGGGAAAGGCGAAAGGATGAAGTCCGATCTGCCCAAGGTGCTTCACCAATTGAGCGGAAAGCCAATGGTGGAATATGTAATCAACACGGCTAAAGGATCGGGGGCAAAAAGAATCATTCTGGTGGTGGGGCATAGATGGGAACAAGCCCAGAACTCCTTGAAACATCTGAAAGTCGAATTCGTAATCCAAAGAGAACAGTTAGGAACCGGACATGCGGTTTTGCAAGCCCAAAAGCTTCTGGCCGATTTTGACGGAGATGTTTTGATTCTATGTGGCGATGTTCCCCTGCTGAAGGCGGATACTTTGAAAAAACTCCTGAAGGAACACAGGGAAAAGAAAGCCAAGGCTACTGTTTTGACCGCCATCTTAGAGGACTCATCTGGATATGGAAGAATAATCAGAAACCAAAAAGGAGTGGTGCAAAAAATCGTGGAGGAGAAGGACGCTTCTGCCGATCAAAAAAGAATAAAGGAGATTAATACCGGCACCTTCGCCTTTGACAGAGCATCTTTGTTTTCAGTCTTAGAAAAGATTACCACCGATAACAGACAGGGAGAATATTATCTGACTGATACCTTGGAGCTTTTGCATGACCGGAAGCTTCCCATCTGGGGAGTGGTGGCACCCGATCCTTCAGAGACTCTGGGGATAAACTCACCTGAGGAGTTGAAAAAGGTTGAGAAGATTCTTATCGCCAGACAGTTTAACCAAACGAAGGTTTCGCCTTAGGCGTAGAATTTTTGAGTCCAGCGTAGGGGATCGATTTATCGAGTTCTCACATAGTTTGATGGACTGAGCAAATACAATCTGAAATTTTTTCAAATTCGCTTAGAAAAATATTGACAGGCTTTAAGCAAGGTTTTATATTTCTTTTAGCAGATGGGCAAGAGGTAGGAAATGTTGATGAGACCAGCACTTAGAATTTTATGGCTTTCTGTTGTGGGGTTGTGGCTCTGTTTGTTTCTGCCTTTAAGTCAGGCCCAAACTTTCGATAACAACTCCAGCGATAAGAATCTTCTGGGAATTAAATCGAACTCCAAAGGCTCAAGCTTGCTTGATCCCCAGAGGCTCAAGATGAGACATAGTTATACTTTCTCCTATTTCTCCGGTGCAAAAACCAGCGGAAGCTTTGGCATATATACCACCACCCTGAAATACCAGCTCTCAAATCCCTTAAGTCTTACTTTAAGTCTGAACTACTTACATCAACCCCTCTCGGTGTTCGGGCGGGATGATCTGGGGGTGAAGAGCAGCATTTTACCCAACTTCCAACTACACTATAGACCAAATAGCAGTTTCTCCTTATGGATAAACGTCCTGACCTTTCCTTCTCCCTATGGCCTGGGAAATGAATATCTGTGGCGGGAACATGAAAGGTGAGGTTTTAATTTTCTGCAGGATCAGAAGACCCGATGACAGTTTTTTCCGATCGATTTTTTAAATCTTGCTAAAAATTTAAAATAGTTTCCTCTTCTGCTAAGGTGAGCATTCTCCCCCCAGTCGCGAATGTCAAAAAATAAAAAAAGAGCAAAGGTTTACAGATATTATCGCAGGAAAAGAAAAAAGAAGGTCGGCTTAAGAACATACTTAAGCTCCAAGTTAGTGGAGATATGCATAGTTCTCTTAGTCCTCCTGCTTTTGATATTTGGCTTCTCGTTTTACAGGAAATTAAGCTGGCCTGAGGCGTCCGAATTTGGAGCCAGTGGAAAAGTACAAAAAAAACTGATCTTCGCTCGTGCCCAGATTCTTAATGGATGCCCAAAATCTGAAGGATCCCTAAGAGAGGACGTGGCACAAAAGGTGGCAGAGAGGTTGAAGCGGATGAAAGTGGACAACATCGTGTATCAGATAGTGGAGATTGGAAACCTAAAGGATTCCTCACCCAAGGAGAGCTTGATTTTGGATCGTTTGGGAGATCAAAAGAGGCAAACACCATCTGAAGTGGCATTTCTTACCGCTGAGGCTTTGGGCATTCGTCCCCGAAACGTGATATTCAAAAAGCTCAAAGATAATTACCAGGGGATCTCATTGACCATTGTGATAGGCCAAGACTGGAAGATTCTTTTGCCCTCAACCTGAAGAAGTATAATGATTCATCTGATTTAAAACCAATCAAAAATCAAGGATAAAAAGGAGGAAAAGAAACCTTTTGAAAATGACACCCAGGAGATTGGCGCACCTGGCGGGCGAATTCGCCCTAGAGAAAAAAGCCTTCGATGTGAAAATTCTTGATTTGCGTAAACTCTCGTCGGTGTGTGATTTCTTTGTGATCTGCTCTGCCAGTGTGGAGGTTCATGCCAAAGCCATTGCAGACTGGATCATAGAAAACCTTCAGAAGCAGGGAATAGGCTATTGGCACAATGAAGGATATCAAGCCTGTCGATGGATTCTTTTGGATTATGTGGATATAGTTATACACATATTCCTTCCCGAGGTGAGAGAATTCTACGCTTTAGAAAAACTTTGGGGGGATGCGAAGATAGAAGAGCTTTCCGAGGAAATGATGGCTGGGAAGACAAACAGAGGTAAAAAATAGGACTTTCCCAACCGTGGTGATGGATTCCTTTCCACTGAAGATTGTTAAAGCGCTGCATTGATACAGAGCCTTCTCATCCTGCAACATCTCCAGTTTGGGCTGAAAAAGCTCAGAGAATAAATCTGAAACCAGCTGTTCTTCAAAATCCACAAACCCAAAATTGGTTAAGCCTTGAAAGGAGTTGTCGATACAATGAAATGAAGAGTTGAAAGAAGATAAGGAGAGATAAAATCTGAGGGGTTACTGCATTCGCTTAAGGATTGAAGCTCTTCGGGATCTTGCCAGACCATATATTCAATCTAAGAAATCAAAAAGATATAATGTGGTTCTAAAGCTTTACCAATGGATTCTGTAGTATGCCCGGACGGGCATACCTGCTGATAACCCAGAAGAAAATGTGTGGAGTTTAAAGCAAAAGCCCCAAAATATCACCACCATTTTTCTTGGTCTACTTTTTTCAAGACAGTATAAATCAGTTCCATTCAGGAATCTCCTGAGAGAAAAAGAATGGGTTCTGAAAAAAATTATTTCAACAAAAAAAAGAAAGGTGAGAGCATATGGACATTGTAGAACTTAAAAGCAAAACCGTTTCGGAGCTTTTAGACTTGGCAGACGAACTCGGAATACCCAATATTTCCGGCTTAAGAAAGCAGGAGGTGATCTTCAAGATTCTGGAGGCCAAGACCGAGAAGGATGGATTTATCTTCGCGGAAGGGGTTTTAGAGATTCTGCAGGAAGGCTACGGATTTTTGCGATCTCCCGACTACAACTATCTTCCCGGACCGGATGATATCTACGTTTCCCCTTCCCAGATAAAGCGCTTTGATTTGAAGACCGGAGACACCATCTCCGGGCAGGTGAGACCTCCCAAGGAGAATGAGAAGTATTTTGCCTTACTCAAGATAGAGGCGGTAAACTTTGAGAATCCCGAGGTAGCCAAACATAAGGTGCTGTTTGACAATCTTACTCCGCTTTATCCAGAGAAGAGGATAAAATTGGAGACCAATCCAGAGGAGGTCTCCACGCGGATCATGGACCTAATGACCCCTATAGGCAGAGGTCAGCGTGGTCTGATTGTTTCCCCCCCCAAGGCAGGGAAAACCATGCTTCTCCAGAAAATCGCCAACAGCATCACCACCAATCACCCGGATGTTAAGCTGATCGTGCTCCTCATCGATGAAAGACCGGAGGAGGTTACCGACATGAAAAGATCGGTCAAAGGGGAGGTGATCAGCTCCACCTTTGACGAGCCGGCGGATCGTCACGTGCAGGTGGCGGATATGGTGCTGGAGAAGTCAAAAAGACTGGTGGAGCATGGACAGCATGTGGTGATCCTCTTAGATTCCATCACCCGCTTAGCCCGGGCAAACAATGCGGTGGTGCCCCACAGCGGAAAGATACTCTCCGGAGGGGTGGATTCCAACGCACTGCAGAAACCGAAAAGATTTTTTGGAGCCGCTCGAAACATTGAAGAAGGGGGAAGCCTCACCATCATCGCCACTGCCATAATAGAGAGCGGCAGCAGAATGGATGAGGTGATCTTCGAAGAATTCAAAGGAACCGGCAACATGGAGATGGTTCTGGACAGAAGGCTCTCCGACCGTCGTATCTTCCCGGCCATGGATATCAATCGTTCCGGTACCCGAAAAGAGGAGCTTCTACTCGTTCCTGAGGACCTCAACAAGGTTTGGATTTTAAGAAAGTTCCTAAACGAGATGAATTCTGTGGAGGCTATGGAATTTTTGCTTGATCGCATCAGAAAGACCAAAAACAACGGTAAATTCTTGGAGTCAATGAAGGATTGAGAATCTTTGTTCCCCGATTCTGGTTTGTCCAGAATTCCACCAATACGTAGGTTTTCTGTTCACTTGCTTCAGGATTACCGCGGCGTTCTTTCTAATTTTTCAAACTCTCCGCAAGATCTCTGGATCGGACAAAGGGATTGTTCCATGCCTGATTAGGGAAGAGGTAGGCTTTTTCCTATTCAAGTTCTCTAAAGGTACAACTCGGGATGTGAGACTCCAGCGTAGCGTCCGAGTTTGTCTCGGACGAAAAAGCGTCTGGAAAAAAAATACTGCCTCTGCTACATCAGCATCAGGATTCATCATCTTAGAGAATGGGGAATCGTTAGGGAAAAAAATTCCTATTCTCCAAGCGTCAAAAAATTAATCATAACACCTCATTTGAGCGAAATCGTTCAATAAATTCATTGACAAATCAAAAAATTGTGGTAGCTTTATAATTAGAAGAGGCTGAATAAAACCAGCTTCTGGGGATATCCAGAAAAAAACTAAAAGAGACACCCAAATAATTTTTTTTCCGGAGGTGAGTTTTCCCCTTTTTTAAGAAGATTTTGCTAGATTTTTACCGACTTTTGTGTTATATTTAATTAGGTTCCACTAAACTCTTAGGCTGTCGGTTTCGTCTTTAGACCTGAAACCTTAAACTCTGAGCCTATTTACGCCGGAGGTTGTAGCATGCACAAAAAAATCTTAATGCTTTTGTTGCTTGTCTTCTGGACTCTGCCTGCGTTTGCACAGGGCACTGTGCCCCACATTGTTGCCGCTTCACCAGCACAGAATGAGTTGAATGTACCAGTTTCAACCAACATATCAGTGACTTTTGATATTGATATGGACGAGACCACTATCAATGACTCCACTTTTGTGGTCAATTCGTGGTCTACTGGGCTTCACGAAGGCACAATCACCTACGACAGTCCAAGTAAGACGGCGACTTTGGACCCATCAGAAGATTTCGATGAAGGGGAGATAGTAACCGTGGTGTTGACCACAGACATACAATCATCTTTGGGTTTCCCTCTGGACAGCAGCTATGTGTGGTCTTTTACCATTGAAGTCAGCGACGAAAGCCCTGGCACCTTCAGACCCGATTCGGCCTATGCGGTGGGTGAGAAGCCCTGGTCGATTTTTGCGGCTGATCTGGATGGTGATGGAGACCCGGATCTGGCAACTGCGAATATTCACACGGATGATCTCTCGGTTCTGTTGAATAATGGGGACGGCACCTTCGCCAAACATTCGGATTATCCGGTGAATGAGGATCCGTGGTCGGTCTTTGGGGGTGATCTTGATGGTGATGGAGACCTTGACCTTGTTGTTGCCAATATGTATGACAGCGATATCTCGGTTTTACTGAATAACGGAAATGGTACCTTTGCTCCCCAATCGGTCTATCCAGTCTATGAAAGCCCCGTCTCTGTCTTTGCAGCCGATCTTGACGCTGACGGTGACCTGGATTTGGCGACTGCAAACATATATTCCGACAATGTCTCGGTTCTGTTGAACAACGGGAATGGCACCTTTGCCCCCCAATCGACCTATCCGGTTGGTGATATGACCATGCCCGTATCGGTGTTTGCCGCTGATGTTGATGGAGACGGTGATCTTGACCTCCAGACCTCTAATTATGGTACCTACGATGTTGCGGTCCTGCTGAACGACGGGAATGGGGTCTTCACGCTCTCCTCGCTCTATCCGGTGGGTGATCTTCCTTTGTCGGTCTTCGCCGCTGATGTTGATGGAGACGGTGCTCTCGATCTGCAGACCGCGAATTGTTATTCCAGCAACGTTTCGGTTCTATTGAACAATGGAGATGGTACCTTTGGTGCCCACTCAGTCTATCCAGCGGGTACTGGCCCCTGGTCGGTTTTCGCTGTCGATCTGGATGGTGATGATGACCTGGACCTGGCAGTTTCAAGTGAGTTTTCCAGCGACGTTTCGATTCTTATGAATGACGGGGATGGAATTTTCACCCCTGATTCGGTCTATCCGGTGGGGGATTATGCTTACTCCATCTTTGCTGCTGATTTTGATGGCGATGGAGATCTTGACCTGGCAACTGCCAATTATGGTTCTGATAATGTCTCGGTTCTTTTTAACTGCCTTGCCACCGGTGACTGCAATGGGGATGAAGTAATAGACCTTGGGGATGTGCTTCATCTGGTAAGCTATCTGTATAAGTATGGTCCTGCCCCTGATCCGCTTGGAACTGGAGACTGTGATTGCAATAGTATAATTGACCTCGGCGACCTGCTCCTTATAATCAGCTATCTTTACAAAGGAGGACCAGCACCAGGCTGTTGTTAGTTGCTGGTTGGAAAAATATTTATTATCCGTGAATTTCGTGCCCGTCGGTTAAGGAAGCTGACGGGCACATTAATATATTAGTGAAACGAAAAAGAATCCGTCATAATGAAGGAGGAGACTATGGATATGAAAATCAAAGAGAAATTTGCCAGACTTTGGCAAAAGTATTTTGACGAGGCAGACCTTCCGATCATTTTTTATTATACTAATGAGTCGGGACGAGCCCAAGTGGTAAAACCTCCCTCAGACCACAGGTGCTTTATTTGCGATCTTTCGAGGGTGCGAAAGGGAGAATCTCTTTGTTTTGCCGCTGACTCAATCGGCTGTGGTGGTGGAAAGAGGTATCTGGGGTTTGCCCTGGAAATCATGCCGAACTTCGAATATTTTCTCTCCTGTGGCATTCCCGGAAAACTTGAGGGGGAGCGTTATAAGAAATCACCAAAGCTGGTTAAAGAGGCGATGAAGAAGTTCCCCCACTTCAAGGCGCCGGCTGAGTTCATAATTTTCAAGAGATGGGATATGCTTGAAAAATCGGATGAACCCGAGGTGATCATCTTCTTTGCTCAAACTGACGTGCTATCTGGCCTTTTCACCCTGACAAGCTTTGATGAAGCAGAACCCAACGGAGTATTTGCACCCTTTGCCGCTGGTTGCGGCTCCATCGCTTTGTATCCTTACCTGGAAAAGGACTCTGAGCGTCCCAGAGGCGTTCTGGGGATGTTTGACGTATCGGCCCGGCCATGCGTGCCGCAAGATGCCCTGACCTTTTCGGTGCCGATGAGCAAGTTTGTAAGAATGATTGAAAACATGGAAGAAAGCTTCCTTATCACGCCTTCCTGGAGCAAAGTGAGCAAGAGAATAAATCGAATGGGAAAGTAAGAAAAGGAGAAAAGGAGAAAAAGAGAAAAAGAGAAAAAGAGAAAAAGAGAGGTGAGCATTTGTAGAGGTTCGATTACCTGGTTCAATATGTTCGCCATCTCGAGCCTGGGGTTCAACAGGCTCACCACCCCGAGTAAAACCGAGGGGTCGAAGGATCGAACCCCGCCAACAGAGGATCACATGTTCCATGGATCCTGTAGAAATGCGAACCCCACGGAAATATGCTTGGTTAATCATGTTTGAAGGACAGCCCAGAAGATTCATCCTGAATGGATTCACCATGAATGGACGGCCCGATCTATGGTTTAGTTTCCACTGAATCTTTCTATTCATTCCGTAGACTGGGTTACGATCCTGCGTTTGGCGGGAGAGCTACCCCATACCTACACTTCCCCTCTACAGTCAAAAATTTCGCTTGACCTCTTACTATCCTGATCGATATATTTATTCAACATGAAAATTCTTTCCACCATTTCCCGAAACTCGTAGCGAGATTTAAAGTGCTCGAAAAGGAGCGATTATGAAAAACCCAGGCAGATTTTCAATAAGTTGTGGAAAATTTTTTCTTTGGTTGGGGGTTCTTATCCTCTTTTCTTTTTGCTGGACCCACCAGGTATTGGCGGACAAAGATTATTTTATCGAATCTGTGATCATCCAAGCCTACCTGAACTCCGATGGAAGTATGGACATAAAGGAGAAAAGAACATATAAGTTCAGGGGTCATTTTCACTGGGCTATGTATTTCCTGCCAACGGAGAAGACCGGTGGAGTTGTCGATTTCTCCGTAGGGGAGGAAGGAAGAACCTACTCCAGAAGTTACCAGGGAACGGAAGGAACTTACCAATATGAAAAAACTTCTGGATCAATCTCCGCCAAGTGGTTCTTTGATGCCAAAGACCAGACGCGCACTTTCATTCTTTCTTACAGAATTCTAGATGTGGTGACGGCTTACCAGGATGCCGCGGTTTTGTATCATAAGTTTGTTGGAATCGGCTGGGATAAGCCATCGCAGCAAGTAAAAGTCACCATTTATCCGCCAGGATTGACTGGCAGGGAAGAAATAAGAGCTTGGGCTCATGGTCCTTTGTGGGGATCAATTGAGATCGGAGATAAGGGATCAGTTATAGCTGAAGTTCAGAGTTTACCGGCAAAAACTTTCTGGGAAGTCAGGTCAATATATCCGGTCAGTTTATTTCCACTGATTAAAAATGTGATGCACCAGCAGGCGGTTCCAAAAATTCTGGCAGAGGAGAAAAGATGGTCAGATGAGGCTAACAGAAAAAGGGAGGAATGGACGGCAAAGCGGGAAGCTAAAAAAGCTCGCAAAAAGCTGGGATCCTGGATTGTTCTAATCATAAGTGGAATCGGTTTTCTTAGTGGAATCAGCCTCTATAAACGCTTTGGCAGAAAACATAAGGTGTCCTTTTCCGGTACGCTTTATTCAGAATTTCCATCAGATATACCGCCTGCGTTGTTAAGCCATCTTTTATACTATCGACAGATAGGCGGAGGAGCGCTGATAGGCACCTTACTCGATTTGGCTCGGCGCGGGTTTTTGAAGATTAAAGAAGATATGAAAATGAAGAAGGGGATCTTTGGAACTTCAAAAAACCGTCTTTATTTTTTGGAGCTTAATCGTGACTTTTATTCAGAAAATAAGATTAATTTACAGGATTTTGAGGAGAGACTTTTGGCTTTCATCTTTGATGATCTGGCTGGGGGAGAAGATGTAATTGATTTTAAGACGTTAAAAAAGAAACGATCCAGATTCATAAGGTGGTTTCGGCAATGGAAGCAAGAAGTGAAAAAGTTGGGTAAAAACCAGGGATACTGGGAAAAAGACAGCCTGAAAGCCAGAAATAAAGGAATGGTAGTAGGTATGGTTCTTATTGCAGTTACAGTTGTTTCGGCAATTTTAATTGAGGAATGGGCAATTGCCCCAGGCATCAGCGCTTTTATGCTTTTGGTCTTGTCTTCTTTCCTTCCCAGGCGAACTCCAGAGTTCGAATTGGAAGCCAAGAAATGGAAAGCATTAAAGAAGTATCTGAAGAAATATCATTTCAGAGATTCTGGTAGCCGGTTTTTCATACAGAACATTGGCAAGTTTTTAGTTTATGGTGTCGTTCTCGGCTTGTCTCAAGAAGTAATTAAGAAGATGGCGGAGATGATACCGGAGGGCGAACACAGCAGTTACGTTCCCTGGTATGCTGCCAGCCATCCCTATGCCGATTTTTCGCCGGCTGGATTTGGGAAAGCACTCTCCTCACTCATGACGGCCGCTTCAGCTACCATGAGTTCAGCCGCAGGGACCGGGGGTGGAGCATCAGGAGGAGGTGGGGGTGGAACAGGAGGTTCAGGTGGCGGAGCAGGTTGATTTTTTTATATCTCAATAAACCACAGTTAACAGATCAGTCGGGTGACTTTCTATGAGCGTTGATTTGGGGTCTTCACCCAGGAGAGGGCGTAGGTCCTCCCGCCTGGGGATCCCCGTCACCTCGGACCATACATGTTGCGGGGGTAAGGGTACCCCGCTACAACTTTTTTAAGAATAAGAGAAAATAAGAAAAAGAGAGGTGAGCATTTGAAGGTGGTCGATTTATTGAACCCGACATCACGTTTAGTAAAATTCATTCGTAGTCAATCCAAATGGATTCACCGTGAATGGATAGCCCCACCTACCGCTTGTTCCCCAAGCATAAGAAAATCTCGTTTTTGGCAGCCTGCGAAACCTGTAGGTCGATTAGCAACCGCCATCGCAACCTAAAGGTTGCGGCTACCCCCTCCCTTGTTATAGTTGCATCAGGAGCTCCACTCTTCCGCCTGTGGCGGAAATCCTGGCGACTGACGCTTTGAAAGATGTCAGAACTGAGGCCCTGATGCAACATAAAATGCCGATGCTATTTGGCTTCTGGAATTCCTATCCCCAAAGCAACAGAGAGCTACCCGATACCTGTGCCTGTCGGGCAGTCCCTAAGGACAGCCCGACGTACAATCCGTAGGGGCAACTCATGAGTTGCCCCTACACGTGGAGTGGCTTCACTGCTTCTTAACCGGGATGTAGATGAACATATCCAGCTTGTCTTGGTCCGGCTTGAAGTTTTCATCATAGAACTCGAAGTCCGGACCATCGGCGCGCTGATAGCCGGATTGAGGCAACCATTGCTGGTAGATCTGTTGGAACGCTTCTCTGATGTTTTTCAGATTGCAGGGAAACGCTGCATAGGTTTGATCTGGCACCTGCCAGCTCTCCATGCCTTCAGGGACATCTGACGCGTCCTGAACCTCGAGTCCGGCAAGGTAATCGAACTCGCCGGTCTTTTCATCGTAATTGTCCGTCACGCCATAGCCAAATGCATTCGCTCTCCGCTTGATCTCACCTGCCCTTGACATGAACTTTTCCCACAACTGTGGTATCTCGTTCTTCTCGTTTTTGCCACGATACTTCATGCCCACAACAGTGAACGCCGGTCTGGTGACGATTTTTGGCTCCATTCTGCTCCTCTTTGTCTTAATCTTTCGTTTCCGCCGAATCCTCCCATTCTGCGTACAACTCCTCTAATCGTCTGGACAACTCCTCCTTTTCCTGATTCAACTCAAGAAGCTTCTGCCAATCGGTGTAAACCTCCTGGGTAGAGATCAGATAATCTATCTCCTCGATCTTTTGTTCGATTTCAGAGATTTCCTTTTCTATCTGAAACAGACTTCTTTTCTTGACCTTAGGTTTGGTCTTTTTGGCTTGGGTTCGCTTTTTTCTTTCCTGCTTTGCTATCTCCAAGCTTTTTCTCTGTGCTTCCTGTTGTTCTGTTTTCTTTTCCTCGTAGTAAGAATAACTTCCTAAATATTCTTTCAAACTTCCGTCTTCAAAAGAGTAAATTCTGCTTACTATCTTGTTGAGAAAATACCGGTCGTGCGAAACCACCAGAAGCGTGCCACCGAATTCTGCTAATGCATTTTCCAAGACCTCTCTGGAGGCGATGTCTAAATGATTGGTCGGCTCGTCCAAAATCAAGAAATTGGGCTTGGACAGAATCAGCTTGGCTAAAACCACCCGGCTTTGCTCCCCGCCGGAAAAGCTCTTTATCTTTCGGAACACGTCATCGCCGCAAAATAAGAATTTTGCCAGAAAACTTCGGAGTTCAGCCGGTAACATACGGGGATTGACTTTCCACACCTCATCAGAGACCGAGCTTTCCACGTCCAGCCCCAGATGCTCCTGATCATAGTATCCAATATCCAGACTGGAGCCAATTTCAACCTCTCCGCCTGTAGGCTTTCCCTTTCCTAAAAGGATTTTCAAAAAAGTGGTTTTGCCACAACCGTTAGGACCGATCAGGCCTACCCGATCATATCTTTCGATTGAGAAATTAACCTCTTTAAACAGAATATTCCCCCCGAACTTTTTGCTCAGATTCTCAGTCCAGACAAGTGCTCTTGAAGTGCGCTGAGTAGGGGAGAATGAGATCTTCATCTTTTTGGCTTTGGTTTTCGGTTTTTCCAATTTCTCCAGTTTTTCCAAAGCCTTTCTTCGAGATTGTGCTTGTTTGGTCTTCTGTCCGGCAATGTTTCTGCGGATGAAATCCTCAGTGCGAAGAATATAATTCTTTTGCGCCTCATATTCCTTTAAAGTTTTTTCCAGCCTTTTTGCTCTCTGCACCACATAAGTGGAGAAATTACCCACGTATCTCTCTATGCTGTGATCCTCAAGCTCCATTACCTCACGGATCACCCGATCCAGAAAATACCGATCGTGAGAGACCAGAACCACCGTTCCAAGGAATTCCGAAAGATATTGCTCCAGCCATTCAGTCCCCTCAATGTCCAGATGATTAGTGGGCTCGTCTAATAAAAGAAGATTGGGTTCGGATAAAAGAACAGATGCCAAGGCGGCTCGGTTTTTCTCACCACCACTCAAGATGTTAACGCTCTTATCAAAGTCCTCTTTCTTAAACCCCAATCCGTAAAGCACCCTTTCAATCTTATTCTCATAACTATACCCGCCTTTGTTTTCATATTGGAGTTGCAGTTGACCATAAAGCCCCAAAAGCTTTCCGGGATCTTTTGTAGAGGACATCTCTTGTTCTAAATTTCGCAACTTATCATGAAGCTTCAAAAGTTCTGAGAAAGGTTTGAGCATCTCATCAAACAAAGTGAGATCGTCCTCCAGTTGATATTCTTGGCGTAAGAATCCAACTCTCAATTGCTTGCTCCTGATCATCTTTCCCTTATCCGGTTCCAACTCACCGGTGATGATTTGGAAAAGCGTGGTCTTCCCTGCCCCATTTGATCCTAAAAGCCCGATCTTTCTCCCTTCCTCAATCTGCCAGGAGATGTTATCCAAGACCAGATCGGCGCCATAAGATTTTAAGACATTCTTTAAGCTGACTAAAGTCATTTTATCTTTTACCTTAGCTTGATTTTCAAAGAGCAAAAACGCATGTTAATAGAATAACATGCGTAGTTGATACAGTCAATACTATTGTTGGGAGCGAAGACTCGTGCATGAAGGATGAATACGTGAAAGAGTCGTGGTCGGGGCTCCCAGCCCCGTAGAACGTCGGCGGGCAAGGATGCCCGCCCTACGAACTTCAGCAATGTTGCTCGGTGGTGCTCACCCAGACGAGCCGACGCCCAGATGGGGGCGAATGTCCTCCCGTCTGGGGGGTCTCCGTCACCCTGAACCATAATTGTGACGGGGTAAGGGCTTGCCCTGAAGGCATGGGTCCAAGGGTACCCCGCAACAACTTTCTTAGTCAGCTTCGGGAATTCCAATTCCCGAAGCAACAGAAGAACAGCGATCAAGCTAAAGCTTGTTACTCCAAATTCTTTAGGTTTTTTCCTCCCTCACCATATCTTTCTTTTTGCTCCTTGCCAGAAACATCTCCAGAGCTAAAAGACAAAAGGCCACCCACAAAAACGTTTTCCACAGCTCCTTGCCGTAGCGGGATTGTAAAATCGATTTCTCTATGTCATCTTGGGGGTCGACGTAAAAGAATGAAAGACCTTCTAATTTCTTCTCAATTCCAGACATCTCTATCTTTTGGGGATCAGAATCTTTGGGATCAATATTTACCGCAAATCGATCCACCACCTCACCTCTGGTGGATGAAGAGGTTGTAGCCCGTATATCGTATATGCCGGGCAAGTGTGTATCATCTATCCTAAGGATAAGCTTATCAGTTTGAAATGATGGTTGCAGGGCTATCTTTCCCATCTGGGGATCGAACAGCTCTATTTCCTTTCCAGCCAGATCGGCAGGAAGTTCCTTGGTGACCTTTGAGCTCACCAGGATATCCTCATCCAACCTGGATAAATCAGAAGCAAGATATTCCACTGAGCGGTTGATCAGGGGAACAAAGAAAGGATGCACCACCAGATCACCCTGACTCTCATCCACAGGTGCCGCCAGAAGCAAAACCTTGCCCCCCCCAAAACTTCTTTCCATCAGGGCAGGTTTTCCCAAATTGAAACGAATGATGGTTTTCATATCAGAGCTCTCCGGTAACTCGAAAATGGAGGAAAACTTTATCAGAGGAAGTTTCTCTTTCTCAACATTTCGGTACACCTGAAAAATAGGATGATTTAAATCGATCTTCCCAAAGCTAAAAAAACCTCCCGGATTCTTGGTGGAAACAAGTGGTTCTTTCAGGTTCAGATTAAAGAATCTCTGGGCAATCTGTTTGGAATAAAACTCAGGATCGATGCCATCTCCCAGAATGAAAAACACCCCTCCACCCCTCTGGGCGAATCTTTCCAGCTTGGTTAGCTGAACGTCGGTCAATAGGGAAAGGTTGGAAAAGATGATCGTCTGGTACTTGTTGAAATCGATCCCTGATAAAGAGTTTTTGTTTATCCGTGTAACTTCCTTATTGGCATTGCTTCTGTCCAGAGGATTTAAGGCTAAATTCAAATGATGGGTATCCCTTTGATTTTCTCCAACCAGAAGGACACCGATCTTTTCCGGAATCCTGAAGGCAAAAAACCTGCGGTTATCTATCAAAAGATCATCATCGGTCAATTCAAAGAACCCGGTATGAATTCCCGCTTCCTCCACCGCTGGCATAAACTTCACCGTCGCCCTTCCATCTTTCTCGACATCTATGTCTGTCTGACTAACCCTCTTTCCATCCAGATAAAGTCCCACCAGAAGGTTTTTCATCGGCTGGGAGCTGAAATTGGCGATCCGGGCTGTGATCTGAAAGGGCTTTCCTTTCTCTATCAACTGATTGCCGAAGTTTACCTCCTCTATGCACAGGTTCTGTTTCTCTGCAGGAGAAACATCTACCAGATAAAGCTTCTCCTTTTTATCTTCAGAAGAAAAAAAATCCGGACGCAGGGAGGACCAGCCGGATTTCTCCATATCAGTAACAAGATAAATCTCCTGGTTCATATTATTGGAGTTTTTCAAAATTTCATAAGCCATCTTCAGAGCTTCACCTACATCGGTTTTTTCAGCCGACAGCATTGCTTCTTCATCTAAAGAACTTATCAGGTTCTTGAAATCAAAAGTGGGCTGAGGAGTTGAGGGCATTGGCTGGGAGGCGAACAAAACCAAACTGGCATCATCCCCCTCCTTGAGTTGATCAAGTATCCTTTTCGCCCTCTTCTTTGCCAGCTCAAAGACCGGTCCATCTTTGGTCTCGTAACCCATGCTGTAAGAATTATCCATAAGGATCACCACCGAGGTTTTGGCATGGGCTCCCACTTTGGTGGCAAAACCTCCTTTTATGGCTGGTCGAGCAAATGCCGCTATCACCAGAAGAATGATCAGAGTGCGAATTATAAGCAGAAGATATTCCATGATCTTAACCCGCCTCATCCGGGTCTTCTCTAAGGATCTTAAGAACAGAAGGGAACTGAAAGATATCTTTTTTACCTTCTGCCGGTTAAATATGTGAATCAGAAGCGGGAACAGGACGGCAGCTCCTGCCGCAAAAAGTATGATGGGATTTAAGAAATTAAACATAAGCTAATCTCTGGTCTACCTCACCCCCGGTCCCCCTCTCCATAAAATGGAAAGGGGGAAAAAGGGGGAGAGGTTATAGAGGTTGTAGGTCGGATATGTCCCCCGTATGGGGGGCTATCCGACTCTTTTGTTTTGTCCGAAAGCCCCGAATGGAGGCATTTCAACCTACATATCCTTTTTGATTACCATCGCTCAAAAAGACCTCAAGCGCTTCTCTGCCTCTTTTCTTTCCTCAAGTCCCACTGGCAGATTCAGCACCTCCTGAAAATACAATTTAGCTTCGGCCGTATCATTTTTCTCCTGATATGCGTTCCCTAAGGCTAAAAGCACCTTGCCGCGATAAAGGGGTCTGTCTTCTAAAAACTCTGCTATCTTAAAAAAGTTGATAGCCGAATCTATCTCCCCCACATTGAAAAATGCCTCACCTAATTTAAGATAAGGAATGGGCCTGTCTGAAAACTCGATAACGAAGAACCGGGCATAAAACAGCGCTTTCTCGAAGTTATCTTGAGCTTTTTTGGCTTTGCCCAGCTTTTTATAGATACTCCCTAAGCCGGAATAGATCTCTGTCTTGGCTTGATTTTTGGTCTCCAAACCCTTAACTTGTTCTAAGTGCTCTTTGGCAGACAGAAGATCTCCATTGGCTATCCCCAGATTAGCTAACTTGAGATAAGCCTCCACATAGGTTGTATCTAAAGAGATTACTTTTTGATAATACTTTTCTGCTTTATTATATTCCCCCTTGATCCTCTTTATATTCCCCAGAATATAGAGATATTCCAGGTTCAAAGTGTCGCCAGAGAGCACCTCCTGATAATACTTTTCTGATTGATCGTAATCCCCTTTAAGATAATGGGTGTAAGCCAGACTGCGGAGTATTCCCGGGTCTCTTCCATATAGATTCAACATGTCTTGATATAGCTCTACGGCTTGATCATAATGATGGTTATCCATCTTCACGGAAGCTAAGTAGTAAAAATCGCGCATGGTATCCTGGTATCCCTCAAGGAAAGAAAGCCACTCCTTTTCCAAAGTAGTTAAATTCTTCTGGTATACCTCTTCTATGGCTTGATCTAAAGTGAGATCGGTAGCCTTTTTATACAGGAGCTCAAATTTATCCAAACGGTAAGTTTTAACCAGGAATCTTACAAATGAACATGACTCCCAGAAAGCCACATCTTTTGGCTGTTCTCTGTAATCTCTGGCTATCAAAAGCCTCTTTAAGGGGATCCATCTTTTGGTGGCAATCAGCTTTTTGGTGAAGTGATGGGATAAGGAGAAATATCCTCCTATTCCTTCCGCCAGAATGGGAGGAGCATATCCCCATAAGCGGTAGAAAAGGAGAAAGCCCACTCCAGGGGAGTCTAAGCTTCTCTCAAAAAGATTATAGATGACGAAGATTTTATTTTTCACCGGATCCAGCCCGATGTCAAATCGATCATCCCACACCACCTCACTTGCCCGACAGGGGAGGAGAAAATATTCCATTCTATCCATGGCTGGTTGGGTGAATCCAAAAATTTCCCGAAAGCGTTTGTATTCCGTCTCGCCATATCCTTTGATCTTTGCCCAGTGTAGATCAGCCAGGGAATTCAAAAGATAGCGAAAGAAGAAATGAGCGCTGGGAAGCTCGTCCCAGTCTTCACTCTCCTTGTCCCGGGTATCCAGATCGCATTCTGGCTCTATCACATCTGTTATTTCAGGAGTCAGATAAACGCGGAAGACCCTTTTCTCTTTCACCTTCACTTCACCCAAAAAGAATGTTTTCTTATTCTTAGACAACACTTCACGCAGGATCGTTTGGGGCTTGGGGGGTAAGGTTATGAGACTTAAGGTCAATATCACTTTTTCACTATCTAACACGGTGGGGGTTGCCGAAAGAGTGAAGTTAGCCTGAAAGGAGACGGTCTCCACCCCGTTTAGAAGTCTTATTTCGTTTTGATCGGTAAGCTCAAAGCTGGCGCTATCACCAGAAAGCCCCTCTTTCACGCTGATATCCAGAATTATGCCAGAGGCACCATATCCATGATCCAAGCTCATGGTGAAGAGAAGAGCCAAAAAGATCAAAACGATTTTGAATTTTGTTCGGTTCATGTTCCCCTCAGAATTTTTCTCTTTGAGCTAACTTCGCAGACTACCATTTTTTGAATCCCGGCATGCACTCTTTGACCATTTGACCAAGCTTTTGAGCAGGTTTAGATTTTTAATATCCCTTGCCGCCCCTTCTCCTTTTGGAGTTTCTAAAATCTTGGGAATTTTTTCCCATCTTTTATCATTCATCAACAGGCGAAATCCTTCAAGTCCGATCTTTCCTTCTCCTATATGCTGATGTCGATCCACCCGGGAACCTAAGTCCTTTAACGAATCGTTCACATGGATCACTCCAAGTCGGTTAAGTCCAATACTATTATCAAATTCCTTGAAGGTCGCTTGATAAGCCTTTTTAGTTCGAATGTCATATCCGGCGGCGAAGGTATGGCAGGTGTCGTAACATACACCCAGACGTTCATTGTCTTTCACACGTTCAATTATCTCCGCTAAGTGCTCGAAACGATGCCCGATGGCGCTTCCCTGACCGGCAGTGGTCTCCAGCAGGATTTTCACCTTGAATCCTTTGGTCTTTTGATGAAGCCAGTCTATGGAGCGGACGATCTTTTTTATCCCTTCTTTTTCTCCTTTGCCCAGATGTGAGCCCGGATGCATTACCAGATATGGTAAACCTAAAAGTTCGGCACGTTTCAGCTCAACCAGCATCGACTCTTTGGATTGATCGTAAACATTATCTTTGGGTGAGGCTAAGTTTATCAGATACCCATTATGCCCCACCACCGGAGATATCCCGGTTGTTTTTTGATTTTCGAAAAACTTCTTCACATCTTCCGGGAAAAGCTCTTTGGCTTTCCACTGATTGTTGTTTTTGGTGAAAATCTGAATGGTGGTGCATTCCAACTCTTGTCCACAAAGGAGAGCGTTGAAGACTCCTCCGGAGATGGACATATGAGCACCGATCAACAATTTTTCTTTTGCCATCTTCTCTTACCAATTTTTGCTGTCAACCAGCTCTTCTCTTGTCGGGTTTTTATTTGTTGGTCTTCGCGTAGCCAAGGCTTCATGCCTTGGCTAACAAGCCATAAAGGCTTGCCTACGCTTAACCTATCAAAAAATTCAAGATAAACAAATCATGCAAATCCTGCCAGAGATCAACTCCCATCCGTTACATCCGCTCAATCCGTTGACTACCACAATCTCTGCCTTTTGCTCAAATAGGAAAACAGAGCATAATCAAAGGGAATGGAGGTGTCCAGAAGCACATAATCGATCAAGCTTTCCCGGCACTGGAGCGTGTATTTGTTCACTAAAGCTTTAAATCGTTCGGTATATTCCTTTCTTATCTGCCAGGGAGAGGTCATCAACTCCTCCTCTGTTTCCAGATCCTTGAAGATGGCTAATTCCGGAAAGGCGAAGGTGCGTTCCTTTGGATCAAGCACATGAAATACGATCACCTCGTGTTTTTTATGGCGGAAATGCTTCAGTCCATTTATTACCCTGTCGGGATCGTCAAAAAGATCGGAGATTAGGATGATCAAGCCACGCCTTTTTATCCTCTCCGCCATCTGGTGTAAAGCGGAGCTGATGTTGGTGGTCTGGGATGGCTCCATCTTGTCCAATTCCTGCAGGATGACATGTAGATGACTTCTCAAAGCGGATTTGGGTGGGATATATTTTTTTATGTTCTGGTCAAACAAGACCAACCCCACTGAATCTCTTTGTTTCAACATCAGATAAGAAAGGGCGGCGGAAAGATAACAGCAATATTCCAGTTTATTTACCTCATTAGAGCCATATCCCATGGAGCCGGAGACATCCACCAGAATGTAGGCTTTCAGATTGGTCTCCTCCTCGAACTCTTTGATGAAGAATCGGTCTGTCTTGGCATAGACCTTCCAGTCTACATTCTTCAAAGGGTCTCCGGGCATGTATTGCCTGTGCTCGGCAAACTCAACTGAGAATCCATGATATGGACTTTTATGCAAACCAGCGATGAACCCCTCCACCACCAGCCTTGCCTTGATCTCCATCCCGGACAACTTGGAGACCACATCCGGCTTTAAAAATCTGCGATAATCTTCTGGCATTACTCTGTCACTTTTTTAACGAAAGGTTTCTTTACCTTGCGAGCAAGGCAATGTGTTGTAATCTTAAACTTCCCCCATTAATAATTTTACGATCTTCGAACAATTCGTTTTTCGCGCAGCCCCGCCTTTGGCGGGAGACGAAGTGTATAGGCTTGCTTACGCGTTGATGAAAGTATAGATTACTCTTCCCCTATTCTCTTTTCCAGGGCGTCCGCAAGTCCGGAACGTATGCTTTTCAGAAATTTCCCTTCTTCTTTTGCCTTTTCCACCTCTCCCTTATAAAGATAGGCTAAACCCAGATTATAGTGGCCCTTTGCATAAAAATAGTTCAACTCAACCACTTTTTCAAACTGCTGGATGGCTTGATCGTAGTCTTTCATCTCCAGGTATACCGTTCCCAAATTCATGTAAGCTTCAATGTAGTTCGGGTTAAGCTGAATTGCCTTTCCGTATTCTTCTAAGGCCTTATCTAAATTTCCTTGGTCCTGATATTTAAAACCTTCTTTGAAATGTTTTTCCGCCTGTTTCTCTTTGCTGGTGCAACTTAGGAATCCAAAGATCAAAAAAAGAACCAAAAAGCTTTTGAAAACATCTCCCCACCTCATAAAAACCTCGCTATCTAATGTTTGATTCTAATTCCAAAGACATTTCAGAAGAGGACACTTTCGGTTTTGAGTCTCGACTCCATCGTTTATCGTTGGCGATACTCGTAACGAAACTCGTGTTTCGATACTCGATACTTGAAACTTTCTTTCCGTTTCATCTGTTGAGGAATTTCCAGCTCCAATCATCAAGCTTCGATACCAGTCTCGTCACCGTCAAACGAGCCTCGAGAAATTATTCCTCCTTGACATCTTGTAGGAGTTTTTCAATAATCTCCATAGTCCCCACACCGTCTGCTTCCGCATTGAAGGAGGTGACGATACGGTGTCTTAAAACCGGCTTTGCCGCGATTTTAACATCTTCCGTGGAGGGGGTATATCTGCCATCCAAGATTGCCTTAGTCTTTGCCCCCAGTATCATATATTGAGAAGCCCGTGGTCCTGCTCCCCAGTTGACCCAGTTTTTGATATAGGACAGCGAATTGTTTTCGTTGGGTCTGGTACTTCGGGCAAGCCTGACCGCATAGCTTACCACGTGATCGGATACCGGTACCCGTCGGGCAAGCCTTTGCAGCCTTACGATCTCATCTGCTCCCATCACCTTTTCCAGATCCCAGCCAAAGGCGCTGGTGGTCGATTTAACGATTACATTCTCCTCTTCTTCAGAAGGATAATCTACGTATATATTGAACATGAAACGATCCAGTTGAGCTTCAGGTAGGGGATAGGTTCCCTCCAACTCGATGGGATTCTGAGTGGCTAATACGAAGAAAGGCTCGGTTAGCTTATAGGTCTCTCCTCCAGCGGTAACCTCATGCTCCTGCATTGCTTGCAAAAGTGCGGCTTGGGTTTTGGGTGGGGTGCGATTTATCTCATCCGCCAGCACGATATTGGCGAAAATGGGTCCCTTGATAAACTTGAAAGATCTTTCACCAGTGGATACGTTTTCCTGAATGATCTCCGTTCCGGTAATGTCTGAGGGCATCAAATCCGGAGTGAACTGGATGCGATTGAATTTTAGATCAAGGATTCGGGAGATGGTGGAGATCATCAAAGTCTTGGCCAGTCCCGGGACCCCGATCAAAAGACAATGTCCGTTGGATAAAAGCGCAATCAGAAGTTCGTCGATCACCCGCTCCTGTCCCACGATCACCTTCTTGATTTCATTTTTTATCTTGTTCCGAGCCTCATTTAGCTTCTCTACTGCCTCTAAGTCCTTTTTTTCCGTCATCGACTCCTCCCAAAGCTTTTATACAATCAAAACGCAATATCTTTCCAAAAACTTTGCAGGTTTTTCAGTCAGGTTTTTGACCGAAGAACCAGCAGCTGTTCTAATTTAAACGAAAAGCACTCTAATGCAAACTTTTTGTTTCATTTAGATGCCAAATTTAAATCCTACCCTAAGTGGGGCATCCTTTCTAAACATCATATTTAATGGTCGAAGGCTCATCACCATTATGTAAATGTAGACGGTAACGAATTCATCCTAAAGGCTGATCACAAAGGATTCACCGTGAACCGAGGGGATAACACATTACCAACCAAAATAAGAATATCCGTCTAAGTTTAGCTTAACATCCGGACCAGCAATTAAGCTGGACCCAGGAGTCGTCTTACCTGTGGCTATCACATTGGGTCGCCACAAAACAACCATTTTTTCTCTGTCTTCGCAATATAATAATGTCAGTAGTTTGCAAATAAGGAATGTCAGGTTATAATCGCCTCCTTTAGAGGAGGTGATTAAGGATGTTGAACCTG
>LJUX01000015.1 GCA_001304155.1 candidate division Zixibacteria bacterium SM23_73_3
TCCCGATTGTCCCCTAAGACGAAGTATTGACCTGCGGGAACCACGAATGGACCGAGGTTGTCCCGATTGGAATATGCCGCAGGAAATATCTGATAATCAGTATGCTTGGAGGGAAACCAACCCTCTGCCAGTTGCCCGTCTATGTATAGCTTCTTGTTCATTATCTGCACGGTTTGACCTTCAGTGGCAATTATCCTTTTAATGAAATCTTTACTGGGATTCAAGGGATACTCAAAAACAATAATGTCCCCCACCTTAAGTTCATAGAAGCGGTTGATCAGCTTATTAACCAACAGAAAATCCCCCTTCAAAAGAGTATCTTCCATGGAGCGAGAAGGGATGCGATATGCCTGCACCACATAAGTGCGCAAGAATATGCCTACAATCAGGGCAACAGCTACAGATAGGGCAAAGTGCTTGAGTTTAGACTTGGCCTTCCTCTTCATGTTTCAACGACCTTTGGGAAATTCATCTGACGTTTAGTTCGACACTACGGGTTATTATGAATATCGGAAGTTTTTTAAAGAAATTTATAAAATCGCCTCCCGGAATATCTTGTGCTTGGGTCGGAAAAAAGTGAAAACCTTTTAGCTGGTTCAAAAAGTAATTGAATGGGGAGATACCAGAACCTAACTTTAAGTTCTGGTATCGTGTAACTCTTTTTCAATCACAGAATTACAACACTACAAGGTGTGGCAACAGGTGATCAATACCAGAAATGAAAAATGTTCTATCTCTCAGCATTGATGAAAGGAATTTACTTGTGAGATGCATTCAAAGTTATGAATATTGGGAGGGTAGAAGCATGCGGCTTATACCGTGGGGTTAAGAAACCAAGTAACCAAAAAGTTTGAATTTTTTGATTGATTTATTTTGTTTTCTGGTTGTAAGAGTTGGTAACTCATTAATTTTCAAGACATTATTTGATTGTGTAGCCAAGCCTTTATGGGTTGACGACAAGCCGTGAAGGCTTGCCTACGCGTTGAAACGAAATCCGCCAGCTTGGAATAGATTTTGGAAAAAACAAACTATACCGCCTCAGTGGACGCAAACTTACTCGTGGAATTGCTTGACTTTGCAAATCAGGTTACATAATTTAGGAATTGAAGATTTTTGCACCAATGAATTATAAAGGCTGACGTTTTTAATTATGTGGGAACTACTTCAGGTGAAGAGTCATGGATAAGTTCGTGATCGAGGGTGGAATAAGGCTTTCTGGTACCGTAGGAATTCAAGCTTCCAAAAATGCGGTCCTCCCCATTTTAGCCGCTTCCCTGCTGGTGGAAAAGGGCGAAACCAAGATTGAAGATGTGCCCGATCTGGCGGACGTGAAGATCATGCTCCAGGTGCTGGAGAAACTGGGAGCTAAAGTGCAAATATGCGGTGACGATAACTTGACTGGATCACCTTCCAGAAGACGGGTGGTGATAAATGCCGAGCATCTGAAAAGTTTTGAGGCGCCTTATGAACTGGTCAGTAAGATGCGAGCCTCTTTTTTGGTGATGGGACCTCTTCTGACCCGGTTCAGAAAGGCAAAGGTCTCTCTCCCCGGCGGATGCGTTCTGGGTCCAAGACCGGTGAACCTGCATCTTTCTGGCTTTGCCCGGCTGGGAGCAAAAATCAAGGAGGAACACGGTTATGTCATTGCCCACGGAGAACGGCTATCTGGCAATCTCATCTGCTTTGATCGTCCCACTCATACCGGAACTGAAAACATTTTGATGACAGCATGTTTAGTGGAAGGGAAAACCACCATTGTAAATGCCGCCTGCGATCCGGAGGTGGTGGATTTAGCCAGGTTTTTGAATCGGATGGGAGCCAAAATCAAAGGAGCAGGAAGTTCCACCATTTACGTGGAAGGGGTAAAAAGGCTAAAAGCCACAAAACACACGCCCATCCCGGATAGGTTAGACGCCGCCACCTTTCTTATGGCGGCATGTGTTACCCGAGGAGATGTGGAGCTAAAAAATGTGATACCAGAACATGTGAGAATGGTAACTCATAAGTTAAAAGAGATGGGTGCAGAGATATCCGAAGATGAAAAAAGAATCACCCTGAAGGGTCCCAAAATGCTTAAGCCGATCTCGGTAACCACCTATCCTCATCCGGGATTTCCCACTGATGTGCAGGCCTCCATTATGGCACTAACCTGTATTGCCGATGGGACCAGTCAGATAAGGGAGACGATATTTGAAGAGAGATTCGCCCATGTGATGGAGCTTTGCCGATTGGGAGCAGATATAAAAATTTCCGGAGATAGAGCCACCATAAACGGCGTTCCCCGGCTCAAGGGGGCTTCGGTCATGGCTTCGGATATAAGAGGGGGAGCAGGGCTTGCCTTGGCTGGTTTGGCGGCGGAGGGAACCACAGAAGTGTTGAGAGTGTATCACATAGATAGAGGATACGATCACATGGAAGAGAGGCTTGCTTTCCTGGGAGCAAAGATAAGGCGAGTGAAAAGCAAAAAGAAAAAAGCATAAAATTTAATCTTGTTCCACCTTGCGGCTCAAATCTGATGATGTTAGGATTCAAAAAGTTGGTAACGAGGAATTTGAAATCGATCGAAATCTCATTCCCCATCTCTCTACTTTTAATGGAAAGAGGTTCACCCTGAAGGGAAAACGGAAGTTAGAAAAAAAACATGAAAAGGAAAACCAAATTTTTGGTGTCTAAATCAGTAAGGATAGAATGTGGTTCTTTTTAAACATAGACTCTGCAACCAGCTGGAATACTATTAGGAGATCCAAATCATGAGATATCTTGTCAAAAAGATTATCCTGTGCAGCCTGTTTCTTTTTCTATTGATCGGTGCTGGCATGGCACAGGAGCCCTATTTCGGAAAGAATAAGGTGCAGTATAAATCCTTCGACTGGCATTTCATTCAAACCGAGAACTTCGACATTTACTATTACCAAGGGGAATATTCTCTGGCTAAGTTCGCCGCCGACGTTTTGGAGGACGCCTACCTGAATGTAAAAAAGGAACTTCGCTACGATTTGAGAAAGAAAATCCCGGTGATTCTGTATAATTCACCTAATGATTTTCAGCAGACCAATGTCATTCCTGATTTGATCGGAGAGGGAGTGGGTGGTTTTACTGAATCTTTCAAGACCCGGATAGTGGTTCCTTTCACCGGTTCATACGAGGATTTTCGGCACGTGCTTCATCATGAGTTGACTCATGCGGTGACGTATGATCTGCTCTACGGAAATATAGCCAGCTCGATTTTCAGCCGACAGTATCTGTTTCAGTTACCATTGTGGTTTGCCGAAGGGTATGCGGAATATTCCTCTCGAGGCGGCTGGGACATTCAGGCAGATATGGTGATAAGGGATGCCACCATTAACGGATATTTGACGCCACTGGAATTTGCCGGAGGTTATCTGGTTTACAAGGAAGGGCAATCCGCCATAGGCTATATCGTGGAAACGTATGGGGAGGAGAAGCTCTCCGAGATTTTGCACAAGGGCAAAAGCGAACTCTCCATGGACAAAGCTTTGAAATCAGCCATCGGAATGGATCAAAAGACATTTTCCGAGGAATGGATGAAGGTACAACGGAAAAAATACTGGCCGGAGATCGCCTTAAGAAAAGAGTCCAAGGAGTTTGCCAAACAGCTAACCCATCATCCAGAAGATGGCTCCTATATCAATGAAAAACCGGCCTTCTCACCGGCAGGTGACCGTCTGGCTATCTTTTCCGACAGAAGCGATTACACGGAAATCTACATCATCTCTTCCATCGATGGGAAGGTGTTGAAACGATTGGTGAAAGGGGAAAGATCAGGGGACTTGGAATCTCTCCATTCCTATGTCAGCGGTCTCTCCTGGTCTCCTGACGGCAAAAGCTTAGCCTTTGTTTCAAAAAGCAAGGGAAGGGACGTGTTGTGCCTGATTCGAGTGAGGAATAGGAACATCTACAAAAAACTCCGCTTCCAGTTGGATGCCATGCGTTCTCCATCCTGGTCTCCAGACGGCAAAAAGATTGCTTTCGTGGGTGTTAAAGACGGAGAGGAGGATATCTATATGTGCCATATCGACAATCAAAAGCTGATTAATCTCACCGACGATTACTACGGCGATGAGGATCCCAGCTTCTCTCCGGACGGCAGATTTATCGCCTTCAGCTCCGATCGACCTCTGGAGGCGAACACAGATTCATCGGATTATAAATACGGCCATCATAATCTCTTTCTTCTGGACTTAGATTCTTGGAGAAGTACCCCAATCACCTCAGGAGAGGGGAACAATACTTCTCCCACCTGGTCGCCCGATGGCAAAAAGATCTGTTTCGTCTCGGATCGAAACGGAATATACAATCTTTACGTGGCAGACTTGGATAGCTCCGTAGTTTTCCCCATTACCAACGTCCTCTCTGGCTGTTTTTCCCCCACCTGGTCAAAAGATGGCGACAAAATCGCATTCTCTGCTTTTCAAAAAGGAGGCTGGGACATATTCCTTATCAAAGAGATCAAGCCGGCGGTGGAAAAGGAAGATTCACTGACCAAGACACCTCATCTTTTGGCATTGGAGAAGGATACCATCTCTGTTGCAACCGATACCGCCCGGGCAGAGGAGTCTGTGGAGAGCAAGTTGGACTTCAGCTCCTATGTATTTAAGGCCGGAAAAAGTGAGTTAGACAGTCTGACGGAGACGATGGCGGTAGAGGAAAAGGCTACAGAGAAAGAAGACAGTATAAGCTACAGACTTCCCAACGGCGAATACAGAGAACACAAATATAAGCTTAAGTTCACTCCTGATCTGATTTCAGGAGCGCTAAGCTATGACACCTTCTTTGGTTTTCAAGGACAATCCTTTATCGCCTTAAGCGACATGCTGGGAAATCACACCTTTATCTTAGCTACGGACGTGGTTAACACCATAGACCAGAGCAACTTCCAGATATTCTACCTCTATCAGGCTCGAAGAATAAATGTGGGGGGAGGAATTCTTCATACCAAATATTACTATATTGACGATCTGGATAGGCTTTTCTCCGATCGGGTGTATGGGGCATTGGCATATTTCTCCTTTCCTTTTAGCAAGTTCACCCGGGCAGAGTTGAACCTCAGCCAGATTTCAGTAGACCGAAAATACTACGATCATCACCCTTTAACTTCAACCTTCGATGACCGGAGCGTGAAAGTGCTTATGGTTTCCCTCTCCTGGATTAACGATACGGTCATCTGGGGACATACCGGGCCGATAAACGGAAGTCGTAGTTTACTCTCCTATGAATATGCACCATATATAACTTCACGAAGCGTCACCTATGGTGCGGCTGTGATGGATTATCGCAGATACTTTCATTTCAAAAAAAGATACAATTTCGTCTTCCGATTAACCGGAGGATTCTCACATGGAGATGACAAGAAGAGATTCTTTCTGGGTGGGCAATCCAACTGGATAGGATCCAGCTTGGGCTCGGAGAACATATATGGGATAAATGATCTTTATTTTGGGAACATAGTAACCCCGCTCCGCGGCTATAGATATTTTGACATAAGCGGCACAAGATTTTTCTTAACCAACCTTGAACTGCGCTATCCCTTTGTTGAACACCTCGTCATGAAATTCCCTCTTCCCCTAACTCTTCGCTACATCAATGGTGTCCTGTTTTACGACATGGGAGCCGCCTGGGATGAGAACAAGAAATTCAAGGGAGGAACCTCTAAGGACGGTACCCGGCTTAAGGACATAAAAGCCGGGTTTGGGTTTGGAGCCAGGGCGAATCTGGGATTTTTCGTCTTAAGATATGATGTGGGGTGGGCAACCGACTTTGATTGGGTCTCTGCCAAGCCCAGACATTACCTGTCTTTAGGCGCCGAATTTTAACCACCTGATGCATTGTTTCTCTTCAAGCCAGAAGCAAGAAATTCGCCTTTGGAAGAGTTCGGGATTGTATCCCGAACAGAATCACCGGGATAAAATCCCGGTGTCCTCAAAATTAGATCCACTCGCAGGCGGGAGAGTCTAAAAGGATAGCCCAACTTACAGGGCGGTAGATGCTACGGGGGTATTCGAGGTATTTTTCAAGACTATGCCAGCAGTGATTTTGGGAATGGATGCGAAATAAAAGGGGGTTCCTCTTTGAAAAAACCTAATGCCAGCCACATCTTCTGATTGATTCAATTTTGAAAAAACAAAGAGTTGCCGGCAAATTTGTGGGGAAAGGTTAAAAGATGAACAGATAGGAGTCGAACGTGATCCAAAATCCATTCGACACGACAACCAATAGAAAACTCTTTAAAAATGATACAAAAGAAGCAAATTGCCTATCCTACTCGAGCCATCAGGATTCTGGACTTTCCTTTTCTTCTTTTCTTTTTTCCTGAATACGAGCAGATTTTCCTTTCAATCCCCTAAGATAAAAAAGCTTGGCTCTTCTCACCTTCCCCTGCCGCACCCGATTTATCTTGGTGATGTTAGGCGAATACAAGGGGAAAATGCGCTCCACCTCCACACCGCTGGAGACTTTCCTCAAGGTAAAGGTCTCCCCTGTCCCTTTACCCTTTCGTTGAATCACCACACCTTCAAATATCTGAACTCTCTCCTTGTCTCCCTCTATGATCTTAGTGTGTACTCTTAACGTGTCCCCAGAACCAAACTCCGGGATTTTATCTTTCAGATATTTAGCCTCAACCGCAGAAATCGGATCCATTTTTTCCTCCGCCAGAAAATAACGTGATTTATCCTAAAACAGTTGGAAATAAAATTGAAAAACTCTACCTCTCATCGCTCTCAATCTCCATGATCCATTGTCTCTCCTCATCGGTGAGCTGTTCCCAATTTATCAAATCCGGCCTTCTATGTAAAGTTCTTTTCAAAGCTTCTTTTTTTCGCCAGCTTATGATCTTTTGGTGATCTCCAGATAGAAGTACCCCGGGCACCTTCAGTCCTCTAAATTCTGCCGGACGGGTATATTGTGGAGGTCCCAAAATGCCGTCAAAGAAGGAATTGGTTTGAGCCGACTCAAAATCTCCCAAAACGCCGGGAATCAATCTCACCACTGCATCGATGATTGCCAACGCGGGTATCTCTCCTCCGGTCAACACGTAATCCCCAATGGATATCTCCTCCACAGGATAAAGCATCTTCAACCGCTCATCGGTTCCCTTATAGTGTCCGCATATTATGATCAAGTGATCTGTGAGGGAAAGCTCCTCTGCTTTTTTCTGAGAAAATTTTTCTCCACAAGCAGTGGTCAGAATTATGCGGGTTTCCAATTTTTCCTTACCCTGACCCATCACTGATTCCAACGCTCCGCACAAAGGTTTTAGCTTCATCACCATTCCCCCTCCTCCTCCAAAAGGGGTATCATCCACGGTCTTGTGTTTGTCCTCTGCGAAATTCCTGATGTTGTGTGTCCGCACCTTTATCAGATTTCTCTCCTTTGCTTTCTGGATCAGGCTTTCGTGCAATGGCCCGGAAAACATGTCGGGGAAGATGGTTAAAATATCGATCAGCATAGACGGCTCTAATTTACAGGTCTAACAAACCTTCTATCGGTTCTATGATCATCTCCTTTTTCACTAAATCAATTCTTTTGACCACTTTTTTTATGGCTGGAATGTCGTATAATTTTTTATCGCCTTCCACCAGGTAAATATCATTTGCTGGAAGGGAGATAACCTCCTTTACCTTTCCTACTCTTTCTCCTTCAGTGGTGATGACCTCAAGACCGATTATGTCAAATATGAAATATCTTCCTTCAGGAAGCTCAACCGTTTGGCTTCTTTCTATCTCTATGAACCCTCCTACCAGCTTTTTCGCCTCCTCTGGGGTTTCCACCTGCTTCAATTTGAGTAAAACCCTGCCTCTAAATTCTCTTGTTTCTTCCACCTGAAACTCTCTGGTGCTCTCCTCTTTTGAAATTATCACCTTTTGGAGTTTGTGAAACCTTTGGGGATCGTCAGTTAAAGGAGCAACCACTATCTCTCCTTTTATGCCTCGTACCCGTGAGACTCGTCCTATGGTCACGCGATCCATGACTAATTTTTTCCTCAATCTAAAGGAAAAAGAAAAGCCTCTTGCAACACTTTCGTATTTTTCTATAAATTCGATAATCAGTTTTGCGTCTTTCTTTTCTCAAACTTCTCTTCAGTCCCAATTTACTTTTCTCTTACACCTCTATTGCTTCCTGTTTCAGAACAAAGCTACTCTTTGGGTTTCTCCTCCTCCTTCTTATCCTCTTTTTCATTTTTTTTCTTAACTTCTTTCTTATCCCCTTTCTCAACCTCCTTTTTATCTGGCTTCTTTTCCTCTTTCTTCTTCTCTTCTTTCTTTTCCTCCTTCTTAACCTTTTTCTTTTCTTCTTTCTTTTCTTTCTTCTCCTCCTTCTTTTTCTCTTCTTTTATGTCTTTTTTCTCTTCTTCCTTTTTCTCTTCTTTTTTCTCTTCCTTCGGTTTTTCAACTTTAGCTTTTTCTTGTGGAGTTGCTTCTTCCGTTGCGGGGACAGCCTCCTCAGCCGCCTTCCCCTTCTTTTTCTTCTTCTTTTTGGGCCTTTCCCTAAGCTGGGTCGATAAGGTGATCTGGGAGACATCCTCACCCTTCTTGATCATCTCCCATTTTTTCAAAAGCCCAATCTGTTTAAAAAGACTGTTCACCGTGTCACTGGGTATGGCACCCTGTTTTAACCAGAAGTAGATTCTTTCCTCCTTCACACCCACGCTAGGCGGCTTTTCGATGGGATTGTAATGCCCCAGAATCTCAATGAACCTGCCATCACGAGGCATACGGGAATCTGTGGCTACAAACCGATAAGAGGGTCGTTTCTTTGCACCCATCCTTCTGAGTCTTATTTTTACTGCCAAGTTCACCTCCGTTTATATGGTTCCTTGTTCCATTTTTTCTTTTTGCCTATTGATTTAATTTCAACTTCATCTAAAGCAGCATGTTTAATGACCAATTGACCCGCCTAATAAATAAGGCAACTACAAAACCAGAATTGAAATCTTCTTCTTTGTTGTCAACGAAAAGAGAAAAAGCCTTTCTCGAATTTTTTAAGATCCATTTTAGAAAAGTTTTTTATCATCTTCTGCATCATAAAGAATTGTTTTAGAAGCTGATTTACGTGTTGAACCGACGTTCCGCTACCTAAAGCGATTCTTTTTCTTCTGCTTCCATCTATGATATGGGGTTTCTGTCTCTCCGCTTTGGTCATGGAGTTAATTACGGCTTCCACCCTTACCATGGCTTTATCATCTATTTTGAGTCCTTTCATCATCTTTCCCCCCATTCCGGGTATCATCTCCAGAATTGACTCTAAAGACCCCATTTTTTTTATCTGCTGAAGCTGAGCATAGAAATCATCTAAGGTGAAAGTCTCTTTCTTTAATTTTTTCTCCAGTTTTTTTGCTTCTTCTAAGTCCACCGTCTCCTCAGCCTTCTCCACCAAAGAGACCACATCTCCCATCCCCAGGATGCGTGAGGCGATTCGATCTGGGTAGAACATCTCTAAAGCATCCAGCTTTTCCCCCACACCCACGAACTTAATTGGCTTTCCGGTGACGGCCCGAATGGAAAGTGCCGCACCTCCGCGGGCATCTCCATCCATCTTGGTCAAAAATATTCCATCCAGCCCGATCTTTTCCTCAAAAGTCTTGGCGATGTTGACCGCATCCTGTCCGGTCATGGCATCTGCCACCAGAACGATCTCCTGAGGAGAGACCGCCTTTTTTATGTTTAAAAGCTCCAGCATCAAGGGTTCATCGATATGCAGTCTTCCTGCGGTGTCGATTATCACTAAATCCTTGCCGTCCTTTCTGGCACGCTCAACAGAAGCCTCACATATTTTCACCGGGTCATCTTTGGAGGAAAAAATCGGAATGTCAAGCATTTTGGCCAAAATCTTAAGTTGATCTACCGCGGCTGGACGATAAACGTCTGCCGCCACCAGTAAGGGGAATCTTCCCTTTTTCCTGTAATATCGCGCCAGTTTTCCGCATGCAGTAGTCTTGCCCGATCCCTGCAGACCCACCAGCATAAAGACGGTGGGAGGTTGGGCAGAGAACATCATCTCCACCCTTTCTTTTCCTAAAAGATTAGTTAATTCGTCATTAACTATCTTGATAATTTGCTGTCCGGGGGTGATGCTTCGAAGAACCTCTTGACCAATGGCTTTGACTTCTACCTGACTTATAAACTCCTTCACTACTTTATAATTAACGTCCGCTTCCAGAAGTGCAAGTCTCACCTCTTTCAAAGCATCCTTGATATTGCTTTCAGAAAGCTTTCCCCGTCCCCGGAGCTTTTTGAAAATCCCTTCTAACTTTATGGTTAAATCTTCAAACATTTTACTAAACCCACGATTTGACTAAAACCTCTTTAAATTATCGGAGAAAAACTTTTTTCTCCTCTCTGAGGTTCACCATATGATGCACACTCTGGGTATCATACGTCTAATCAGGCCAAAAACAAAAATTATAATATAAAAACCCAAACCATTTTAGCAACAAAAAACTCGGTGTTCCCCCTCTTTTCATCAGCAACGAGATGGAGTTATCCTTTAATATTATAAGTAGACTTTTTGCGTTTTTTCTTTCGACATTAGGAATCTTCCTGAAGGACTCACCCTAAAGGAAATGTCGATGCTTACTAGATCAAAATATCAACAGGATCAACCTGAATAACTGATTGATCATGCCGAGGGTGCCCTCACCCTCGCCTAAGGAGTTCTTATTATTCTCTCAAAGCTTTAACTGTCCGGCAATAGTTTTGGCTCTTGAAGATAGCCGCCCCGGATACCAGGATAGTTGCTCCTGCTTTTTTCACCAGCTTGGCTGTCTGGGGATTTATCCCTCCATCTACCTCTATTTTTGTTTTTAACTTATGTTCTCGTATGAACTTTTTTGCTTCCTCTATCTTTGGCAGAACAGAATGGATGAACTTCTGCCCTCCAAATCCGGGATTGACCGTCATCAATAAGAGCAGATCCAACTTTTTTAAAGCAGGCTTGATCACACTGAAGGGAGTAGCGGGATTCAAGGCGCACCCTACTTTGACTTTAAGGCTTTTGATCAGATTTATGGTCCGGTGAAGATGTTTGCAAGCCTCGAAGCTTATGGTAAGATAGTCTGCGCCGCTTTTTACAAATGATTCCACCAATGAATCCGGGTTTTCGATCATCAGATGAACGTCCAAAGGAAGCTTGGTGCAGCGGTTAATGGCTTCGACGATCATGGGGCCAAGGGTGATGTTAGGCACAAAATGTCCGTCCATCACATCCAGATGGAGCAGGTCCACCTTGCATTTCTCCACCCGTTTAATTTCTCTTTCGATGTTTTTAAAATCAGCAGATAACAGAGAGGGTGCTATCTTTATCATTTATCACCTCGTAAAAGTGATTGAAAATTCAAGGACTTTGCCAGAATAGTTCTTTAATCTATAAGCGTTTCACAAGATTTATATTGTGTTGAAACAAAAAAGTTTACACTCTCTCTACCTCACCCCCTTTGTCCCCCTCTCCATTTCATGGAGAGAGGGATAGGGGGAGAGATTTCATTCGGTGGTGCTGATTTCTAATATGATCTTGGATCCCCTTTCAATTCTTTTGCCGGGCTTCAGAGATTGCCTCAATATGGTCCCGGGGAGAAAATCGTTGTTTACCTTAAATTTCGTTTTTCCCAGCTCCAGTCCGATCTCCCGCAGTATCTTCTTGCTCTCCTCTAAGTTCGTACCCAGAAGATCAGGCACCACTACTGTATCCGGCCTTATGCCCAGACTTACCCTCAAGTTTACAGACATTGCAAGGGGAACGGAGGTTCCAGAAGAAGGGGTGCTGGCAATCACCACATCTTCAGGGAAGGAATCCGATGGCACCCAGCTAACCTCTCCCAATTCCAATCCCTCATGGATCAACAAAAGCTCCGCCTGTCTTATGGAGACACCATCCAGTTTAGGCACCAACACCGTCTTTCCACCTTTACTCACCGTTATCTTCACAATCCTGCCTTCTCTGACCCGGGTATTGGGATGAGGAATTTGAGAAAGAATGGTTCCCGGAGGCTTGGTGGGTTCATGCACCTCCGTCAGCACCTCAAGGCTTAAACCTCTCATTTTCAAAACAGTCTCTGCTTCTTTTAGACTTAAATCCGTTAGGTCTGGCACTGCGGTTGCTTCTCCCCAGTGAACCACCACCGGCATGAGCACCCGGTCGACTAAAAACAACAGAAAAAAGAAGGCGACAACTGTTCCCAAAAACAAAAACGGGTATCTGATTGGTTTTTTCCCCCAGATGAATCCAAATATCTGCTTGAGCTTTGTTTTTATTGCTTCCTTCATTGATATTTTTGAAAGTCAAATCCTCAGTTTTCGAGTGCAAGCTAAAATACAAAATTTTCTGTAAAAATCCAGTTGAAAATCCCCTCTTCAGCCAGACTATATTTTTTCTAATCTACAGGCAAAGCTTCCATCCATTTTATGGACATGGGGTAGTGTTCGAACCATACCATTCTGATCCACCACACCAGGATCTACAAAATGGGAGCCGTCTGCTACTCTGAAATCCTTTCTTTGTCCTAAGAACTTTTCAATCACCTGCTCATTTTCCTCTGGCGTAATGGTGCATGTGCAGTAGACTAAAACGCCTTCCTTTTTTACAAGTTTCGCCGCATTCGACAAGATCTCCAGCTGAAGTTCCTGCAATCGAGAAGGGTCCTCCTTTTGTTTTCTCCAGCGGACATCCGGGTTTCGACCCAAGGTTCCTAAGGCTGAGCAGGGAGCATCAACCAAAATTCTGTCCGCAGGACGGCAGGAAAAATTCTTAGCATCACCACAGCATAACGCCACAGAGCCCACTTTTAGCCTTTGGCAATTTCGCCTCACCATATCAAGTTTTTTTGCACCTATATCCACCGCCAGCACCACCCCTTGATTCTTCATTCGTTCTGCGATGAAGGTGCTCTTTCCTCCGGGTGCGGCACACAGATCCACTATATACTCACCCGGTTGAGGATCAAGGAGCATAACCGGAAATCCGGCGCTTTCATCCTGAAAATAGACCGATCCCTTCTGTAAAGAAGGAAAGCGATCCAGATCTACCTTGGATTCGATCCAATAGAAATTCTTACCGAATTTGCCTGGCTTGAATTTGATCTTTTCCCGCTTGAAGGCTTCTTCCAACCCCATATGATCAATCTTCAATGTGTTAATCCGGCAACAAAGATGTGGTCTACGGTTGAAAGCCTGACAAAGTTTGATAGTTTGCTCTTCTCCGAAAATCCCGAGCCACCGCTCTATCATCCAGCTGGAAAAGGAATAGAACAGGGCAACATTCTCAATTTTGTCCTCCTCCCAAGAGGGGAAACTGACCTGGCTTCTTTCTCTTAAATAGCTTCTCAAGACTGCATTGACTAAAGCCACCGTCCCTTTATGTCCAAACTTTTTTGCCAGTTTCACCGACTCATCCACAGCCGCACTCTCCGGAACCTTGTCTAAAAAATCTATCTGATAAACTCCCATCCTCAATATGTTTCGTATCCAGCCGGTCAATTCCTCCAGCTTTCTTTCCAAGAAAAGACCTAAAATATAGTCCAGCCTCCTTTTCATTTTGATGGTTCCAAAAACCAGCTCACTTACGAATCGTCGATCCAGAGAAGAAAGATGCAGATTTTGACAGAAAGACAGAATGGCTTGGTTGGCAAAGGTATCCTTTGTCTCTATATCATGCAGAATATTCAAAACGATCTCTCTGGGGTTGGTGTCTTGCCTCTTTTTCACTGTGATATGAAGGTTTCAACAGTGGGAATCTGTTCTGCTTAATGTTTCCTTTAAAAAAGCCTAAATTATGATTGAATTCTTTGCTAAACCACTTCCATGGGAGTAAAGATCTGTTTATTCTTCATGATAAAAAGGCCCGTTCTTTTGAAAAGCAATCCTGCCACTTCCCTTTCTTCAAGACCAAAGCCATACGCTAAAATCTCCTCTGGTCGAGCATAACCATTACCTCCCAACCCCAAATGCATCTTCAGAATGACCTGATCTTTGGAAGGTTCGCACTCTAATTTCAGAATCTGTCTTCTTATATCTACTTCCTTAATTTGTTGTTTGGAAATTCTTTTTACCCACAAATTCTTTTTTTCTAAGGTGGATCCAATCAGCTTCTCAGTGTGGTCTAAGGGAAGATCCAGCCCCACCTCGTAGAAAGCCAAATTTATGATGGAGCTCAAGGAGTCTGATTTGCCCAAAATCGGTCTGCCTTCCAGAAACTTAAATCCCTGGGGTAAAGCCCGATTTAGTTGGTAAAGAACCGCAGAAGTGTAAGGCTCGGTAAGCTGGATATCCAGATACTCAGTATCGGAGATAAAACCCAGGGGAAGGGGGGGACCAAAGGCAACCTTCTGGTGAGGATGAAACCCCTCCGTATATGCGATGGGAATTTCAGATCTGCGGATGGTGCGCTCCAAGGTGCGCCCTACATCCAGATGAGAGGTAAATCTGGCCTCCTCAGATTTGGTCCACTTCAACCTTACCCGGCTGCGTGCGATGGTCAGCGTTGGCGATGGGGATATTCTCTTTTTCTTGCGGCCATAAGAGGCCGGGGCGATGGGGGATTCCTCGGATGGGGCATGGATCTTTTCTAACTCTTCCGAACCGACAAGATCGCTTATTTTCACTTCGCCCGGGATATGTTCTGTTTGAAAGCCAAATTCTTTGGGATGTTTTTCTTCTTGAAATGAGTCCTCTCCAAAAGCATAAGCTCGCTCTCTCTCCTTCTTCAAATATTCCTTTCTGATTCCTTTATCAATGTGATCCCATGGAAGGGGCAGATCTGGGACCTTTTCTTTAGCGTAAGAATATGGATCGATTCCTTGCTCAGCAAATGCCTCTCTCCAGAGCTGATAATTGAAATGTTCTGTCCAGCTATCCAGCTTTGCCCCTTTCTTCCAAGCGGAGAAGATCACCGAACAGATTCGCCGATCTCCCCGACCCAAGATTCCTTCCAGATATGAAACTTGGGGATCCCTGAACTTCAGATGTAGGTTACCTCGTCTGGAATTTGTCTTCAGATAACGAATCTTACCTTGCAGGCTATCGGTATCTTCCAGTTTTTCCCATTGAAATGGGGTATGTGGCTTGGGGGTAAAGGGCGATATGGTCACATTCAGATTCTTCCGTCTGCCCGTCTCTTTACCAATTCTTAAAATCTTTTTTAGCAAATCCACCATGCTTTTTAAGTCTTCTTCCTTTTCAGTAGGTAGACCGATCATAAAATAAAGTTTGACCAAATTCCATCCGGAAGAGAAAGCTACCTTGGCGGTATTTAAAAGATCCTGTTCATTTAAAGTCTTGCCGATGACGTTTCTAAGCCGGACTGTGCCTGCTTCCGGAGCAAAGGTCAAGCCCGGCTTTTTCGCCCGGGCCAAAAGCTGAGCCAGCTCTAAGGAAAAGGTATCCGGTCTGAGGGAGGGGAGGGAGATGGAAACTTTTTTTGAGTAAAATTTTTTAGAAAGCGTTTCAGCTAACTCAGGCAGGTTGGAATAGTCGGTGGTTGAGAGAGAAAGAAGAGAAATCTCGTCCCAGCCGGAGCTGGCTATTCCAGCTTCAGCTTGTTTGACTATCTCCACCACCGTTCTTTCTCGTCTGGGATGATAGGCTATGGTTGCCGCACAGAAACGACACTTTTTGGGACAACCACGCATAATCTCTATGGTCAACCGGTCATGGGTGGTCTCCAGAAAGGGAACTATAGGAGCAGAAGGATAATACTCATTTTTCAGTTGAGGAACGGTTCTCACCTTAATTTTTTCTGGAACATCCGGTAACTTTGGCACGATCGACTCAAATTTGTTTTCTGCATTATATTTGACCTGGTAGAACTGAGGAACATAAACTCCAGATATTCTGGAAAGTTCGAGAAGTAGCCCTTGTTTGTTCGTTTTCTCTTTCTTCCCATGTTGAATTGTTTCTAAGATTTCCCCGATCATCCCCTCTGCATCACCTAAGGCAAATATATCAAGGAAATCTGCCATCGGTTCCGGATTTAGGGCAGAAGGTCCACCGGCGATGATCAAAGGATATTCCTCATTTCTCTTGGAGGAGTATACTGGTATCTCAGCTGAGTCGAGCATATTGAGAACAGTGGCATAATTGAGTTCGTAAGTCAAAGAGAAACCCACCACATCAAATTCTTTTAGAGGAGTATGAGTCTCCAGAGAGAAAAGAGGAATGTTTTCCTGCTTCATAACCTCCTCAGCATCCACCCAGGGAGCAAAAACTCTCTCCGCCACACAATCTGGTCTTCGATTGATTATATGGTAGAGTATCGCCAGTCCCAGATAAGACATCCCGATCTCATACACATCCGGAAAGGCTAAAGCTACTTTGATCTTTCCCCGATGATCTTTTTTTATCGCTGCCAGTTCATTTCCAACATACCTTCCCGGCTTCATCACAAAGGGGAGCAGATCTTTCTTTATTCTCTCTGAAAGTTGATGCATTATGATTCTTCTTTCGCCCCGCCTGAAACGAGGCGGCTGCCGCCGAAACAGCGTGGTTATGACGACATTTACCTTACAATTTATTAATATAAGCAAAAATGCAAAAAAACCAAAAGATGTTGAAGGAAATTTGAAGAAAGTTGAGGAACGGAGCGGGGCTTCGGCGGCTTAAAGCCTAAAATCAAGTTCATACCAGCCCGCCAAATGCGGATCTGCCTCCGCCAGACAAGCTGATGCACTCCCCTTGAAGTCTCTGTTTGGCCTATAAACTACCAAACTGCCAAGTAACTAGCTAAAACAAACCAACCGCCACCGCAAATCCGAGAGTGAGGAACCACTCTGAGCGACCATCGGTTCTTTGCGTCCAACGACCTCCAAGAGTGAAATATGCAGATTTTACATAGGGCCTGTCTTTGTCCAACCAGGGAGGCTCGGGATTTACGCCTCCTGCATGAATCTCTATCCAGTAGTTGTCAGCTTTGGTGCCCAGATCATCATGAACATAGCGTCCATACAACCATAAACCGCCTTTTCTAATAGTGATTAATTTGACCCGTGCTGACAATCCGTAATTGTAACCGTCGTCTTTATATCTCTCATAGTATCTATCGGGTTTCTTTTTTTCTGGGTCCTTTATGCCTGCATCTTCATTCAGAAAAACGTAACCCCCTTCAGGAATAAGATGAACAGTCCAGATCGAGACTTGATAGGATGCTCTTATCCCGTGCCGTTCCCGGCCGGCTTCGTGGCTATATCCTTGATCATCATTGTATGTTGTGCGAGGTGACCACACTGCGTCCAGATAATAGGAGACACCAAACGAACAAAAACCGAAACCTAATTCCCCGTATGCACCTGCAGCTGAGTGCAAATCCAACGGGCTAGCTGGATCGCCCTTTTGGTTTGCCAAATTGTCATAGAAGCCAAAAAGCCCATGAGCGTTCATTGACAGGGAGAAATTATACTTTTTTCCCTCAAGATCTCCTACGCTATCTGTGGGAGACAAATCCTCGTGAGCCAGAGCAGTCGGTGCCGACAAGAGCAGTACAAATGTTAAAAGCGACTCGTAGATCAAAAATCGGGGATACTTGGCTCGTCCATATAAACAACTCAACATATTACTGCTCCGCCGGGTTTAACGAATTTATGAATAATAAAGCCTAAAATCAAGTTCATACCAGCCCGCCAAATGCGGATCTGCCTCTGGCAGACAAGCTGGTACACTCCTCCTTCAGTTTTAAAGTAAGGGCACTATTCTTAAAGCTTTCTTGCTACCTCTTCTGCCACATCCGTGGTGCTGGAAGAACCTTTCATATCGTAAGTTCTCACCTTACCTTCTTTGATCACCTTTGCAATGGAAGACTCAAGGCGTAAAGCTTTTTCAGCCTCCCCTAACCAATCTAACATCAACTTCACGCTCAAAAGAGTCGCCATGGGATTGACCTTGTTCATACTGGCATATTTGGGAGCGGAGCCATGCGTGGGCTCGAAGACGGCATAATCATCCCCGATGTTTCCGGAACAGGCAAAACCCAATCCTCCCACCAGTTGGGCAGAGAGATCCGATACTATATCGCCGAACATGTTGGAGGTAACCAACACGTCATAATCTTCGGGATTTTTTACCAGCCACATGCACATGGCATCGATATTGGTCTCCCACAAAGGAATCTCCGGATATTCCTTGGCAATCTTTCTTGCCTCCCTGACCATCAAGCCAGAGGTCTCCCTTATCACGTTGGGTTTCTCCACCACGGTGACCGATCTTCTTTTGTGTTTTTTAGCATATTCAAAGGCATCCCGAACGATATTCTGGCAAGCCTTTCGGGTGTTGACTCGCAAGCTGACCGCTATATCCTCCAGAGGAGTATTCTCGAACTTCGTCATGCGCTCATGATGTTTACGCAGAACGGACATCACCTCCGAAGGTAGAGGATGGAATTCCACTCCGGCATAAAGGTCCTCGGTGTTCTCTCTGAAGACCACGATGTCTACGTTATCTCGATAATTCAAGGGATTGCCCGCATAGGCTTTGCATGGTCTGAGATTGGTTCTGAGGTTAAACAGCTGGCGTAGTTTCACGATAGGGCTAAAATAGACGTATCCTTTGCCTTTCATAGCTGGATCCAGCTCTGATTCCGCTTCCTCCTTAGGTTTGGATGTGATGGCACCAAAAAGGCAGCAGTCCGTATTTTTCAAAAGCTGGATGGTTCTATCCGGCAAGGCATTTCCTTCCTTGCACCAGAACTCCCAGCCAATATCACCGGGTATATATTCTGCATCCAACGCTATTCTTTCCAAAACTATCTTAGCCGCATTCAAAACATCCTTTCCCACTCCGTCCCCGGGAAGCCAGGCGATCTTGTATTTTGCCATAAAGGAGTTCCTCCTATGTTTCACGTTTAATACCTGTAAGTAAGAAGCAGAGATTGGCAAAAAAGCTATACTTTCGGCGGGATAAATTCCCGCCTCTCTGCGGGAGAATGGACATTCTACAATAGGGCAGGGTTCATCCTGCCACTCTGTCCTGCACTTCGTCCTGAGACTCAGTGTCGAAGGAAGACCTCAGGGTCGAAGGAAAGGGCATTTAGCCCTGCCAATGGGATTTTTCCATCCTCTATGGAGCTTGATACATAAAAATAACCTTAGAATTCGACATCCAAAGAGATGCAGTGCACGTCGCCAATATCTGATTTATAAGGAAGAAATGCGTAGTCAATGGCATACTTTTTAAATTTTATCCCCATTCCGAATGAAAGGTCTTTTTCGTCATAACCGAACTGATAGCCCAATCGTAATTTGAGGATTTGGTGTAAGCCGTATTCTCCACCCAGATGGATTTTCATGTCATCATCTCTGGGCTTGACTATATCCAGACCCATGGTGAAATCGCTTTGCAATTGCTCTCTTTCAATAGAATAGCTCACCCCTGCCTTGTACTGGGTGGGGAGATTAAAGCTTTCTTTTTCAAATTTCATTTTAGACCCCAAATTCAAAATGGCAACACCGAAGGTGAGATCCTGCAGAATAGGTTTTTCTGCCCCGGCGAAAGGAGAAAGAACTCCTCCCATGTCGAATCCCAATCCACTGGCAGAAGAGATATCAATCTTCTCGTAAATCCATTTCACTGAAAGTCCTACAGCATATTTTTCTCCTAAATTCCGGGCGTAGGAAAACGACAAGATGACGTCGTGAGCATCAAAAAGAGCAAGCGGCTCAGCGGTGGGCGCATCTCGCCTTTGAATGTCTTCAACTTTGCCCAAAGATAAACTCAAACCAAAGACGTTCTCGCTTACTCTGATGGCAGAGGAGAAATGCTCCGCACTTATATCCTGAAACCATTGAGTATGAGTCAAACTGATCTGCGTTCCTTTTATGCCGGAAAGTGCACCCGGATTCCAGAAAGGTGAGCTCACCCCTTCGGATTGGGCACAGAAAGCCTCCCCCATCCCCACAGCCCTTGCGCCAACTCCAAGTTTCAAAAAGCTCAAACTTGAGGTGCCACTTTTATCATTTTTGGAATATGCTTCGGAGGCCAAAAAAGCGCAAAGAAAAAGTAGGATGGCAACAGTTAGAATGGCTTTATTTTTCAATTTTCTCTCCTTGAGTCAGTTCAGCACAGACTTTTCTGATATTTTCCTGATGTCGGTTCACGTTGCGGCGGGCGAATTTCAAAAATTCCTTTCTTTTTACAATTTCGGCAAAAGGTTGCTTTTCCTGGATGAATTCTCTACAGTTTCCCAAAAGGTTCTCAAAATACCCTATGAGATGTTCTACATCTTGGCTGTGACATAAAAACCCGTGTCCCGGAACCAGAACCTCAAAATCCATAAGCTGGATGGTTTTTAAAGCCGAAAGCCACCTTTGGACATTACCATCTTTTGTATACGGATACCGTCCCTGAAAAACAAGATCGCCAGCGAACAAAACTTTTGATGAGGGGATATAAGCTATGGAGGAGTCCTCAGTGTGACCACCCAGATGTTTTAAATTTACCTTCAGGTTGCCCAGGTCTATCTCAAATTCCTCATCGAAGATTACATCAGGAAGAGTCACCTTCAGATTGGCTAATTTTTCCTTCCATTCTGGGTTCTCTTCCACCCATTTTTGAATAGATTCCTTGCTCCATTCCTTTTCCAGGAGAGTGGTCATGATCTTTTTGCATTCACGGGAAGCCACCACTTTGGCGGAGAAGACCTGATTGCCAAAGGTATGATCTGAATGATAATGGGTATTGAATACGTATTTGATCGGCTTTTGGGTAACCGATCTTATCTGTTTCAACACCAGTGTAGCATGGTAGGGTGAAAAGGTGGTATCAATAACCAAAACTCCGCTTTTGCCCACCATGAATCCGATGTTAGCTTCTTTCTCTCCTCCCAGAATACAGTAGACACTTTCGCTGAGTCTTCTTAAAATCATAAATCAATTGAAGCCCGCACATAATTTTGGGTGTCTTTTCAACGCCACCTAAAGTTACGGCTACATTCTTATCTCCACTCATAGCATATATAGTAGCCGCAGGCTTTAGCCTGTGCTATTAATCTCCTGTTCAAATTATGCGCAATACTTAGTTAATTAATAAGTTTACGAATCAAATCGGGTTTAGAAGTTGTTGCTTGATTCATCAAGCTCTCGTTGAGCCCAATAAATCGACTACTAAAGAAATTGAGTTGCATCGGGATCTTATAGTCCCGATACCTGGTTTAATGGACTTTGACCTTGCGTCGGGATAAAAATATCCCGACGCAACCAAACTAAGTATTCATTTGAGAGTAGTTGCTTGATTTATCCAGCTCTCATTCGGCCCCGCCAAAGGCGGGGCAACTACACAAAACCACCCGTGTAAGGTTTTCGGCCTCAGAATTCAAATTGAAGGGAGATCAGATGATCGGCATCATCATCCACCCGGCTGGTTACAAAGGCATAATCAAAACCTAAAACAGCAGTCTGGATTTTATGCCTCAATCCCAGACCCAGGGTCAAAGATCCACGATCGTATCCTATTCTACCTGCCACGTTCTCCAGCGCCCAACCTTCCACTCCCAGATGAATTTTCCCCTCTTGTTTTTCGTTTTTGTCGAGCTCAGAGGAAATAAGAATTCTATCTTCGAGCAAAAGATAAGATGCACCCACTCTTATGTTAAAAGGGAATTCTTCTTCAACCGAAGAACCCAAAAGATCATAGCGTTTCCAATAGTCACCGGAGGTCCAGGAATATTTCATCCCCAGGTTCTCCACTGATAACCCTAATCGCAACTTGGGTATGGGTCTACCGAAAACAGAGCAACCGAAGCCCACCCCGTAAGCGTTGATATTTGCCAGATTATACTGTATATACTCAATTCCCAATCCCACGGATAACTGTTCTAAGATACGGCGCCCTAAAAACAGCGAAACCGCATTCTGATAATTTGAGATCTCTTCAGTTATATATCCGTCAGTATCCCTTCCCATCACATCACCTACCCCGGCATTAACCCAGGCTATAGCGATGGTAGCTTCATCTTGTATAGGTTGATTATAAACGATGTAGCTTAATCTTCGGTCCAGTGTCATCTTTCGGTAAAATGCTCCGAAGGTGCGTTTGGTGATCTGAACCAGGCCGGCTGGATTGAAAAACCCACCGGTGGCATCATCTGCCACTGCCACAAACGCTCCTCCCATCCCTAAAGACCTGGCTCCAAAGCCCAGTTGAAGGAATGCATCAGGATGACCTCCGTCTCCGGTCTCAGCCATGGCGGCAGAGCAGAAAATCATCAAAATAAAAAAGGTTTTTAGAATTGTTCTCTTAAACATACTCTATCTCCTTGTATCCCATTCACTTTTGAAAATCCACTAAAACTACTTTAAGATGATAAGCTTCCCCCATTCGGTTTGGTTACCGGGAGCTTCCAATCTAAAGAAGTAGACTCCATTGGCAACCAGATCACCTTTTTCATTTTTACCATCCCAGGGCTCATCATACTCTACACCCCCATATCGGTGTTGGCCATTCAGCAGGGTGATGACTAAATTCATGGCGAAATCATAAATGTTTATAGTGACCCCCCCATCCTGTCGGGGGCAATGGTGAATCCTTATCACCTGCCCACTTTCCACAATGGGTGAAAAAGGAGAAGGGTAGGCGTAAGCCGTCTCCGACCCCTCTGTTCCGATGGGAACGGCAGTGCGAATCACGTCCCAGGATGCTCCATCATCTGTGCTTTTGACCAGCCCGTCAGCATTTCCCGCCCACACCTCTCCATCAATTATGGCTACGGAGGTAAACTCGGAGCTGAAGATTCTGTCTTCGGTGATTTCATCTTTGTCCTTCATAAAATTAAAGACGTCCCAATTTTCTCCCCAATCATCTGACCGTTTCAGCCCGGAGCTGGTAGCTGCCCAGACCACCGGATCGTCAAAAGCGAAATTCCACACCCGGTCACCCAAAAGCGTCGTACTCCAGTTGTCCCCATCATCTGTGCTGAAGCTAAGACCATATCCGCCGGAGTAAGTAGGCTGAGTTCCTGCCCAGATAACCTTTTTCCCGCCATATTCTTGAATGGCCAGACTGACCACCCAATCTCCGGTTATGCCGTGCACGTAGGAATTGTAATTGAGCACGGTGTCAAACACATCTCGATAATTGTATATGAATTTGTAGATTCCCGCAGCACTCCCCGCCCAGATGGCTTTCTTGAAGGAATGAGCGAATTTGGTCACCTGCCAGTTTAAACCATCGTCGATTGATTTGGCTAAACCGTCTATTGATCCCACGAAGATTATGGTATCTAAGGTGTCTGGCACCACACAAACAGACGTAAATTGTGAAGGAATTATCAATTCACCGGAGACGGAATCAACAATCTCAAAGGTATCCCAAGTCTCTCCACCGTCCTTTGACCTTTTTAAGCCTTCATGTGTAGCTACCCATACAATCGAATCCAAGAAGGCAAAATTACGAACAGGGATTAGGTCCAGGTAGCTATTCCAGGTTTCCCCTCCGTCGGTGCTCCTGTAAGCGATCCCATACCCAGTATGAGGCGGAGGATGATAACCCGGGTACTTGTATCCGCCCAGCCAAACGGCATTCTGATTATCATATCTTTGAATTCCGATGAAAAGAATCACGTTGGTTTCCATCAACTCAGAACTAAGATAATGAAAAACCGTATCCGCAGAGTCGCTGGTGGTGAAGATAAACTTGAATATTCCGTTTCTAGTTCCTGCCCAGATTGCGGTTGTGTCAGGGGACGCGGTATCCCCTGCCACGCTGGTGAAGACATCGTTCTCTTCAAGTAGATTTTCTTCGAATCTCCTCTTAGCTGCTGTGTCAACAAAGACATTCTCCCAGGTTTCTCCCCGATCAAAGCTACGTATCAGACCACCTTTTCCACAAGCCGCCCATACTATCGTATCCACTAAGGCTATGTCAAAGGCAAATTTCTCCAGTAAGCTTGCCTGTCCCTGATCTGGGTGGGAAGTGGTCCAGTTTGCACCATAATCGGTAGTATAGTTGAAATCTGCTCCGGTTAAGGAAGGCAAGAGCGGGAGTGGATAAGTTTCTTCTTCTTTATATAAACCCACCCAGAAGAATGAACTATCACCACCAAGGGAATAGACACCATTTGAATTGAGTCCACTGGTGGTGTCACGAAGCAACCAACTTTCTCCTTGATCCACGCTGGACTGTAAGCCATTCTGAGTGGCGACCCACAGCACTTTCCCATCGTAATGGATATCGGTGATCGAATTCTTTAACGTTTTCTCTACGGGACAGGCAGTATCAACCGCCACCGCAAAAAAGCGGTTGTTCAGATGCTGGAACCTTCCTTCCTCGAAGTCTTTTTGAGCAAGGGAATCTACAAACACGTTCTCCCAGGTCTGTCCTTCATCCTGCGAACGAATCAGACCACCATACCAAGAAGCAGCCCAAACTGTGGTATCGTCTATGGCAATATCATAAGCAATCATTCCGGCAAAATCGACCTGTTGCGGAATAAACGAATCCCAACTTTCGCCGAAGTCTTCAGTCTTGTTGAATCCTTTGCCATAGGGAATCGGCTCCCCTTCAACTAACTTGGTGTAAGCCGTGGCCACCCATAGGGTGGTGTCCGAGACAGCCAAAGCAGAGATATCGTTCTGGTTCAAGCCGTTTTGTAGATTATAGGTAACCCAGCTCAATCCCTCGTCGGTGGTCTTGGAAAGTCCCCTGCCAGTTCCTACCCAGATGATGCGTTCACCTCCGGGCAAATCCATATAAACTATGTCTCCCACACTGTTACTGGCAAAACCCTCAAAGGGTTGATCTAAACTTAAATTCATGCCAGCCTGTGTTGCCGTGACGAAAAAAACTAAATACAGTATTGTGGCTATCCGGACTGGTTTTTTTATCATCCCGTCCTCCTCAAACTTTCATTTTCTTACAAAAAATCCCCAAAAAGAACTCCTCTCGATTTGGTGTTAATAAAACTCAAAAAAGTTCTTTGTCAAGAGAAATACAAGTATTTCAGGAAAAGTAATTTTTTGAACAGACTCAGGAGTGCAAACATTTATGTTTGCCTTTGAGGTTTAACCTACACCACAGCCTCTATAAATAGAGAGAGAGAAAAGTTGAGATGAAACAGATTAGAGTACTCACCTTTAGGTGAGCCATGCAAAAGTTTATTGTAATCCAACAGAAAAGTTTGAAGATCTGATTTCAGGCAGAACCTTTTACAGTCGCCGGAATTGTATTCCAGCGATCTTGTTCGGGATACAATCCCGAACACCTCTATTAAGAAGGGTTTGATTGTCCATCCGAATTGCCCGAGACTCAAGAAAAAGTTTAGCCCCAAAAATGAGACTAGTAGGGGCGGACCTCCGTGTTCGCTTAGACTTTGGGGCGATGGCAGAACATCGCCCCTACGGGAGAATCTTTAAGATGCAATCCCGAATACCTCTTTGGTGCTTTTGAATATCCAGAGGGCAACCTCCTTAATTTCACAGAAAACTCCCCCCGCCGACAACGGGCCACACTTCAGCTTGGTTTTTCAACACCCCCTTTAATTAGCACCTGATCAAGCTAAAGTCGAAGATCCCGCCCGGATGGGCGTCCGTCTGGACGCCTCGGCGGGGCTTGATACTTCATAGAATGCGGGTTAAGTTAAAACCAGCAGGTGTGAATCATACGGTTCATACCGCGAGATTTTGATATTTTACATTCCAGCAAGACATTTGCCTGTTTGATTTTTTCAGAGCCGTTTTACAAAATAATTGACTTTGTCTAAATTCTATGCTATGTTTTGACTGGTTCTCAACTTAAATTCGTCCATCTAGGATATTGAGATCGGAGGAAAAGATGAGTGCAGATAAGTGGAAGACTGCAATAACGGAGATTAAAAAGGGGGAAATAAGGGTGAGGGGATACGACATCGTAGAGATGATGGAAAAACTCTCTTTTTCCGACGCCATTTTTCTGACTTTGAAAGGTGAACTTCCCAAAAGAGAGGAATCGGAGATGATGAGGGCGATCTTAGTCTCCAGCATAGATCACGGCGTCACCCCTCCTTCAGTGCTTTCCACCCGGAATGTGCTCTCAGGTGGGAATTCCTTGAATGCGGCTGTGGCAGGAGGGGTGTTGACCATTGGAGATGTTCACGGAGGGGCCATAGAGAGATGCGCAAAGATTTTACAAGACTGGGGCAAAAGACCGGATACAGTCTCCATCATTGCCAAGGAACTGGTATCCGAGTTCATCTACAAAAGGAGAAGAGTCCCCGGCTTCGGACATCGTCTTCACGAAACCGATCCCCGAACAGTCAAACTTTTTCAGATAGCCACAAATCTGAATTTCCGGGGAAGACACATGGAGTTAGCACAGGCAATTGAAGCCGAATTGTCTAAATCTTTAGGGAAAAAACTACCCATAAATGTGGATGGCGCCATTGCCGCTGTCATCTCAGATATGGGATTCGATTGGAGAATGGGAAAGGGGTTCTTCATCATTTCCCGGGTAGCTGGACTGGTGGCTCATGCCCACGAGGAGATGATCAGAGAAAAGCCCATGCGCAAATTAGGCGATTGGAACTTTGAATACGATGGACCAAAAAAAAGAGAGGTCCCGGATGGTCGGAAATGATTTGTCTTCTGCAACTACGCCGTTAGTTAGACTCCCGATCTTCAAACAAAGCTTTGAAGTTTAGAAGTAAAGCTTTTGTACTTTCCCTTTTGTCAAAATAAACAGGTCCCAAAATCCTGCCAGTGGTGAGGTTTTGGGACAATCCCTATATACTCGACCCGTTCGGATGGCTTAATGGCTGTTTCTGCTCGTCAAAAAAAACGCCAGCCTCCCTTTAATCCAGAACCTAACTTAAGTTCTGGACACAAGGAGACTGGCGTTGGATTCGCAGCCGTTGATCTTTTGGCTTTAGAATCTTAGTGCTAAGCTGAACCTATGGGCGTTTTCTAATCTTCCCAGATCTGCCCAGGCATAGTTGATTCCCAGGTTTCCAAAACCAGGAATCTCAAAATCGTAGCCACCACCGAATGCTATGCCTTCCTCATCGGCTTCGATTTTATATCCTGCTCTGAGAGCCAGCTGATTTCGCCAGCTATACTCAAATCCCACACTGGCCTGCTGACCCCGATCGCGGGTATTGCACCCGTCCAGTGCCGCCATAAGCGTGTTGTCTTCATCGAACTCAAAATCGTATGCCACACCCAAACGGAAGCTCAAAGGTAGAGGATGAGACTGAGTGTTGAGCCTTACCTCCACCGGCTGGGTAGTGGGATCGTTGTCCTGATCCAAGGTGGTCTCCAGTTCCGTCCCACCGAACTTGGTGTCCGTTCCGAAGTTGCGGGTGGACATGGCTATTCTCAAAGTTCTGTAGCCGGTGTAGTACAAAGTGCCAACGTCAAAAGCGACGGATCCTGAGGAAAGCTCGGAAATCTTCTCTCTTACGTATTTGACAGTTACTCCAAAGGAGAACCGGTCTGTCAACTGATGGGCGTTGCTTACTCCAATCACCCAGCTATTTGCTCCGAACATCTCTCCGGTTCCATCAGGCTCCTCTAAGGTGGTTCTCTCCATGTCATCCATGGTCAGGACCGCCGCGTGTACTCCAACGTTTCCGAACCCGGATATCGGCCTGGCGTATGCTAAGTAATTATATTTAATATCTGCGACCCAGTCAGTATAACTGAAAGCCAGGCTGTTTTCATCCATGTTGGCTATGCCCGCGGGATTATAATACAGAGCCATGGCTCCCCGGGTAATAGCCACATTTGCTCCCCCTAAGCCCACCACCCGGGCGTCCACATCCAGCTTCAGAAACTGAGCGCCGGATGTTCCCAGATTGTCGAATTCCGAAGACTGTGCTTCACCCGCAAAACACGCCAAGTGGGCCAGAAGTATTAACACAAGAAACTTTTTCATCGCAATTTACCTCCTAAATAGCTTCACAGGTTATCGGACCACGGCGAACTTCCCGATCTTCTCTCCGTAAGGCGAATCCACATGATAGATGTAGATGCCCGCGGCGATCTTTTGGTCGTTCTTGGTCAAAAGATCCCAGTTCTCATTCCCATCAAACGTGGCGCTCTGGTGCTCCAGACTTCGGAGGTGATCGCCGGAGAGAGTGTATATCCTGATGGTGCACTTGTCGGGAAGGTGAGTGAAAGCGATACGGGAATAATCCCGACTGGGCTCCCAGGCATTTCGCACGATATAAGGATTGGGAACCACCATGATATCATCCAGATTAACTAAATCGGCTGAAATCGTCGCCGCCTTGGTCGTGAAGGTAAAGACGTCTTCCGAAGCATTAGGCTTGTTGGTTATGAACCTGACGATGGTACCGGTAGCCGGATCTCCGGCGTTGAATACTATCCGACCAATATGGAAATCGGCTGGGAAGTCGTAATCCATGAATTGCGGATGAGGCTCGGAATACTCTCTTTCGGAAGGGTATATTCTGTCTCCAGTGCTGTAGCCGCCTGATCCATCGTCGTCCAGAATGGCGATCTGAATTCGCTTGTCGTCGGACTCATCGTCGGGAGTTCCTGGTCCTATGTTCCAAACCTCAAAGGAGCATCGATCCGGCCACTTCTCGTCGGTGGCCCAGCTGTAATATTCGCTGCCTGTCTCGGTAAACCGGATCTCCCAGTCATCTATCCCTATCAATCCTCTCCAGTTCATGCGGGAGAAGTCAGAACCCGACACATCGGTGGAGACGTAGAATTCATGGGTGGAATTCCATGACCAGCCCACATTGTCCGGCGGATCCACGGGTCCGGCAGCGTTTTGTATTTCCAAGATGGATTTGATGTTGAAATTCGGACCTGAGACCCTGACCAGGATTCCGTCCACCACCAGATAGTCGTCGTCACCTGCCTGGTTGGTTTGATCCTCCAGCACGGTCTGTCCGGTGGTGACGTCAATCAGATGCCAGATGATGTTGCTGGGATCGCTGTCGTCGAAGGTCACTTTGTAATCAT
>LJUX01000016.1 GCA_001304155.1 candidate division Zixibacteria bacterium SM23_73_3
TGAGTGAGCATGTTTCTATAGTCATAATCCAGAGTGATAGCTTTGGAGCTGTCCTGGGTCATATTGCCGTTGGCATCGTAAAGATAATTAGTGTCTGTCTGACCAGACCAATTCGATACTCGCTTGAGTCGATTAGTGGAATCGTAATAAGAGTAGTCGTGCTGGAGAGAAGAGCGGACATACACGCTGATGTTTGAATTTTCGTCGTGCTGAAATGTCTCAAGATCGGATGATTCTCCAACCTCCCGTACGTTGACTAATCTATTGATACCATCATATTTGTGCTTAAGAGCTCTCTTTGACGAATCCGAATACTCGCTGTACGCTTCGATCATGCGCGCTACGTTGCCGTTGTAATAGGAAGGCAATTGTCGGACAGGGCTTACGAACATATCCGACCTACGTCTGCTAATTCTATCTCCTGTTGTTCTCCGGACTGCATGTCTCTCAGGATAGCCTTGCCTTTCTTCATCTCCTCTTCACCAATGATTAGAACCTTTCCCGCCTTCTGGCGGTTAGCCTCCTTCATCTGGGCTTTTAAGCTTCTTTGCAGATAATCCATCTCACAGGTGATATTATTCTGCCTTAGGTCTCGAATCAATTTGACGGCGAAGGTTTTCGCTTCTAGTTTCTTCTCATCGTATTTAAGTTTCTTTTGCATCTCCATCACCAGCATGAACCTTTCCATCCCTGCGGCGAAACCGATGGCAGGAGTGCTTTTGCCACCTAACTCTTCCACTAAAAGATCATAGCGTCCGCCTCCCAACAAGGTGTCCTGGCTCCCTAAAAGAGGTGATTTTATCTCAAAAGCGGTTTTGGTGTAATAATCCAGTCCCCGTACTAATCTTTTGTCCTCAAAATAATCTATATTCAACTCCTTTAAATACTCTTTAACCTGATCATAATGAGTCTGACATTCGGAACACAGAAAATCTACCATCACCGGCGCACCTTGAAGTTGTTCTATGCATCCCTCCTTTTTACAATCAAACATCCTCAGCGGATTGCGCATGTATCTGGTTTTACAGTCATCACATAGCTTGCTAACCTTATCTTTCATGAAATCCAGAAGCTTCTCTCTATGAACTGGTCGGCATACAGGACAGCCAATGCTGTTCAGATGCAACTTGAAGTTGGAGATCTTCAATTCCTTGCAGATCCTCACCGCCATCTCGATCTGTTCGACATCCACCGCAGGATCAGCCGAACCTATGGCTTCGATGTCGAACTGATGAAATTCCCTCAAGCGCCCTTTTTGTGGTCTCTCCTGCCTGAACATGCTACCCAGATAATATAGCTTGACCAGCGGTGATTTCTCTCCCAGGTTGTGCTCCAGATAAGCCCTCACCATTCCGGCTGTGGCTTCCGGCCGCAAGGTTATGCTTCTTTTCCCCTGATCGGTAAAGGTATACATCTCCTTTTTGACGATATCAGTATCCTGTCCAATGCTTCGGGCAAACAGTTCTGTCTCCTCGAAGATGGGAATGCGAATCTCCTTATAATTATAAAGCGCAAATACTTTCCTCGCCTGATCCTCTAAATATTGCCACTTAAACGAGTCGTCAGGAAGAATATCATGTGTCCCATATAAAGCTTTGTATTTCATAGTTATTCTCTTTGCTTTTTTTCTTTTTGGATTGCCGTGCTTGCTCGATTTAATCAGCCAACTGTCTGCTATTTAAACCGCATAATAACAGAGAACTTGTTTTTTAGATCTTCGGCACATCTTTCAAAGAGAGAAAATAATATTTTGCTTCTTCAAAGTCAATTAAAGATTCTGCAAAATTAACCCACAAATATATCGGGGATACTTAAGAGGAGTTTCTTAAAAAGTGTATGATTGTATTTGGCATCTTGCAAAACAATTAAAAAAATCCTTTGACTTTTCAATCGATTGTGCATAGATTTAAACCGGTTTGAAGATCCTCAGGTGAACCATACGGTTCACACTTGAGGATAAATAGCCTGGAGGGAAACCTCAGGAAAAACCATTCACACAGAATTCGGAGGCTAATCTATGGTTGACATTCACATAGCAAGTAATCCCAATGTAGCAAAGATCACTATTCATTCTGTTCCGGATAAACCTGGAATCGCCGCGGAGATATTCGGCAAATTAGGAAATGAAGGCTTTAACGTGGAACTGATGGTTTCGGGGATCGGTTATAAAGGTAAGGTGGATGTCTCTTTTGCCGTGGCGGAAAACGAGCTGGGTCCGATTCGTACGCTTTTAGAAAAGGTGAAGGATGAGATAGGAGCAAATAAGGTCTCTCACACCTCTGGCATAGCTTTAGTCTCTATCGCCGGTCATCAACTGGCGCAAACTCCGGGCATGGCGGGAAGGATGTTTAATGCTCTTTCCAGGGCCGGGATCAACATCGACACTATCTCCACTTCCATGTCTTCAGTTACCTGTGTGGTCTCACAGGATAAAACCAAAGAGGCGGTGGACGCTTTGCGCAAGGAGTTTCAGGCGTAAGAAAACGAGCCTATGATAAGTTGGGTTCTAAGGATAGGTTTTTGAAGACCAACACACTCTCACCATCTTTAGAATTTTCCTGTTAGCTTGCCTGAAAATGTAGCTGTTCATCCTGCTGAATCCATGGAATTTAAATCTTGAGACTCTACTCTGTAGAGCTCAATCTCGAGATCCTGTAGATAGAATGGTTAATTACAATTAAATCTTGCTAAAATTACTATGGGGATTGAAATTTGAGAATACCTTTGTAAAGAAACACTATTTTATCTCAAACACCACTATCTAAAATTGCAGCAGGGGGGGTATCTGGGACGAAAAGGTTGGGCACGCAAAAGTTGTGCTGTTAAATCTTTCAACACTCTGGCGAATATGGTGAACATAGGAGCAATTAAGAGCTTCTCCCATAAAAGCTTATGATATTATCAACGAATAACTCTGGTAAAGGACGAGATTAATCATACCGTCTGTATAAGTCGGAAACCGACGATTTTGCTTGCATTTTCGGGCAAATATCGTATATTATTTAGAGTCAAAGCGCGGGCAATAATGGCAACAACAATAAAATCAGCTCTTTCAACCCGTAACAAGGAGGTTTATAAAAAGCTATCTGAAGCCCTTGGCGACCAATTGAAACAGAACGTGGTTCTGGCTCCTTATACCACCTTTGGCATTGGCGGAAAGGCTGATCTCTTTTATCTGGCAAAAAACCCGAAAGAGCTAATCTATGCCATCGGAACGGTTCAAAAGTTTAAGTTGCGCTTTTTCGTTTTGGGTGGGGGGAGCAACATCCTGGTAAGCGATTCAGGCTTTCGAGGTTTGGTAATAAAAAATCAGAACCACATGATGGTTCTGAATAAAAACACCATTACCTGCCAGTCTGGAGTCTCTTTGAGTGAAGTGGTTGAGTTGGCTGGTGACCGTTCTCTTTCCGGGTTGGAATTTGCCGCGGGAATTCCGGGCACGGTGGGTGGAGCAGTATGGGGAAACGCGGGAGCTTTCGGTAAGTCAATGGCTGATGTATTGATCAGTGCGGTTATCCTTACAAGAAAAGGAGAGATAAAAGAGGTTGACGGAAGCTACTTTCACTTCGCATACAGAGAAAGTATCCTCAAAAGGAGTGGTGATATTCTGCTTTCTGCCACCTTTAAATTAAAAAAGCAGGATAGGGAGGTAATTGAGAAAAAGGTAAGAAGGAATTTGCAAAAAAGAGAGGTGAGACTCCCGCTTGAAGCTAAATCGGCTGGTTGCTTTTTTAAAAACGTCATGGCAACCGACAGAAAGATCTCGGCTGGATTTTTGTTAGACCAGATTGGCGCCAAGAATATAAAGGAAGGTGATGCAAAAGTCTCTAACCAACATGCCAACATATTGATAAATTCAGGAAGCGCAAAAGCGAAAGATGTAAAAAAATTAGCCCGGAAATTAAAAAAGAAGGTTAAGGAAAAATTTAATATAGAGTTACAGGAAGAAGTCGTATATATAAATTGAGGTATCAGCCGAATATAAGAAAGGAGGAATTATCGAAAGGTAGCGAAAGATTTTTAAGAGAATAAGGTGCAAAAGGAGTTTTTCCTGATGCATTATCTTTTGTCACAATATCAAAAGACCGCCAGGGGTGTTTTGTCTTTACTGGATTTGGCGGTTTTGTTTTTATTCGTTCTGACCCTGACCGAATTTCCGATTTGTCGTTCGGTTGAAGCGGCAGGCTCCACAGAATCCGTAGGATTCAAAATCCAACTGCAAGAGAAAAACAGGGGCTTAGTTCGTTTCGGCCATCCACTCCGACAGATGGGGCTTTCTATCTCCTCTGACTCCATACCTCTTCTACAAACTAACCTGAGATTAACCCAGACAGTGCTGGTGAAATACGAACATCAATTTGTAATGATAAGCGAAAAACAGGGGAATTATCAATTGCGAGACCCCCTCTTTTTGACTCTTTCGGCATATACCTCCGCTTCCAATCGGCTCCAGCAGGATCAAGCCTGGAGAAAGAATTTAAATGCTCATTTTCAACAAAGTGGGGGCAGATCCAAAGGACTGTTTGAATGGGAGATCCCGGTCAAATTCCCCAAGGTGGTCTCAAAGATCATTGGTGAGGGAGGACCGGGGTTGAAGGTCTCCGGATACAGAAAGATCAGCTTTTCTGGAAGGAGTACCTGGCAGGAAGGCTTGAAAAACACCGCCACCTCCAGGCAGTCCAAGTTCCCCTCCCTCAATATGGAACAACAATCCTCGTTTACCATAACCGGCACCATAGGAAGCAAAATCTCAGTAAGAGTGGATCAGGACAGTAGAAGACACACCGATTTAGAAAATACCCTCCAGCTAAGATACAAAGGGGAGGAGGATGAGATCATCCAAACCATTGAAGCTGGTAATACCAACCTACGTGTGGGAAGCGGAGTGGTAGGATATGGGGAGAACAAACAGGGACTCTTTGGAATAAAGACCACCGCCAAGATAGGGGGGTGGGATTTGACCATGATTACCAGCCAGGATAAGGGCTCCAGCCAGAAGGCGGAGTTTAAAGCTGGTGCGGAGAGCCGTGCAGACTTCATCCGGGACTACGACTACCTCCAGCGGACGTTTTATGACTTGGGATATGATGACTTGGGATATGTCCATGATTTTGTTGCCGGCGACTCCATCGTGGAGATCAAGCTGTTTAAGAGTAACCAGAGTATAAACAGCAACACCGCGGAGAACCCGGCTCCTTTCGGCATAGCTTATGTCAACCCTGATCCTGAAGATACCGCTACCTTATATCCCGAAGGATCTTTCTTGAGAAGATTTCAGGAGATCGATCCAAATGAGTTTTTTGTGCAGAGGGAGCAACACTGGATTCAGTTCTTCAGTGCCATAGGAAAAAATGATATACTGGGAGTGTTTTATGTGGTTTGGAATCCTAACAGCACCAGATTTGATACCACGGGTTTCCTCAAAGACTCCTGCACCAGCGCAGAAGGCGAAATCTGCATGAGGCTCAAGTTGATAAAACCGGACGCACCCAAGCCCGATGATTACACCTGGAATTACGAGTGGAAGAACGTTTATTATCTTGGTGCCAGAAATATAGAACGTGAGGGGTTCAGCCTGGACATATACAGAGGTCTTCCCAATGCCGAAAACATCAATGAAGATTTAAACTTCCGGGACAGCACCCGATATCTACGCCTATTTGGTCTGGATCAGTTGGATTTAAATGCAGATGAGAACCCGGACGGGATAGTGGACTATAGGCAAGTGAATTTTGGCTTGGGCTATCTCACCTTCCCCCATGGCCATCCATTTGCCCCTTATCCCAATGTTCCCTTCCCTGGATTAAATCCGGGAGATACCCTCAAGGACGAGAATAAGGTGGAAAGCATCTATTCTTGGGATGATCCGAACCAACCACGTGAGGACAGCAAATATTATATCCATATCCAATCCTCCTCTCGAAAGTCTCAATTCCAGCTGGGACATGCTCCTATAATCGAAGGATCGGACGTGGTGACCTTGAATGGCAAAACTCTGACCCGAGGAGAGGATTACACCATATTTTACGAGACCGGCGAGATCACCTTTATAAATCGCGAAGCTTTGAGCCCCACCGCCGAGTTGAGCGTGGACTATGAATATGCTCCCCTTCTCATGCCGGAGAAAAAAAGCATGTTCGGAATGATGGTAGAATACAATCTGGGCAACAACTTCAAGTTTGGCACGGTGGGAATATACAAAAGTGAGAAGAGCGCAGAGGAAAGACCCCGGGTGGGGCAGGAGCCAATACGAAACTTCATCTGGGGAAGCAATCTTAGCTTTACCGCCTCTCCTTTTTTCATCACCAAAATGTTAGACAACTTACCCTGGGTGAAAACAGACGCTCCCTCCTCTATTACTTTTCATGGCGATTTGGCGCAAAGTGTGCCTAATCCCAACACTAAGAACCAGGCTTTCATAGACGATTTTGAAGGTTCCCTGGAGTATACCGACTTAAGCGTTCGTCGAGGAGTTTGGACCCTTTCCAGTCCTCCACAAGACAAAGATATTTCCACAAGATGCAAGATGTGGTGGTATAACCCGTATGACCAGTGGCTCATAACAGATATCTGGCCCAATAAAGAGGTGGAGAGAAATGAGGAAAGGACCAACGTGCTGGAGCTTAAATTTTTCCCCAAAGAACCTCATCGTCCCTCTAATGAGGGTTTTGATTCCAGCTGGGTGGAGAGAAACTGGAATGGAATGATGAGGTCTCTTTATCTGGGCGCACATGATCAGACCCGTACTAAGTTTTTGGAGATGTGGGTTCATGGAGACAAAGGTATCCTGCATGTGGATTTGGGAGAGATCTCGGAAGATCTGGACGAAGATAGAATCTTAGACACTGAAGATAAACCCAGAAATGGTCAGAGGGATGGCATCTTAGACGATGATGAGGACTTGGGACTGGATACCTTGACTGATTCTCAGGAGCAACAATTCTACAACTCTTCCCTATCTGACCCTACAGGTGACAATTGGAATTACGACGACAGATACGATTATTCTCATATAAACGGAACCCAGAACAACCGGGACGATCCGGACAGAGGGAGACGTCCGGATACAGAAGACATAAACACCAACAGCGTGCTGGATCTGACCAACGACTATTTCGAATTTTCCATTGATCTAAGCAAAAGTGAATTTCTGGGAGACTTAAGCGATTCTGTCGGATGGAGGCTTTACCGAATCCCCCTAAAGGATCCGCAGAACTATGACAAGGTAGGTGATCCGGACTGGAGCGACATCAGGTTTGCCAGATTATGGGTCAGTTCCAAAGAAAACTGCACTATAAGAATTGCCTCAATTCAACTGGTGGGGAACAGATGGGAGAATATGGGTATATCCAGTTTAACCGACAGACAGACTCCCCTGCCAGTAGGAACTCCCCCCAACGAGGAATTTGAGATTTTCGTGGTGAACACTCACGAAAATCCCGGCTATGATCCGCCCCCCAAAATCGCAGGTACACTCAACCGCCGAACCGGAGTGAGGGAAAAGGAACAATCCTTAGTCCTTGAATTTAACAACCTGAAACCCAACCATCAGGGAGCCGCATATCGGATACTATATAGACCTGAGGATTACACAAGCTACCGATTTCTGAAGATGTTCGTCCATGGTCCGGATGATCCGGGCCAGACAGTGTTTTTCCTGAGAATGGGATCGGATCCTTCCAATTTCTATGAGTATCATGCCCAGATACATCCTGGCTGGGACGAACGCAACGAGGTGGTAATGGATTTTGAGCAGATCACTGCCTTGAAGGCATACGCTTTGAACACGCATCCAGCCAACTCTACTGAGCCATTAGATACTACTGCAGGACCATATCGGGTTAGAGGAAAACCCGCCCTTAACAGGATAAGGTGGATTTCGCTGGGGGTGATCAACGCCGACACCGAAAATCTCCAGCCCGTCTCTGGTGAAGTATGGGTGGATGAAATGCGAGTGACCGACATAAGAAAAGAAAAGGGGGTGGCTGGAAGCATAAGGTTAGATGCCAAATTAGCGGATTTGGGGGGGGTGGGCTTTTCATTTAGGAAACAGGATAGTCAGTTCCGCAGTCTTACCCAGACAAAGGAGGGGTACCAATCCACAATGGATTATACCCTTAACCTCAATGGGATTCAGGTTCATAGATTTCTTCCCTTATCATTGGGTTACAGGCTTCCCCTTACCTTCCGCTATTCAAGAAACCTGGTTCTGCCCAAATGGAAGAGCGGCTCCGACATAATACTGCCCGCAGATCTTCGTGAGAAGGAGAAGCGAGAGAGCGTGACTAAAAGCATAAGTATTACTCCCTCCTTTGATCATCCCACCAAGAACTGGTTGGTGGGGGCGACGCTGAAAAGGATGAGCCACAGCTTCAGCTACAACACCACCCGGAGCACCAGCTTACAAACCCCGGTTCAGAGAAACAGCACCACCGGCATAAGCGGCGGATACGGTTTTCCGCTGGGGCGGGGATTATCTTTGAAGCCCTTTGGCTGGTTAAAAGGCGCCCTGGTGCCCAAAAGCTTCACCCAGATGAGCTTCTCTCTTCTGCCCACCAGTGTCTCAGTTAGTGGAAGCTTTAGTGAAACCCGTTCCCACACGGAAGACATAGTGGGAGAGATATATGACACCCAGACCAAAACCTTCAACGGAAGTTTAAATGCTCAGGCCAGTCCCATGAAAAGCATCCCCCTCACCTATACCATGTCGACCGCCAGAGATATCAGGGATCCAAAGACTATAAAATTTTCCTTAAACCCCAAAAATGCCAAGCTGGGCATAGAGACCAGATACTTCGAGAGTTTCTCAGCCCAATATGCTCCTACCTGGTTAGCCTTCTTAAATGCCCGGCTCTCATTTGACTCCAAATATAACGAGAACGCCGACCGGTTGGATTCTTATAACTTTGGAGGCACCAGAAACGTTACAAACAGCAACTCCCGATCAGCCAATTTCACCCTCAACTGGCAAAGGATACTGGGAGAAGGGAGTCAGACAGGAGAAAATAAAGGGTTCATCCTAAATCCGCTAAATCTGTTGAGAAGACTGACCCGAAGAATCGATCCAGTAAACTTCTCTTATACTAAAAATGAAACCTTTTCTAAAAGCGGGCTTCTAGGGCGTCCCACCTTAAGCTATCGACTTGGTTTTACGGACGATCCCCAGGTGGGGAGAAAAGGTCAGGCTCAATCTACTGATCGGGTTTCCTCATCAGAGGGTTACACTGCCAAAAGTGGGTTGAAGCTTTTAACCATCCATGTGGGGATGAACTACTCAAGAAGCATCAGCCGAACCATAACCGCCACCGAAACTACAAAGAATACTGGAACCCGTTTTCCGGATTTTAACTTCAGCTTAAACCAACTGGGAAATCTTAAGTTCTTCAAAAAATTCTTCACCTCTTTTAGCTATAATTTTGGCTATTTTAAACAGACAGATGAAAGGGGAAGTGAAAGAACCGGCGAAACCTTCAGCAAGAACATCTCTGAGAATTTCTCTCCTTTAGCCTCCATCTCCATGAGTTGGAAAAACGGCATCCGATCCACGGTTAAGATAACCAAGAAAATCACTACGGACCAAAACTTAAGAAGATATGCGGGCAACCAGTCGGTCACTAAGAATTATGACAATTCCATATACCTAACCAACAACTATTCATTTAGTGCCCCGCGTGGCATCAAGCTTCCCTTTCTGAAAAAGATAAAGTTTAGAAGTTCTCTCAGCCTTTCCTTAAGCATTTCCAGAACTTCCCGTAAGACCAAAAGTTCGGTGGGAGGTAATCCATTTAACGTTACCGGGGATAACAATCGACTCTCCATCTCCACCACCGCCGGCTACAGCTTCTCCTCTCAGGTCACCGGAGGGTTTAACGCAAAATGGAATGATACCAATGATAAGAAGACCAGAACAAAAAACCACACCCGAGAACTGGGAATCTGGATGCAGATTAGTTTTTAATTATTTTCAAATATAGAATAGCAGACAAAGCATCAATACCGATTTTCTCACCGGCGGAATTTAGACCTGTTGTTTTGGATTACTCAAATCTAGAATTGTCGGAGACGCTTAGTGAAAATGAATTTGACCACAAAAAGAGATATATTTCTCTACTCCTGCTTCTTACCTTTTTTGCTTTACGGTTGTACTTCCTCTTCACAACCAAAGTTCGATGGAGAAAGAGCTTTTGCCAATCTCTTGGAGCAATGTCAATTCGGTCCCCGCAATCCAGGATCGGAGGGACACCAAAAGACCAGAAAATATTTACTTGACAAACTCCAGAGGCATACTAATTTTGTAAAAACACAAGATTTCGTTTACTCAGATCAAGAGCAAAAGATCAAATTGGAGTTAACAAATATCATAGCCTCCTTTTATCCGGAGAAAAACAAAAGGGTGCTTCTCTGTGCTCACTGGGACACCCGTCCCTTTGCGGACAGAGATCCGGATACCACCTTGCAGGCACAGCCAATTCTGGGGGCAAACGATGGTGCCTCTGGAGTAGCGGTTCTTCTGGAGATTGCCAGAATCATATCACAAAAAGAACCCTTATGGGGAGTGGACATCATACTTTTCGACGGAGAGGATGGCGGACAAGAAGGCGATTTAAATGGATTCTGCTGGGGATCGAAATATTTCGCCAAAAACAAAGGAGACTATCAACCTGAATTCGGCATCCTTTTGGATATGGTGGGAGACAAAGACCTAGCCATTTATAAAGAGGGCTATTCCTCAAGATATGCCACAAGGCTTGTGGATTTAGTCTGGTCCCGGGCGAAAAGTTTGGGACTTTCCTGCCTTAAAGATTCGGTTAAGTATTTCATGTATGATGATCATGTACCTTTGCTAACTGCTGGAATTCCGGTAATCGATTTAATCGACTTTGATTATCCTCATTGGCACACCACCTCCGATACGCCGGACAAATGTAGTTCGAAAAGTCTACAAAAAATTGGAGATCTGATACTGAACATCCTTTACCAAGAAAACTGATCTCTGGTTAAGGGCTTACATAGATTCAACCAGCCGCCTAAGAACCTGGCAACTCCGATGTCATACTTGAGCTTACTTATTAATATTTTAAGTACCACTTTAACAACTTTGAAACCCTATCTCAGATAATGACCTTATGCAATTTTTCAACTTTACCCCTCATGAGACCAAAGCCTTGCTTTTTCTTCTGTTAGCTTTGTTGGTCGGCAGTGGAATAACCTTATATAAGAAAACCCATCCTCAGTTTGCTCCAGAACTGATGGTGGAAAGAAAGAAGACCGATCCTCTGCCACAGACTGAATCTCCTTCGGGTGAAGCGCAAGAGAAAATCGATTTAAATAAAGCTACCTCCTTTGAGCTTCAACTTCTCCCCGGCGTGGGACCTCAGTTGAGCCGAAGAATTATTGAATATAGAGAAGCTAACGGAAAATTCCATCAAATTGAAGAGCTAATGCAAATTTCAGGCATTGGTCTTAAGACATTCAAGCAAATCAAAGATTATATAACAGTGGAGTAAAAAAAAGGAAACACAAAAGTGAGGGTAATATCTGGCAAACTTAAAGGTCGACGTCTGGTTGGCGGAAAAAAAATGAGGATAAGACCCACATCCGATAGAGTGAAGGAATCCGTTTTCAACGTATTGCAGGAAGAGATGGTGGGGAAAAGGGTTCTGGATCTGTTCGCTGGGGCCGGAAGCTTTGGCATAGAGGCTTTGTCGCGGGGAGCCGAATGGGTTACATTCGTGGATGCATCTCAACAAAGCATAAATGTCCTGAAAAAGAATCTGAGGAATTTAAACCTGGAGAGTAAATCAACTGTCGTTCGCCTGGATGGACTGAAAGCTTTAAATAAACTCAAACAGAATTTCCACATGATCTTTGCCGACCCACCATATCTTAAAGGATTTATGCAGAGGATAATCGACTCGATTACCCAATCGGAGATATTGGAAAAAAACGGTATCTTGATACTGGAACATCATAAAAAAGAGACTTTTTCTCTTCCTGAAGAGAAGCTATCTGTTTTAAAGCAGAAAAAGTTTGGAGATACTGTGGTATCGTTTCTCTCAAAAACTGGCTAAGAAGATTAATCCAAGCATTTCTTGAGCTTTTAACCGAAGGAGAATCCATGAAAATTGCTATATATCCGGGAAGTTTCGATCCCATTACCAACGGCCATCTGGATTTGATCCAGCGCGGTCTTTTGCTTTTTGACCAATTGGTGGTAGCCATTGCAGACAATCCCAACAAAAAACCTCTTTTCTCCGGGACGGAGAGATTGGAGATGGTTGAAGAAACGATAAAAGGTCAAAAAGGGGTGGAAGTTTTGCTTTTCACCGGACTTTTGGCAGCTCTGGCGAAGGAACGCGAGGCTTGTGCCATCATCAGGGGTGTAAGAGCTGTGTCGGATTTTGAGTTTGAGTTTCAGCTTGCTCTGATGAACAGAAAATTAGCTCCCCATACGGAAACCGTCTTTCTGATCCCTTCTGAGAAATATACTTATTTAAGCTCCAATCTGATCAAAGACATTGCTCGTTTTGACGGTGACATAGCTTGTTTTGTTCCGGAGATTGTGAAAGAGAAGTTAAAGGAGAAATTTGGGTTTTCGTAAAACCGAAAAAACCAACCCAAATCTTTGGCAAAAGATTGCGCAGCCAAGCCTTTAGGACGAGGCTGACCCATTCGGGCCTGAACGAGGGTGGAATTAATCCTAAGGGAAAAACGTTAAAAGTTCGTATGAATGTTTCTTCTCTGCTCCTAATGTAAAAGATAGCTTAATCACACTACATCAGGAAACGTAAGCAACCCGCTCTGTTTTCTTGCTTCTTAACTCTAAGATATTATTCCTTTAGCTCTTTGCGCAAAGCCTTCTTTGCTTTTGAGGCTTCCTCCGCTCGGATTACACAGGAGATAGCATTGGTGGAACTACATACCGCCTCTACATTGATCTTGGCATTGGAAAGAGCGGAGAACACCTTGGCTCCAATGCCCGGCGTTTTGGACAGACCTGAATGTGTAACAGAAATAATAGCTATGTCGTGATCCACCAATAGATCCTTTGCTTCTATCTCCTCTTTTATCTTTTTTAACTTGAGGATGGCGGGGTTCAAGTGGTCTTTGGGCACTATCAGAATTATATCCTGTCCCTCTTTAAGTTCAGCCGTGCAGGAGATCAACTCTACGTTGATATCGTAAGACCACAAGGCTCCGAACACCTGTGCGCCTATTCCCGGTCGATCCGGGGCAGACTTCAAAGTGATCTTAGCCACATTTGTTTTGCTTGTAACACCGAATTCTGGCATGAAAGAATCTCCTTCCCATCGGGTCTTTTTGTCTTTGATTTCTCCTTCTTAGAGATAAGTAAAGCGATTTTTGAATAAAGTCAAACTATTTTTTGTTAAGTTGAACATAGAAGAATTCCAGCACCTAACTCAAGTGAGGTGCTGGTTCGGAACCCGATGCTAAACACCGGTAAAGGCTTTTTGTTTAGTTGGTAACGGAAGCCCTCTACTTTAGCGAGCGAAGAAAAATCGTTTGAAATAAGAACAGACAAAATAAAAGATAAAGAATGGGAAAGCCAGAAGGCCTCACTTCCGGTAAAACATATCAGACCTATCAGGTTATTTTTATCTTTTGACCAGGTCCAGCATTTCCCTTACCGCCTTTTCGAATCCTACTAGGACCGCCCGGCCAACAATGGCATGGCCAATGGAGAATTCATGGATATGCTGAATCTGAACCAGATTCACGATATTCCGATAATCAAGTCCATGTCCCATGTTTATTCCTAAATTCAGTCGATGGGTTAAGGTTGCCATCCTCTCTAATCTCTCCAGTTGGGCGATCTGTTCTGCTACATTTCTGGCACAAGCATAACTGTCCGTGTTAATCTCCACATAGTCGGCACGCAATTTAGCTGAAGTTTTTATGCTTTCTTCATCCGGATTCACGAAAAGGCTGACCAATACTCCATTGAGTTGAAGCTTGGCGATAACCTGATTTAACTTTTCGAAATTGCCATCCACATCCAGCCCGCCTTCTGTGGTGACCTCACCTTCTTTTTCGGGAACCAGAGTAACCATGTCAGGCTTAATCTGAAGGGCTATCTCCATCATCTCGTTGGTGGCAGCCATCTCCAGATTAAGAGTAGTCTTGACCACTCCCCTTAGAATCTTCAGGTCTCGATCCTGAATATGTCTTCTGTCACCTCTGAGATGTACGGTAATTCCGTCTGCACCAGCCATTTCAGCCGCTATGGCAGCCGCCACCGGATCTGGCTCTTTCGCCTTTCTGGCTTCCCTTAAGGTCGCGACATGATCCACATTTATGCTCAGCTTTGCCATATAACTCCTCCGCTAAGTTACATAAAGGTTATTCACAATTCAGATACCTTTTTCCCCGTCCATATGAGTCACTACTAAGTCATTCGGTAGCAGTCCCGCTTCAGGCAGGACGCATATTCATCGCACCCTGAAGGGTACGGCTACCAGCCCATTGGTAGCCGCAGGCTTTTTAGCCTACACCTTCATCTTTTCATCCAATTGGGTGCGTCCTTCAGTTAAATCTCCAATTTCAAGTTTAAATTGATCTGTCGATCCAGCGAACGATCCTCCACAGATTGTCTTCCTCGGATTGCCTGAATAGAAACTCCGCAAATCCGGTAGCTTCCATGTGCAGGTAGTCGTAATCTCCATCCGTATCGCGCAGGGAGAGATGAAAGGTGACATGTCGCACCTTCCATACCTCCTCTCCTACCATGTTGTCAGGGGCTTCTGACACTATCCATGTATCCAGCCGGATGTGGTCAAATACACGAAAGAGAGCTTTGGTGCGGTATATGTCGCCACCCTTTCCGTCCCGGGGAACCTCCACCGGCTCGTCTAGTAGAGTAACCTCGTCTTGATCTATATAGACAAAGATGAAATCGGGATCCAGGCAGTTTTCATAAACGATGCTGTCCCGATTTTCATAAGCGTATTTAAAATTATACAACACACTATCCGGATCGACCTGAGGGGCAATCGGTTTGAGGACACTCGGTCCTATCACCGATGGAGAGAAAGGGTTAAAACAGCTTCCCATTAAAGCGCAAAGGCTCAGGAGGGCAAGCAAAAGATACATTCTCTTTAATGTCTTTGACAAAGCCGACATCCCCTTTTTCACCGCCTGAATTTAGCTTTGAAATCTGCCCAATCATCCTCACCCTCCTTCGCTGGAATGTCGTTCCAGAAATAAATGCTCCACCAATTTAACGAAGTTTGTCTCATATGAAAGGTGGCTGTTCCTCTTGCCAAAGTGGTCCCAGGAGGAACAGCTTTTAAATCAAATATGAGCAACTCATATTTTCTGGAGAGGATCGCCAGCGTATCACCGACTTCGTCCGGTGGGTGAGTTGAGAGAAACGACACGGCGCAACCAAAGGAATCGGGGTTCTGGCGAGATGTGTTGAATATGCTGGTGGTGACGCTGATCTCCACAGATCTGTCCCAGTCAGCAAAAAGATCAGGTCGACCCAGATTTGCCGCATCGACCGAGTCTTCCGGTGCAGAGAATCTAAAGGAGTCACAAAGACACTGACTGAAGTTGCCGATGATCTTCTCATTATAAGCATGAAACAAATTCTGAATCACTATCTCTGGAAGGGCAGGAGTCTCCCAGGTTCCCTCGCTGAACTCAGGCTCCGGGGATTCCCTGGTCTTGAAAGGATTTTTGCACCCGGATATGCAAGAATACCCCAACAAAAGAAGAGATAAAAGAGAAACATAACAAAGTCGAGATGGCAAAATTCTCATCACAGCTACTTCCCTCGATCAAAAAACCCGACTGACCGAAACGGTCGCAAAATCTGAGGTCTCTTCTGCACCCATCGTGCTCTTCTGTACCCGATGAGCTCCACTCAGGCTAATATAGTTACGATCGTCAACAAAATATTTACAAGACAAGGAGATCATGTTCCGAGAAAATTTATCGCCTAATGCCCGACTCTTTTTCAGAGTTACCAAGTCGGTAAAATGATCCCATGATTTTCTCTTTTCATAGATATATTCCGGAGAAAAAGCCCAGCTTTTGGCAGGCATATATTGCATCGATAAACTGAAGGTGTGCGTCCTCCGTTCCCAGCTCGGCTTCTGCACCCATTGATCCTTCCATATGAGTTGTCCGTAATCCTCGTATCTGTAGATATAGCCGAATACAAAGCTCACCCGGGGAAAGAGACGGTAGCTTATGCTGGTGTTGGAACTACCTCGGCGAAACAATCTGTTTTTTGTGCTCTCTATTGATTTCTCATAATCATAGTAGATATAATTCGCTTGGATATTGTAATTTTGTTTTAAGTCCAACTTCGGATGAGGTCGCCAGATCAGAGTGGGAGATAACACATAAGTCTGGTTATGGTTGTTGTTGGCGGAGAGTCGATTGGAAATATAAACCTGGTGGAAATTTCGAAAACCGCCCTCCAAGCGCAGGCTGAATATGGGACTAAAGACATGCAGATATTCCCCCCAGGCGAAAAGAGTCAAAATATCACGGTCATTGAACCGGGCAGAAACTTCCGGCGCATAAAAGGATGTCACTCCGATAGAGGTGGTCAAATATAATGAGTCTTTCTCACTTATCCTGATTCCGAGATTCCCTCCCAACTCCCCGTTCTTCATCTTCTGATCTTTCTGATCCCCTGTATAATCCTCATCCGTCTCCAGGTACTTATAAAAGCTTGCCAAAATCAGCCTTTTGAAAAATTGTCGTTTGATCTTTAAGCTAAAATTCTGGGAGTCAGAAAAATTGTCCGTTAAGCCCGGTGAGCCAAGGTCTTGCTCGCCAAAGTACTTGTATCTACTTGACACAAAATCAAAATCGAAGTCTACTCTGACCTTAAAAGGCACCTGGGTAGAGGATCGCAGATTGATCATCCTTTGGGTTTTCCTTTGGGTGTTGATCTGAGAATCGGTCAGAACTCCTGAGTAGAATTTCTTCTTTGACCAGCTCTCCAGATAGAAAAACTCCAGGCTATCCTCTCCAGAGGAGTTTCTAGAAAAAGAGACGCTAAGATCCCTTTCTAAAAGAGGGATATTGCTCAAATGGGAGTTGTTCTGGCTAAGGGAGATATGGGTGACCGATTCTGAAAAGATGTGTGGAGAGTGGGAAATTTCCAGCCTGTGATTGAATCCGGAATCCTTTCTTTTTCCCTCTTTCAATCTCCGATCAATATCTTTCCCTCCTATGATCTGAACCAACCTTACACCGGAGATACTGTATTCTGTGATGATGCCATACTCCGAACTGGTCACCTTTCTTTTTTCCAATGAGTTTATGTTTTGAGAAAAAAGGGCGCCGATTTTCAATCTACTGGTTAAAGCGTAATTCAGATTCAGATTGATTTTTCCATCATCCTGCCATCGGTCTTGATTGTTTGAGAACACTGATCTTTTGATCAACATGGAATTTATGGCGCTGGAAAATCCCCAGGACAGCCCCTGGTCAACTTCACGTCCACAGTCTAAACTGGTGTTCCATATATAGGTGCGATTGTCCTGAGAGAAGTCCAGCCTCAACTGGGCACAGAAGGCGTTTCGCGGTAAAACAAAAGACATTATTACGAGAATTTGAATAACCGATCTAAACATTTTCGAAAGACAGGAGTAAACTTGTGTGTCTCGATTTTTGTCTCTCCCCCTGTTTTCTCCTCTCCATGCAATGTAGAGAGGTTCACCCTGATGGGGGCAAAGGGGGTGAGGTTTCAAAATTATATCAGTTCTATTATAGTTAACCTTACATTTTTTCATTTATCTCAATTCAAAACTTCATTCATAACAGAGGACAATCTGGCAAACTCATTCAAACTCAAACTCTCTGCTCGTCTTTTAGGGTCTATGCCAACCTTACTTAAAATAACTTGGATTTCTCTTTTAGGCAAATCTAAAGTCGCCGCCAGAGAGTTTATGAGCATTTTTCTTCTCTGTCCGAAAGCCGAACGCACAACCTTAAAAAACAACTTCTCGTCAAACACAGAAACTCTCGGCTTTGAAAGGAAACCAACTTTAATCACCGATGAATCCACCTGTGGTGGAGGAAAAAAAGAGCTGGGCCTTAGGTGGAAAAGGGCTTTCACATTTGAGTAAAGTTGGACCGAAATGGAGAGAGGAGACCAAGCCTTGTTTCCCGGGACTGCACAGATCCTCAAAGCCACTTCCTTCTGGACCATAAGCACGCAGAGAGTGATGAATTCTTTATTTTCCAGAAGCAGAGAAAGAACTGGAGAGGTGATCTGGTAGGGCAGATTTCCCACCACCTTACAAAAGCTTCCCGAACCAATCAAATCCCTGAAATTTATCTTTAAAATGTCTTTATTTATTATCTTTAGATTTTCTTTGTCACCAAACTTTTGTTGCAGATAAGTGCACAGCCGTTTGTCTATCTCTACCGCATAGACTTTCTTTGCTTTATCCAAAAGATGCTTGGTCAAAGCTCCCTTGCCTGCTCCGATTTCCACAACCGTGTCGTCTTTTTCAAGATTCAAGTTCTCAACGATTCTTCGAGCGGCTTCGTCATTGGTGAGGAAATTCTGGCTCAAGCTCCTTTTAGGTCTCACATCCAAAACTCATCTTCTATTTGGGGATCAATGTTTTCTGACCAATCCTAATGGAATGAAAGGAAAAACATAGGACATCGTTTCTTAAACAATGTTATAATAACTTGTCATTGCGAGCTCCGATGAAATCGGGACGAAGCAATCTTTGGGTAGGGGCGATTCATGAATCGTCCTTGCTTCGTCGAGTCCCCTCGTTTGCCCCTCCACTACGTTCAGGGCTTCGGCTCGGGACAAGCCTCGCAATAACAGGCTAAAATATAATGTTATTTGGAAAAAATTCCACCAAGTTACAGGTTCATCCCACGTTGTTGTAGTGCCTGATTCTCAATCCCACTCCCAGCTCTTTTGAGATCCTTTCGCACTTCTTCAAATCCACCCCTGGCATATCCAGCACGGTGAGAACAGTTCGGGGCAAAAGTTTCTTACATTCTCTGGCAAAGGCGATCACCTGTCCGAAAGCATTTTCTCCAAAACGAGGTTTGCACAATCGTTTATATTTTTCACTATCGTCCACGTTCAAACTTATGGAAGCTGTATCAATCAACCCCACCATCTCCGGCACTATGTTTCTTTTGTGAATAAGATTTCCTTGACCATTGGTGTTTAATCTTACTTCCGCATTTTTGCTCTTTAGATATCGTGCCACATCTTTGAGCAAGTCCAAACGGATGGTCGGCTCACCGTATCCACAGAAAACCACCTCTTGATACTCTTCCAGATGATTAATGGAATTTATCACCTCATTATATGTGGGCTCATGATCAAGTCGCAAATTGTGACCCTTGACGAAGTCAGTGTGGTTTCGCACACAAAACACGCAGGCATTGGAACATCGATTGGTAACGTTCAGATACAGAGAATCACGAATGTGATAGGCTATCATCTGGGGGAACTTCTCACTCAAATTGAAAAGTCTGCAAGCATTCAAAGAGGTAATCCGCTCCACATCCTGAAAAGTCAAAGGAGAGAAAAGCTCAACTAACTTCTCCAGCACAAACCTTACGTAAGCCGGTTGGTTCCTTTTGCCTCGATAGGGAATCGGCGAAAGATAGGGGCAGTCAGTCTCCACCACAATTGAATCCAAGGAAACTTGTTTTGCCACAGATGCGGTTTTATAATTGGAATAAGTCAACATTCCGCTGAAGCCGAGATAAAAGCCCATATCTTGTGCCATCTTAGCCTGCTCTGAGTTTCCAGTGAAGGAGTGAAGCACCCCACCTACGGTATCAGCTTCACTCTCTTTCAAGATAGCAAGTGCCTCATCCCAGGCCTCTCTTACATGCACCACTACGGGGAGTCTAAGTTCTTTGGCTAAGGCAATCTGCTCTTTGAATGTTCTGATTTGATCTTTTGGAGGGGAGAGATTTCTATAGAAATCCAAGCCGATCTCACCAATTGCCACCACCTTTTTGCGTTGAGCCAGCTTCTCAATCCTTCTGAGAGAGTTATCTGTCAAATCCTTGGCATTATGCGGATGAAATCCCACCGCGGCAAAAATCTTTTCATATTCTTCGGTCAGCTTAACCGAATTCTGGCTGGATTCCAGATCAAGACCCACATTGATTATCCTCTCTACTCCATTGGAGAAGGCATACTCAATGACTTGCGATCTGTCTTCGTCAAATTGCCTGACATCCAAGTGCGCATGTGTGTCAATCACGTAAACCTCATCTCATTTTTCAGAACATCCAGGAAAGATGCAAGGATACCATCCTTGGAAATGGATTTGTTCTTTCGGCAGGAAGGCAGAGTTTTTCTTACTCTGTAGGCTCATCAATGGGAAAGTATCTCTTACCAGTTCCCATCCAAACACTACTGCCTAGAAAATCAAGTTTTGAACTTAATTTGTTGACAATTATTGCTCCACCAAAATCATGAGGTGTTTTTTCATAAACATAATGATCATCCCACTCCCGTATATAACCGTCAGCTTGAAGGCCTTCTTTTAAGTAACCAATTAAGGACCCGTAGCAGAGATATTCATCCAGATAGTTTAACATTATGTTTTTTGCTTCTGTTTCGTTCTTTATTGGGTGATACTTATTTACAAAGACGTAAGTCTTGATTTTCGAGAGATCAATACTCGTATCCCAAAAGGTAGCTTCAAAAACTGTAATGGTGTTGTGGATCTTGTCAGTGGATTTCTTCGGCTTGGTTGTGGTGAAAAAGAGGATCTCATTGTAACTTGTATCCAACATGCCATAGATATAACCATGAGCATACACAAACACTTTATAGTCACCCACAAGCCAGGTATTGCTTTTGATTGTTTCATCATCCTTCAACTCGTTATTCCAGGTATCATGCACCTTTTTTACATAATTCTTATCCAATGGCACATCTTCATAGGTCTTATACAAATCGAATGATAGAGGTTCTTTGTATTGTGCCTCTGGTGTGGTTACTTTTTTTGTACAAACCGTTAATGCAAGTCCCGAAACCAGAACGATTGTAGTGAGTCTCTTTAACCTATTCATTTTCAGGTATTCTTCCAATGGTTGCTCATATGTAAGCACCTACTCGCACCAAAAAAGATACGCAGGCTACCAATCAATATCGTAACTCCAGTCTTTTCCCCCAGATCCATGGAATAGGTTGCGTTTATAACGAATTTCCGAATTTATCCAAAGTTTCAGATCAGCTTACCTCCGAGCCGCTTTTTATATCTTTATCCACACAGACCAAACTCAAAAGCTTTCCGTCCTTGGCGGCCAGAAGCATCCCCTTCGATTCTATCCCCCTGATTTTTGCCGGTTTGAGATTGACCACCACAACGATCTTTTTGCCTATCATCTCCTCCGGAGAGTATTGTTCTGCTATTCCTGCCACAATCTCTCTTTGTTCTGAGCCTAAGTCTATTCTCAGCTTCAAAAGTTTATTCGCTCCTTTCACCCTTTCAGCCCCCTTCACCTCTGCCACCCTTAAGTCGATTTTGGAAAACTCCTCAAATGATATCTCCGGTTCGGTTTTCTGTCCCATCGTGACCACCTCTGGCTTTTCAGCCTTACCTTTTGTTTCTAATCTGGGAAAAAGAGATTCCGGCGTGCCAACCTTGGTTTCGGGTTTAAGTAAACCCCATTTCCTCGCTTCAGTCAAAGTTGGATTCAACTCCTCCTCGGACAGACCCAAAAGCTCTCTCATCCTTCTGCATCTCTGTGGAAGCACAGGATAGAAAAGCGCGCTGATGATTCTCAAAGTCTCACAACTCACATATAAAACAGTCTCCAACCGCTCTTTTTTGTTCTCCTTAGCCAGTGCCCAGGGAGCTTGCTTCTCTATGTATCTGTTGGTGCTTCTTACCAGCTTCATGATCTGGTCAATCGCCAGGTTGATATTTATATCCCGAATATATCTCCATACCATCTCTGCACATTCCGTGGCTTCTCCTTTGAGATCCTCGTCTGGTTTCTGGTAAGCGGATGGCTTAGGAATTTCGCCCTGGCAATAGCTTTTCACCATCTTTAAAGCCCTGCTGACCAGGTTGCCCAAGTCATTAGCCAGATCCGCATTGTATTTCTCCGCAAACCTTCCCACTTGAATATCACCATCTTGACCAAAGGGAAACTGGGTGAGAAGCAGATAACGTGTTCCATCAGAACCATACTGCTCCACCAGATATTCAGGGTCCACTATATTTCCTAAAGTTTTGCTCATTTTTTGGCCATCTACGGTGAAGAACCCGTGAAGAAATATCTGGTTGGGAGGGTTCTCACCTGAAGCCAAGAGAATGGCTGGCCAGAAGATGGCATGAAATTTCAAAATATCCTTGCCTATCAAATGCACCACCCTTCCCTCTTTCCACCATCTCTGGAACTGCTTCGAGTCATCGCCATAACCCACCGCGGAAATATAGTTGGGAAGAGCATCTACCCAAACGTATGTGTTCTGTTCCGGGTCAAAAGGAAGCGGTATGCCCCAGCTTACCTTTTCCCGGGAAATTGAGAAGTCATCCAACCCCTGCTTCAAAAGCCCAAGAGTTTCTTTTTTTCTCTCCGCCGGAGAAATTTTGAGTTGGTCCTCTCTTATCAACTTCTGAACCTGTTTAAGATAAGAGGAGAGTCGAAAGAAGTAGTTTTTTTCGGTAACCTTTCTGGGTTCCTGAAGGTGATCCGGACAAAGGCCATTGACCAGTTCCTTGTCGGTGATGAACTTCTCACACCCCACGCAGTAGAGTCCTCTATATTCTCCCGCATAAATAACTTTTTCCCCCTCCTCGGTGGTAGCATCACGAAGAAGGGAAAGGAGTTTTTCAACTGCCTTCTGGTGTCGAACGTCAGTGGTGCGAACAAAATAATCATAAGATATGTTTAAACTTCTCCAGGCTTTCTTAAAATGTTCAACGTTTAAGTCACATAACTCCTGAGGGGTCTTTCCCAGCGTTTTGGCCGTCTCCTCTACTTTGGAACCATGTTCATCTGTACCGGTCAGAAAAAAAGTCTCCTCACCGCCGGCTCGATGAAAACGAGCCAAAACATCTGCGGCAATGGTGGTGTATGCCTGACCTATGTGCGGCTTATCATTCACATAATAGATGGGGGTGGTAACCATGAATCTTTGGCTCAATTTTTCCTCCTCATGTTAAAACTTAACTAATCCTCCGATCAAGTTTTAGCACTGAAATTTATGAAACAGAAACTCTCAGTTTTTTAGTCAAGCTAAAGTCATAGATCCCGCCCAGACGGGTAAGCGTCCGCCCACTTTGGCAGGGTTTGACACTCCAGAACAACTCATAGTTTTGGAGTATCTGTCTTTAGGCAGACCAAATGAGATTATCCCACACTTTTCATTGTCTTTAGATGAACGCATCTGTACTACGGAGACCCATCTGGGACAAAATCCCGATGTAATAGATAACTCTGGGTCTGTGAGAGAAATGAATTCCTAACTGGTAGTCGCAAATTATGGCGAAACCTTTAAGAAAATTTTCACATCTAACTTACATCCAGAGAAAGAGTTAAATCATAACACTGAACCTAATACTTGAACGCCGAGCCCAGCATCTAACTTAGGTCAAGTGCTGGACTGCCTTTCAATCCTACATGCGGGGATCTTTTTAGGAGTTTAAATCTTTCTGGTTTGCCACCTTGGAAAGATGTTTGGCTTTATCCCTCTCTTTTTTCCTCAGTTGCGTCAAAGTTATCTTTTCCTCCTCACCGGTTTCGTATTTCACAACTATGTATTCCTTGAAGATGTTGATCTTCTCCACCACCCCATCGCCCTTCTCAGTTTTGAATTTCTCACCCAGTTTGGGATATAGGGGAAGACTTTTCTCATACAGCTCCTTTTCATATCGCAAACAGCAGAGAAGTCTGCCACAGTTTCCCGATATTTTAGCCGGGTTCAAAGAGAGGTTCTGCTCACGGGCGAGGTGAGTGGAGATGGGCTCAAATTCTCGAATAAAACTGGCACAGCAAAGAGGCAGTCCACACACTCCGAATCCACCAATCCTTCTTGCCTCGTCCCTTACTCCGATCTGTCTCAGCTCAATGCGAGTCTTATAGGTGGAGGCCAGCTCTTTTACCAGCTCGCGGAAATCCACCCTCTTTTCTGCAGTAAAAAAGAAGGTGATTTTGTTATTGTCAAACTGAAGCTCGGCATCCACCAATTTCATATGAAGATTCCTCTCGGAGGTCATCTTCTCACATTGTCTTAAACATTCCTTCTCTTTCTCTCGGTTGGTCACCAACTTGTTCAAATCCTCCTGGGTAGCTAAGCGCAATATCTTCTGCAGTTTCCTTCCCACCTTGGTCATCTCTGCGGGGATCCTCTTGGTCACCTTCCCCATATCCTCTCCCCTCTCCGCCTGAACTATGACAAACTCATTTGGTCTTATGCTCAAACAATCGGGATTGGAAAAATACTCTTTGCGCGATCCTTTAAATTCCACCAGATAAATCTCAGCCACATTCTACTCCTTTGCTTCTCTTCATTCATCCAGCCTCCCTACCTTGGCCTTTCCTCTTTCATTAAGGTATGATGGCTTCTCTGTTTGATAGCTCTTTTATCTTCAAACACAAACTCAAAAGACCCAACTTCTGGCTTGCGTTTCTGATCTGGCAGTCAAATCTGATCTGATCGGCCATTCGGAAAACATGCTCTACCTTATTTTGACGCTCAAACTTTTCTGATAGTTTGACCACGTCAGATGCCATATCGGAGTTTATCAACCGATAAGATCCCTCTTGAACCATATATATGTCTCTGGAAATAGAGACCAAAAACTCAAACATCTCCAGAATAGAATTCCTATCCCACCGGTTCAGCATCTGATTAACCATTTGTATGATCTGGCTGGTTTTGCCGTGGGTAGCTACCCCCAAAAGATCTACCGTATCCCGCCGGAGATTTTCCTTCTCTCCACGCAAAAAATCTAAAGCCTTCCCATAGCTTCCATTGCAGATATTGGCGTAATATGAAGCTTTTTCTTTATCTATATGATAAGCCTCCATAAGTTTTTCCTCAATTATGCTTGTTGGTATTTTCCCGAATCTTATCTGCTGACAACGAGAGACCACAGTGGGTAAAAGTTTATTCACATCGTTGCTGGTCAAGATCACATTTACATCTAAGGGTGGCTCCTCCAAAATTTTTAAAAGCGAATTGGCAGAGGAGTTGTGCATCTTCTCCGCCTCGGCTATAATTATCACCTTTCTTTTTCCCTCAAAGGGTTTCAAGTGGATTTCCCTTTGTAGGGTCCGGATATACTCCACCGGAATATTAACCTTTCTGTCAAACCTGACTATAGTATAGGGCTCCTCCTGCTTAAGCTTTTTGTATCTTTCAATCTCCTTTGAGTCTTTTTCCTTTGATTTGACAGATGGAACCGGGAAAATCATCTTCACATCCGGATGTATCATCTTGTCGATCTTCAGGCAGGAGGAACAAGCATCACATGCCTCCCTCTGACCTTTCTCACAGTTGATCGCCTTGGCCAGCTCCAGGGCCATAGCCCATTTTCCTGTTCCCTGGTCTCCGTAAAAAAGATAAGTGGAGGCCAAAAAGTTTTTTCTCAAAGCCCCGCAAAGGATTTTTTTGGGGACCTTCTGGTCCAAAACCTCAGCAAACGCCATTATTTAAGCCACTCCAGTGGATCCTGGGGCTCTCTCCCTTTTCTGATTTCAAAATGTAAACGGGGAGCAGAAATCAACTCACCCTCACTCACCACCCCAATTTTTTGAAGCCTTTCCACCTCTTCACTTGGTGAGACTAAAATCTCTGACAGACAAGCGTAAAGGGTGTAGTAACCCTCTTCATGCTCCAGTATCAAAAAATTTCCGTATCCTCTTAATCGCGAGGAATAAACCACCCGCCCCTTAGCCACAGCCACAATTTCTTTCCCTGGCTCCGCCTCTATCTCTATCCCGGGGTTTTTTGTCTTTGTATGGAACCGGGGATGGATCTGCTCTCCGAAAGAAGATATCACCCTTCCTTTAGTTGGCCAGGGAAGCTTTCCTCTCAAAGTTTCAAACCAACTATTCCCCTCAAACTCTCCTGCCATATCATATCTCTTCTCCTTCTGAAGTCGACCAAGAATCTGGTGCATCTCAAAAACACTTTCTTCCAGTTCTCCAATTGACTGAGCATAGAGCTTCTTTTCCGACTCGATTTTCTTTAACCACCTCTCCTTTTCCTTTAGATCCTTTTGATAGGTTCTTTGCTCCTCGGATTTTTTTCCCTTTAGCCAGGATAGTTCCGCCTTTGCTTTACTCAAGTTTTGTCTCTTTTCCTCCAGATTCGCTTTAAGGGTTTGGGTACCCTTTAGCATCTTCTGATCCTCCAGAAGAATCCTCTTTGCGAATCTGAGTCGATTTATCAAATCCAACGGGGAAGAAGCCTGAAACATCAGGGCATAGGAACTAAATCTTTTATGTTTATACGTTTCCCTCAATCTTCGGTGTAAATGCTCATCACGGGAGCACAGCTTTAAATCGGTCTCCTTTAAGATTCTTTCTTTTGTTCGCAATTCCTCAGCGATGCTTTTTTCTTTAAAAGCCAGTCTTTTAATAAGTCGTTCGGTCAGCTCTATACGTTCCTCTAAGTCCAGGAATTCAGCAAAGGCACCTCTCTCCTTTTGATTTAGTCTTTCCATTGTTTTTCTCTTCTCAATCAGTTCCTTTCTAATCTTGGACAACTCACCCATTTGTTGGTTTATGTCAGTTCTAAGGGTGTCCGACTCAGCCTTGCTGATAAATATACAAAACCAGAAGAAAAAAACCAACAAAAATAAATTGAGGAATCTTCTTGTGCAGCACCTCAGATCAGAAGTTCCCCTCATGCCTTTTAATGATTGATCAAAGGTTGGTTTACTCATGTTTCTCTTAATGTCAGCTTTCAAGATGTCCTCTTATGGAGAAAAAACTTCCCAAAGCTCCCAAAATCATTCCCCAACCAATTAGAGCCGGGATCATATAAAAGGGCAGAAACGCAATGGCTAATATCTGGCTTGCGAAAAGCAAATAACCCACCCAGAGGAATAAAACCCCTACCCAGGCGGCAGCTCCTCCAAGAAGCAGTCCCTGAACCAATAGCGGAAAGGAGATATAACCTTTGCTTGCTCCCATCAAGCTCATTATATGGATGGATTCTGCTTGAGAAAGAACCACCACTCGCATGAAGTTGGACACAATCATAACCACTGCTATGGCTATAAATATGCCGAAGATGATGTCAACTACAAAAGATATGAAGATGACTTGGTCTAACTTCTTCAGCCAAGTTCCGCCGAACTCCACATCCTCCACCCCCTCTTTGCTTTTAATTTTTGAGGCTACCTCAGCCACCTGCTCGAATCCTGTATGCTCTCTCTTCAGACCGAGCAAGAAGGAGGCTGGAAGCGGATTGGAGTCCAAGCCCTCCAGAAGGTCTTTTCCCAGATAATTCTCCAACTGAGTCCAAGCCTCCTGTTTGGATCTATACTCCACCTTTTCCACCTCCGGAAACCCTTTTAGGCTCTGGAGAAGCAAGTGAAGTTGCAGAGTGGTGATATCGTCGTTTAAATAAACTTCTATCTGCACTTCTCCTTTCAGTTTTTGTTCCACACTTTTCAGATTCTGAGTGATTAAGAGAAACGTGTCAAATACCAGAAAAGAAGAAGCAATACAAACCATCAGGATGAGATTAAAGCTCCACCTCCTCTTAAGCCCATACAAAGCCTGGCCAATTAAATAGAAAACTCTCATAGATATTTTCCCGTGAATTGCGCTGAAGATAATAAAAAACGCTATTATGAACTACCAGTATGGGGAAATCAGGTTCGAGCTTAAATGAGTTTACCTTTTTCCATTTTAAGTATCTTAGCTTGGTTATTGTTGTATAAGCGAAAATCGTGGGTGGCTAACAGAACTGCCGTCCCCAGAAGATTTATTTTCTTAATCAACTTCAGAATCCCTTCTGAGCTCTCTTCATCCAGATTTAAAGTGGGTTCATCCGCCAATAAAAGAGGAGGAACTTTTACGATAGCACGGGCAATGGCTACTTTTTGCTTTTCTGCCGAAGACAGGCTGGGGGGAAAAAGTTTAGCTTTCCCGGAAAGCCCGACCATTCCCAGAACCTGATGCACCTTATCTTTTGTCTTCTTCTCCTGTCTCCCCATTATTCTCAAACCCAAAGCCACGTTATCAAAAATGTCCATATGGTTTATCAATCTGAAATCCTGGAAGATTCTACCCAGTTTGCGCCTCAAAAGAGGTACATATTTTTTCTTCATCCTTTGACTGTTGAATTCCTCAAAGACGATCTCCCCTTTAGTTGGTCTCTCCTCTGAAGCTATCAATCTTAGTAGGGTAGTTTTACCCGCCTGGTTGGAACCAACCAGAAAGAGAAACTCTCCTTTCCCCATCTGGAAGCTGATTTTGTCTAAGGCAAGAACGTTTCCCTCGAAAACCTTGGTAACTTCTTTTAACTTAAGCAAAGAACCTCCTGGAGGATCTTCATCCAAAGTAAAAACATCTGAATAAAAAGAAACCATGGCATGATGAATCTTACTTAAGCTGAGGCACATCTGCTGATAATACCCTGATGGTGAAATTTATCTCCGATCCGGGCATCCGTTTTCTTCTCTTCTTAAATTCAAACCAGTGTTGGCCAATTAAATTTTCTTCCTGACCACCTGCCTTTAGCCAACCCTTTAACTTTTTTATCGGAAGATGGTGCCCAAAGGATAAGCCCATATCAGCATCTTAGTAAGCTTTCCTGTTTAAGACAAAATGCGGCTTTGTGATCCTGCGGATTCCTTATTTTCCC
>LJUX01000070.1 GCA_001304155.1 candidate division Zixibacteria bacterium SM23_73_3
TAAAAAAAGTTCTAAACTCGTCTCGTAGAGCCCCCTTTTCTAAAGGGGGGGGTGTAAACAATTATATGCTCCCCTTAGTAACTTCTCCAAAAGGCAATTTCACTACGATTTTTATGGTGATCGAGATAGCTCCCCTGTTATCAAGGAGAGTTATATGAGACGGAATAAGGCTCATATTCAAAGAAAAAGCCTTTTGCGATCGCCTTTCTCCTATTATCACCTTATGAACGGATACACCTATCCCTCTGAGTAAAAACGGTATAAAGGTGAGCACATGATTACAGATGATGAAAATTTTTCAAAAATGAACATCAGAAAGGCCAGAAAGCCCAGAAACGCCAGTAAGCCCGGTGCCGACATCGAAACATCCTGTTGGGGCGCGGGGGCTTGTCCTGCACTTCGTCCTGAGACTCAGTGTCGAAGGAAAGGCCTGACCTGAAGGATTACACCGCCGCCCCTTTCTGGCGGACAGACGTACAACCCCCGTCCCATCTGGCAGTAACGTCAGTTACGCCAGTAAGTCCGGTGCCGACATCGAAATGTCAACAACTCACCAAAGAATGCAAACTTTTATTTCAACCACAAGAGTCTTGGGTCCGCCCCCGGCGGCGGAGGCTTTGTCCCATCCTTCTAAGGTGTGGCCCCTTTTTCCTCTTGTTTGGGGAGCAGCAAAACGAATCTTAGGTTCTTTCCTCTTTTCACCGTCAACATTATTCGCTCTCTATCCTTTACTTGATCCAGACTTTTCTTGAAGTCATCTAAATTTTTAATCTCGAAATCCTCCACCTTTTTAATCACGTCCTCTTCCTCTAACAGGGCTGTGCTGGCAGCTCCTCCCACCTCCACGAAGGAGACCATCACCCCCTCCTTATCCTCCAGCATGTATTGACGGTATATAACGTCGGTGATCTCCTTTACGGTGAAACCGAAGACGGTCTCAAATTCATCTGCCTTCACCTTGGGCTGCATGGAGATCTCCACAGAAATACTGGTGTCCACACCTTCTCTGACAATCTTCAGACGGGCAGGTTTTCCCACTTCGCTCTGCGAAACCAAAACCTGAAACTTATTTAGATCCTCCTCCTTTTCCGCCATCGTTTTCTCTCCGTTATATTCAACTACTATGTCACCCGGCAGAAGGCCCGCTCTTTGAGCGGGTGAGTCGGCAATGATATCTGAGATCAGAATACCCTCCAGTTGGGGATTTCCAAAATATCGGGCATAGTCCCGACTTAAGGGTTGGATGGCTATGCCGATCCAGCCTCGCTGGATGGTGCCACTTGCCAGTAGCTTGTCTTTTACCTCATTGGCTATGTTTATGGGGATGGTGAAGCTCTGACCCCTACCGAATCCAATGGAGTTTATGCCAATCACCTCTCCTTTGAGGTTCACCAGGGGTCCACCGGACGAGCCCGGATCGATGGCGGCGTCGGTTTGGATAAAGTCGTTTATCAACTGATTTGCGATGGGCAAATTATGAAGCACCCTCCCCTTCCCGCTGACGATGCCGAATGAGACGGTGCGATCGAATCCATAGGGGTTACCTATTGCAATAACCCATTCCCCCACCTCCACCTCATCCGAATTCCCTAACTTCGCCACCAAAAGCTCCTCTTCAGTCTTTATCTTAATTAAAGCCAGATCGGTCTGTTTGTCCGTACCGATGATCTCCGCCGGATACTCGATCTTGCTGGGAAGGGTTACCGTTATGCTCATGGCATCATCCACCACATGGTCGTTGGTGAGAACAAAGCCCTTTCTGTCCACCACCAAGCCGGAGGCTAAGGATTTATATTTAATCTGCCCGGTCTTCTTCACTACCTCAATGTGCACCACCGAGGGTTTGATGGTATTGGATACGGAGATGATTATTCCCTGTAAATCTTGGAAAAGCTTCAGCGTTTTTCGATCATCCTTTGCCGATGCCGCATCAGGATGCATCATGTTTATGCAAAAAAACAAAAATCCAGAAAGGAGAAAAACAAAAAATACCGACTTCTTCATATGGCCTCCTAAAAACTTTAAATTTCGTTATCGAAGATTTTGAATGTACGCATTTTCTTTTATACGAAGTTATTATATGTATCGGCAACTGCTCAGGTCAAGTGAAAAAAAGACGAATTTGACAAAGAAGGCAGAACCTGCAAATCGTTGAGATAAAAATCGCCTGGCATAATGAGCCGGTCACAGCCGAAAATTACAAAAAATTATTGCCAGAACCTAACTTAAGTTGGGGTCCGGAATCTTGGAACCGTATCTTGGCAAGAACATTCTGCCAAAAAACTGGAGGAAATCCAGTCTAACCGAATCTGAATATCTCAGGCTCACCCGCGATGAAAAAAACCTCATTTATCAAAGTTGCCAGCCTATTTGGGGCAGAATTTGATGAAATTCTATTTTTTTTAATCGGGACTGCAACAGATTTGAAGTTTGAGCGTATAATATGTTGCGTTTTGTCTGCAAGTTTTTGCAGGGACAGGAAAACCTAAGAAGTTAAGTTGAAGTTAAATCGAAATTCAGGTTCGCTAAAAAATAGTGTAGATTTCTTCTCGACACCCGGGGCACAGGGTCTTATCAATAAAAATTCACAAGATTTCTGGAGAGAAGGATTTGAAAGATAGTGAATTGCTTTTCAAATTGAAAAAGCTTTTTGTCTTTTCTCTTTTTGCACTGATTTTCGTAGGGGTGGGCATACTCCTTGCCTCTGGCTTAAAGTGGTCTTTTTCCTCAGGCGCCCTTCAGGCAACCACGTCTTCAGAGGACCCAAGAAGGGGTGTAGATCAATTTTTCGGATCAACGAATGAGCTTCTTTTGGGGGCGGAGAGTCCCTTTGTCATGGTGGCGGAAAAGGTGAGCCCGGCGGTGGTGAACATAAGAGCCGAAAAAGTGGTAAAAGGTGACTTCTTTCATGATTTTTCTCCCTTTGACGATTTCTTTCGCAGATTCTTCGGGGAGATGCCGGAAAGAAAGCCATCCACTCAGAAGAGCCAGAGTTTAGGCTCCGGTTTCATCTTTAGAGAGGATGGCTATATTTTGACCAACAACCACGTGGTCTCTGGTGCAGACAACATATCCGTCAAGCTGTCTGATGGCAGTCAGCATAAGGCGGAGGTGGTGGGTCTGGACAAGGATACAGATCTGGCTGTACTGAAGATTAACGCAGAAGATGAACTCCCCGTGGCTGAGTTTGGAGATTCGGATCTTTTGAGGGTGGGAGAATGGGTCATGGCTATAGGTAATCCCTTTCCAGAACTGGGCTTGGATCGAACCGTCACCGTGGGAGTGGTCAGTGCCAAAGGACGGGGAAACTTGAATTTTGGACCAGAAAACACCCCCCAGTATCAAAACTATATCCAGACCGATGCTTCCATCAATCCGGGGAACAGTGGTGGACCTCTGGTGAACATCCATGGAGAGGTGGTAGGAATAAATTCCGCCATCACCAATCCCACCGGGATGAAGTTCAACATCGGAATAGGCTTTGCCGCCCCGGTAAACTTGGCTAAGTCGGTGATTCCCGATCTCATAGAGAAAGGAAAAGTCTCCCGAGGTTTTTTAGGAATAGGTTTTCAAGAGATAGGTAGAAACACCGCAGACGCTCTGGACCTTCCTTCTGCCGAAGGGGTGCTGGTGCGTTCGGTTCAGCCAGGAACACCGGCAGATAAAGCGGGAATTAAAACCGGTGACGTGATAACCGGATTCAACGGACAAAAGGTGGTAGATGGCCAGAAGTTTAGAATGATGGTGGCGGAGGCAGGTCCGGGACAAAAGGTCAGCCTCGACATCCTAAGAGATGGGAAGAAGCTTTCCAAGAAACTGACATTGGCGGATAGAGAAAAGTTCCTCTCTGTAACAGAGGCAAAGCCATCCGAGAAGGAGGAGAGGGAACAATGGTTGGGTCTGGAGGTAGACACGTCCACCCGGGAATTAGCTGCTCAATTGAGCGTAAGATTCCACCCGGGCGTGATGGTTTTAGAAGTTGGAGCGGGAAGCCCGGCTGAACAGGCAGGGTTCCATTCAGGTGACGTCATAGTGAAAATAAACAATCAGAAGATCGAGGATTTAGATGACTACCAAAAGACGGCCAGATCCTTGAAGGAAAAGAAGAAAGCTGTTCTTTTCTTAATCTATAGAGATGGAGAACCACTCTTTATAGCGGTCAAGCCTTAAGTAGTATGTCGATTTTAACCTTCAATCTCAAAATCCGTGGAAAGGAGGAAGGATTTAAAAATTGGCAAAGCTAACAAGAAGATACAGGAATGAGGACAGATCCCTGGATCTTTATTTAAGGGAGATCGGAGAGACTCCCTTGATCACCGCCCAGCAGGAGGTGGAATTAGCCAAACGGATCAAGCAGGGAGACCAGCAAGCCCTGGAGAAGTTAACCAAAGCTAACTTGAGATTTGTGGTCTCGGTAGCCAAACACTACCAGAACCAGGGGCTCTCCTTGGCTGATCTGATCAACGAGGGAAACATAGGGCTGATCAAAGCCGCCAAAAGATTTGATGAAACCAGAGGATTTAAATTCATCTCCTATGCGGTGTGGTGGATCAGGCAGGCGATACTTCAGGCTTTAGCGGAGCAGTCACGTATTGTAAGACTGCCTTTAAACCGGGTGGGAACTTTGCACAAGATAGGCAAAATCTCCAGCTCACTGGAGCAGGAGTATGGAAGAGAGCCCTCACCGGCAGAGATCGCCAAAGAGCTGGATTTATCTTCTGTGGAGGTGTCGGACACTTTGAAAATCTCCAACACCCATCTGTCTTTGGATGCTCCGTTTTCGGTCTCCGAGGATAACAGCCTCATAGACGTTCTAGAGGATGAATTTCAACCCGCACCGGATGAGGATCTGTTGACCGAATCCTTGAAGGTGGAGATTGAAAGGGCTTTGGATTCGCTTTCTGCCCGAGAGGCGGAAGTGATCAACCTCTATTTCGGCCTGAATTCGGAGAAGGCGTTGACCTTGGAGGAAATCGGAGCCAGATTCAACTTGACCCGAGAGCGGGTGAGACAGATAAAGGAGAAAGCCATCCGAAGATTAAGACACGCCTCCCGCAGCAAATCCCTGCGTGCGTATCTCCACTAAAAAACATCGAAAAATTTTGAAAAGAAAAAGCCCCCCCGAACTGTGGTGGGCTTTTTTATTTTAGCTTCGGCGATCCCGTTCCCAAACCCTCGGTGAGAGGTGGTTGCCCAATTTATTTGGCTTTTTAGGGGTCGCATGAATGCGACCCCTACTTTTTCCCCGGTTGGTAACGGACGTCTTCGTCCGTTACCATTTAGGCTTCCGTCACGGACTTTGCTTCCCGTTGGTGTTCTTCCCCAACGGGAAATGAACGGCGGGTGAAGCCGTCCAGCCATGGAATACCCGCCTGGAGCAGTGGTTACCATTGTTTCCATCACGGACGAGGAGTTCATGACGAACACGTGCTGTTGAAATAAGCTGGAGTGCATCAGCGTATCATAGTTTGTAGGGGCGATTCATGAATCGCCCCTACTTACTAAATTACCCCCAATGTGGATCAACATCATCAACTTCATTTCTCCTCTTTGCCACCTCCTTCAGGAAAAAGGCATCTCCAAATTGCAGTTGACCACCAGGTTTCTATTTGGAATTCAAAAGACTTAATGTCCACAGGTCAGTCTACTTCCTACGGATCCAATTGGACAAATGAGATTCAAATTCGGATCGAAATCTCTTGACGAGTGAAAATGTTTTTGTATCTTTAAGTTGGAAGCATATGAAGAAAACTCTACTCATCCAGATAGTTGTTTTGATATTGCTTTTGACCTGTGCCTGTGGCAGGGATGAATCTGATGCTCCCCCTCTTCCTGTGGATGTCCCCGATCAGATCATGGAGAATTCCACCATAACCTTCAGCCAGGAAGGGATAAGATCGGCGACGATCTTCGCTGAATATGTGGAGGTGTATGAGAAGCGTGATTTGAAAAAAGCCAAAAAGGTGCATGTGGATTTGTATGATAAGGAGGGAAGCCACACTTCAGTTCTGGTGGCAGACAGTGGACTTATTCGGGAAAGAAAACAAAAATTGGAAGCTTTGGGAAACGTGGTGGTGACCACGGATGAGGGAGTGAAGCTTGAGACTGAAAGCTTAAGATGGGACCCGGAAGGTGCCAAGATCGTCACCGACGATTTCGTCACTATCACCAAAGACAAAGACGTGATCACCGGATATGGACTGGAGGCAGACCAGGAGCTAAAACATTTCAAGATCAAAAAAAACGTGAAGGGACAGATAAAAGAGTTACCTGATGAGGAATTAAAAGATAGCCTGTGATTTGCGAGGGCGAAGGTTTACTTACTTCACAGAACAAAAAGAATGATTTTTCACAAAAGATCACAGAGGACTTAGATGAATGACCATTCGCTGACACTGGGATCGAAGAATTTGGTAAAGATTTACAAAAAAAGGAAGGTGGTGAATGACGTCTCCATTCAGATGGAGCAAGGAGAGATAGTGGGGCTTTTGGGTCCCAATGGGGCGGGGAAGACCACCACCTTCTATATGATCATTGGCTTCATCAAGCCGGAGACGGGCAGGATTCTGTTGGACCATGAAGACATAACCCAACTTCCCATGTATGAAAGAGCTCGCAGGGGAATCGGATACCTCTCTCAGGAACCCTCCATCTTTCGTAAATTAAGTGTGGAGCAGAACATTATGGCAATTTTGCAGATGCAAAAGATTCCCAAAGAGGAAAGAAACGAGAGGCTTAGGTCTTTGTTGAAGGAGTTAGACATATCTCATCTGGCGAGGAACAAAGCTTACACCCTTTCCGGAGGCGAAAGAAGAAGGGTGGAGATTACCCGGGCGCTGGCAACCCAGCCCAAATTCATGCTCTTAGATGAACCCTTCTCCGGAATCGATCCCATAGCAGTGGAGGACATCCAGAAGATCATCTACCGTTTGAAGGAGAAAAACTTAGGGATACTCATCACCGATCACAATGTGCGGGAGACCCTCTCCATCACCGATCGAGCTTATATCATGTGTGATGGAGAGATCTTGAAATCTGGAACCGCAGAGTTTCTGGCATCCGACCCGGAGGCAAGGAAAATCTATTTAGGGGAGAAGTTCAAATTAAACTAAAGTTGGATTGCTCCCGATATATCTAAAAAAGGCTTGATAAATGGCAATTTGGGTTTATCTTAATAATGTGAACCAGATTTAGATGAAATCAATTCACGAGTAAAAACTCAAAGACGGACTTAAATACTTTAAGATGAGCCAACTTAGGTTCAGATGAGGCGATTATGAAGCTGGACATGCAAATGAAGCTACAGATGAAACTGGCTCCGCAACTCATTCAGTCGCTGAAGCTTCTGCAGATGCCCATCCTGAAATTGGAACAGCTGATACGACATGAACTCTCCACCAATCCTCTTCTGGAAGAGGCGGAAACTGCAGAGGAACAGGACGAGGTTTTGAGCACCTCTACGGATGAGGAGAAAGATCAGTCTGATCCTCAGCTGGATAAGATCAACTGGGAAGACTACCTGAGAGATGAAGGGGAGTTTTACTTCAAACCGGAAAGGGAAAAAGAGGAGGATAGGCTGGAGAAGACTCCGGTTTCGGAAAAGACCTTATATGAGCACCTTTTGGATCAGATTCATCTAAGTCGATTAAAAAAAGAGGAGACTGAAATCGGAGAGTATATCATCGGCAACATAGATGAAAATGGTTATCTGGTCTGTTCCGCAGATGAGATAGCCAGCGCCCTGGACACTTCAAAGGAGAAGGTTGCCAAGATACTGTCCCTCATTCAAACCTTCGACCCCACCGGGGTGGGAGCTCAAGACTTAAGAGAGTCTCTTCTGATTCAGCTTAAGGAGAAGGGATTTGAAGATAGCTTGGCTTTCCGTATCGTCAAATATCATTTGAGCAATCTGGAGAAAAAAAGCTTCACCCAATTGTCCAAAACTTTGGGGGTTAGCTTTGAAGAGGTTCAAGCGGCCATGGACTTCATAAAGACGTTAAATCCCAGACCGGCTATGGGCAGGTTCACCCGTCCGGCAAGCCCGGTGGTGCCGGATTTGACCGTGGAGGAAATCGGGGATGAACTTGTGGTATTGCATAATGACAAGAACGTTCCTCGTTTGAGGATCAATCACACCTACCGGGAACTTCTGAAAAAAGGGTCCATCAGTTCAGAGGAGACCAAAACCTACCTGGTGGGAAAATTGGAGAAAGCCCGCTGGCTTCTGAATTCCATAAATCAAAGGCGTTCCACCATGATCAAGGTGATGGAGAAGATAGTGGAGGAGCAAAAGGAGTTTTTTGAACACGGTTCCTCTCATCTTAAACCCCTCACCATGGAGGCAATTGCGGAGAGAGTTGGCATGAACGTAGCCACCATCTCCCGAGTGGCCAATGGAAAATATGTTCAGACCCCTCAGGGGATATTTGAAATCAAATACTTCTTTAATACCGGGGTGCCTAGGGAAAAAGGAGAGGAGCTTTCCAAGCGGCACGTAAAACAGCTTGTTTTCGATTTGATCAAACAGGAGGATCCCGCCTCTCCTTTGTCTGATCAGCAGATCTATGCACGTCTTAAGAAAGAGGGGATAAACATCGCCCGCAGAACGGTCAGCAAATACCGAGAAGAGCTAAAGATCATGCCAGCTCGCTTCCGTAAGAGGATAGTAAAGACGGAGACAGGTGATTCTGCCGAAGAGACGGTGACCCCCCCCTCAACCGATTCAACTTAAATCTGTTTCTTTCCAAACATGGATGACAGAGCTTCTTTTCTAGCTTTTGATTTGGTGAAACTTTTTTGTGAAAGTGAAGAATCCCAACCCAATCTGAGTTTGTCAAATACGCTTATTCTGTATATAACCTCTTAGAGGATTAAAGATGAAGTGGGTCTTCCCCTTCAACAGATGCAGCCTTCCTCCTGGATTTTCAATTCCTCAGAAAAATAAAGGCAAGCCAGGAGGCAAGATAAGCAAACTTTTTTAAGCCAACTACAGGCTGGTTGGTTTTTTTAAACCAGCAGGCTTTTTCTCAGTATAAACAAACTGAAAGGAGCACTTTATGCAGATCAGAACCACCGCTCGTCATTTTGATTTGACTGACGATCTAAGAGACTTTGCGGAAAAGAACATCGAAAAGTTGGGGAGATATTTCAATAACATAAACATAGATCATTTGATATGTATGATTCTGTGGAAAAGGTAATAAATAAGATGGGAGCTCAGCTAAAGAGATATAAAGAAAGACTTAAAGATAAGAAAGCCAAAGAGGCACAAAAAGCTTCACCTCTGAAGAGAAAAGCAGAGGTTTCTTCTGGGAACGATGAGCTGGAGGAGGATGATTGGGTAGAATAAGAGGCTTATCCGGGTGAAAAAATAGGTAAGTGATCCGAGAAAGGGAAAGGGTATTTTTCTTTGGAGATGGTAACGGTTGAAAAAATGTACAGGGAGAGGAAGGATGTATTAGAGCTCACCCTGTTGACCAATGAAGATGGGCTGAAGCGAAAAATCCCCACCAATGAGGTTCATCGCCCGGGCTTGGCTTTAGCTGGATTTGTAGAGAGATTTGCCAGCCAGCGCACTCAGGTTCTGGGGGAGACAGAGATGTCCTTCCTGTCTGGCAGAGACGAATCAGGACGAAAAAAAGCGGTGGAGAACATCTTCAGGTTCGATTTACCCTGTTTGGTAATCACCAAGGGGATTGCCCCCTTTCCAGAGCTTTTGGAGACGGCCAATCAGAAAGGTGTGCCGGTTTTTTCCACCCGCCTTTCCACGGTTGATTTCATCAATCGCCTCAGCGTGTATCTGGATCGGCTATTCGCCCCCCACACCACCATCCACGGAACCTTGGTGGATGTCTATGGAGTGGGACTTCTCTATACCGGGAAAAGCGGCGTGGGGAAAAGTGAATGCGCTTTGGACCTGGTGGAAAGAGGACATCGTCTGGTGGCAGATGACGTGATCAGGATCGTCCGAAAGGCACCCAATATTCTGGTGGGAACCGGAAATGAGCTTCTCCGACACCATATGGAGGTACGTGGTATTGGAATCATAGATATAGAAAAACTGTTCGGCATCCGTGCCATCAGGATGCAGAAAAGAATAGAGGTGGAGGTCACTTTAGTACACTGGGACGATCAAATCGAGTTTGAGAGATTGGGCATAGAGGACAAATATACCACCATCTTGGGAATAGAAATCCCGGTGGTGATGATACCGGTCTCTCCCGGAAAGGACATCACGGTCATCTCCGAGGTAATTGCCATGAATCAAATGCTGAAGGTCTACGGACGTGACAGTGCCAAAGAGTTCTCGAAAAGGCTCTCCGAGGAGATCTTCCGGAGAAGGGCGGTAGGTGACTTTCTGGAAAGCGACTTTGAGTAGCTTTTAAGGTGAGGTAGGTTGATTCATCCTTTCCGCATCCCGCTAATCAACCATAAACCGAAGGTTGGGGCAAAAGAAACATTTTTATGATCGGCTGTGTAATCTTAACTCATGGAGACCTCTGTTTCGGGTTGAAAGAAACCTTAGAAGGAATCATGGGAAAACAGGAAGGGCTTTCGGTCTTATCCAATACCGGGCGGGGAAAGGAGGAGTTGCTTTCGGCTTTACAGAAAAGGATCAATCAAAAGAATTTCGGTGAAGGGGTGGTGATCTTTGTGGACATGTTCGGAACAAGTTGCTGGCAGACGGCCAAAAAGGTGGCTTCAGGAATGCCCGGGGAGAGACCAAAGATTGCCGTGATCACCGGCGTCAATTTGCCCATGCTGGTCAAATTCTTTACCTTGAGATCATCCCTCCCCATAAGTCAGTTGGTACCTTTAGTCAAACAGGAGGGGGAGAAAGGAATAAGAACTGAAAGTTAATGCCGATCATATTATATAGAGTAGACGAAAGATTGATTCATGGACAGGTGGTGGTGGGCTGGGGCAACAGCTTGAAAATTAACCGGATTGTGCTGGTCAATGATCAGGTGGCTCAAAGTCCATGGGAGAGAGAGCTATATTTGGCTTGCGTTCCCCCGGAGATGAAAACCACTATTTTGGCGGTGGATGAAGGTGTGGGAAAAATTCTGCAAAACGGATTTAAAGGAGAAAGAGCTGTCATCTTAGTGGATTCGCCCTTTGATATTTTGAGAATGGTGGAAAAAGGGATAAAGATCAATTCAGTTAATGTGGGGGGAGTTCATTCTAAGACAAAGCGTATGAAAATCTTGCCTTATCTTTTTTTATCCCAGGAGGAGATATCTGCCTTCAAAAGAATAATCTCATCCGGGATTAAATGCGAATGCCGGGACGTTCCCCTGGCAGAAAAACATGACCTATCCTCATTATTCGACAAATTGAAGCTATAACCTTGAGTTAATAGTAGAATGGAGTTGATCTTTGAAATAAAAAACTTTTGTTTTTTATAAGTTAGAACAAAGCTTAAGACCTTAGGGCTTGGTTTGATTTGAAAATCTCACCACCCCTCTTCATTGAAGGGGAAAGAGAGTAAGAAGAAGCAGAGTATAGTTTTTCTTTTTAATACAAACAGAACCTTCATACCAAAGCGACTATTTGAAGAAGACCATGAAAACAAAGGATAAAGGTGAGAAATAAAAGCATAGAACTAAGAGTGGGGCTGGTGGTGATTTTAGCCGGCGCCATCCTTATCCTCGGACTTATCTGGGTTAAGGGAATCAGGTTCGATCAGACCCGATACAAATACTCAGTGGTTTTTCCTAATGTAGGATCATTGGAGGTGGGGGACCCAGTATCTGTCTCCGGAGTGCCCAAGGGAAAGGTGGAGAAGATAAAACTATATCAGGGGGATGTCCTGGTTACCTTCAATTTGACCAATGACGTGGTTTTGAAAAAAGATGCAAAATTCACCATAATGAACATAGGTTTGATGGGAGAAAGGTTTCTTGCGATCCAAACCGGTCGTTCAGACACCCTTTTGGATCTTTCCCAACCAATCAGGGGATTTTATGATATGGGCATTCCGGAAGTGATGGGCAAAATGGATGAGATGATTACCCAGATCAGACGACTGGCAGAACATCTGGAGGCGGTGGTGGGAACTCAGTCCTCTCAAGATGCGCTGATCCAAACCATCAAGAATTTGAAGAATATCACCCAGAAGATAATCACCTTCCTGGATCGAAACGAAGAAAAATTCGATCAGACGCTTGAGGATCTGTCTTATACCTCCGCAGAGCTAAAAAAGATGGTGAAAGAAAATAAAAGTAAGCTCGAAAGAACAGTGGATAATTTCAGTTCCGCCTCGGAAAAGCTGGACAACATAACCACCACCTTAGACTCCGTCTCCATCTCCCTCAAGAAACTGAGCTCCAAAATAGAAAGTGGGGAGGGAACTTTGGGACAGCTTCTCAATGATACCACCCTTTATGAGCAGATTAAGAAAACCACCCAAGATGTCGATTCTTTGATATTGGATATAAAAAAGCATCCCAAAAAATATCTGAAGATCAGCATCTTCTAAGCGGGTTTTTCGGCTTTTCAGAACGTGAATAAAATCGGGGCAACAGAAAACAAGGGTTTGTTTAGGTATGGGAATTTATCACCGAGACAAATAAGGAGATCTATGAGAAAGTAGCTTTCAGAGTTGCTTCACTGGAGTGTAAAGCCCCGCCGAAGCGGGATCTACGACTTTAGCTTGACCAATAATAACTTGAAACATAATGGACTTCTTTGAGGTCCGCCTAAAGGTGGACACTCCTCATTTTTTGCCCTCCTTTCAAAATTAAGAGGGGCAAAGTTATACCCAGGGGTGCTTTTATGAAAAAGATCAAATTTGCTTTCGCCATTCATAATCATCAGCCCATTGGCAATTTTGAGCATGTGTTTGAACATGCTTTCATCCACAGCTATCTCCCCTTTCTGGAAATTTTGGAAAGACGCCCTCGCTTCAAGATCAGCTTGCATTTTTCCGGAATTCTGCTGGAATGGATAAAAAGTCATCATCCGGAAACTCTGGACAAGCTGAGATCTATGGTGGAAAAAGGTCAGGTGGAGATGCTTACCGGAGGGTATTATGAGCCCATACTTACCATCATCCCGGATGGCGACAAGATAGGACAGATCCAGAAATTGACTGAATTTTTAAAGAAAGAATTTGACACCCAGCCAGTGGGAATGTGGCTGGCGGAAAGAATCTGGGAACCCCATCTTCCCAAACCACTATCTGAAGCCGGGGTAAGGTATACCATTGTGGACGATTCCCATTTCAAATATTCCGGCCTGACCGACGAAGAGCTTTTAGGTTATTATCTTACCGAGGAGGAAGGATATCTTCTGGCACTCTTCTCCTCCTCCAAGTTTCTGCGCTACTCCATCCCCTTTAAAGAACCGGAGGAGACCATCAAATACTTCAAAAAGATCGCCTCCGAGGATGGAGAAAATCTCATCGTGTATGGAGATGATGGAGAAAAATTCGGGGTTTGGCCCCAGACGCATGAGCTTTGTTTCAAAGAACGGTGGATCGAAAGGTTCTTCGACGAAATTGAGCACAATGCAGATTGGATAGAGATGATTCATCTGAAAGAAGCATTGAATTTACTTCCTCCAAAAGGAAGGGTTTATCTCCCTACCGCTTCCTATCACGAGATGATGCAATGGGCTTTGCCTGCCCCTGCTTCTACCGAATACGAGGAATTTGAACATATCTTAAAAGAACAGAATCTATTTGAACGATTTGGCCTCTTCGTAAGAGGTGGCTTCTGGCGAAACTTCTTAGCCAAGTATCCCGAAGCAAACAACATGCATAAGAAGATGCTTAAGTTGAGCCAGAAGATAAGTGAAATTGAAAATCAGAAACGGAGAAGCAAAACCAAATTAAATAAAGCCAAAGACCTCCTATGGAAGGGACAGTGTAATTGTCCTTACTGGCATGGAGTGTTCGGTGGTCTGTATCTGCCTCATCTTCGTTCCGCGGTTTACCAAAATCTCATCCAAGCAGAAAAGCTTGTAGATGAGCTTACTCATACTACCAAGAATTGGGTGGATCACCAGGTTTTCGATTTTGACAAGGACGGGACAGAAGAACTTTTAGTGCATACCCCTATTTTGGGTCTTTATTTCTCCCTCTCTTCCGGGGGGAGTTTGTTTGAGCTGGATTTCAAGCCCAAAAGTGCAAATCTTTTGGATACCTTGACCAGAAGAGAAGAGGGTTATCACAAAAAGCTTCTGGAGTTGAAAGAAAAAAAGAAAGGCGAAGACAAAGAAAGGGTTGCCACTATCCACGATCTCGTCCTGACCAAGGAGGAGGGGCTGGAGAAGTTTTTAACCTATGATTGGTACCGGCGTGGTTCTTTGATCGATCATTTTTTAGGTGAGCAGACAAAACTGGAGGATTTCTCCAAATGTCGATATCCAGAGCAGGGGGATTTTGTAAATCAGCCGTATCGTTATAAGATGAAGAGCGGGGAAAAAGGTTTTGACCTCACTTTATATCGGGATGGATTCGTGTGGGTGGGAGACAAAAGAGCTCCCCTGACCGTGGCAAAAAAGATCTCCCTTACACCAAAAGGCTCTGATCTGGACATTTCCTATCTTTTGATAAATAATTATCCGGCGAGAATCAACCTATGGTTCGGGATTGAATTCGGCTTTGCCATCCCGTGGGATGAGGATGAAAAAAGCTTCTGTTACATTAAAGATCATGACGTTAAAACCAAAGAATTGGCCGGGATGGGCAATACAAATAGGTGCACGGAATTTGGAATAAGAGACGATCATCTTAAGCTGGATATAAATTTCAAGCTTGACCGCTCCGCAGGATTCAAAACCGGACAATCCCAACTCTGGCGCTTTCCCGTCTATACCGTCTCATTATCCGAAGAAGGATTCGAAAGAGTTCAGCAGAGTCTGGTTCTCTTCCCCAACTGGAAGATTACCCTGGAGCCACAGGAGAGGTGGGAAGTTAAAATCGTAAACAGCTTCACTCCATTGAAGTAGAAGACCTTGTAAAAAATGGAGTTTCCGAGCTTGCCCTGAACCATACAGTTCAGGGTTCGCCTCG
>LJUX01000017.1 GCA_001304155.1 candidate division Zixibacteria bacterium SM23_73_3
TAGGAGGAACGATAAGCGACAGCGTGGACTACACCCCCTGGCTGCACGATGGCACTGACCAGAGCGGTGATCCCGGTTTTCAACCAAACCTATCCGGATTGTGGGTGGACGATGACAGCCCGCAGACCGGCACAACCGGACGCATCCAGGAAGCTATCGACCTCGTTACCGCGTCCACCGTCAACGTAGCTTCCGGCATCTACAATGAAAGCATTGTTTTTGCCAGTGGCTTCAATAAGGACGGCCTAATTCTCCACGGGGATGTCAGTGACCGGCCTATCGTAACGGGCGGTGTGCGTTTTCTGCAGACGGCCACAATTGACGGGATCGCATTCGAAAACCTATATGTCAAGGGCGTAGCCAGCGGAGGGAACATGATCTTTGACATGGACAATTCGGGTACGGTGAACAGTTTCACCATGGACAACTGTGTTCTTGATGGCGAAAATGTCTCTGGGCGTCCAGGCTTCGGGGGTCAGAACCTCAGTCAGTCTTTCAGTATCACCAATACCGAGTTTAAGGATGTGCTTGGTTGGGCGGTGATGGACATTGAGTCCGGAAGTGGCGATGGTAGCAGCAACCTGTCATTTACCATAATCACCTTTGCAGACAACCACATCCATGATTGCAACGGATCTGTGGCACTGCGTGGCTCTGCCAGCGACAGAACAGATGTGGTCAATGTTTACGGAAATACCTTCAGCAACATCGGTGGCAACCAGGGCGAGCAAGGCGAGCACTGGGCTGCTTTTGAGGTCAACCATGCCGATGTAGCCAACATCTATGATAATGATGTTGACGACGTTGCGGAAGGTCAGTGGGGTGAGGGTCAGGCAGCCCAACTCTGGGATATCGGCACGCTGGATATGTATGATGCTAGCCTGACGAACTGCCACCAGGGCATATTCATTTTTGGTGGCAGCGTTGGCGGACCTTATGGCGGTCCGTATGCGGTTCCGGGAGGTTCCATCCACGACAACAGCATCGCTGGCAACACTCAATATGGACTTTCAGTGGAACCCACGGCAACCGGCGGTCCCCTCAATGCTGAGTGCAACTGGTGGGGATCGATAAGCGGACCCTACCATGCCACTGCGAACCCCGTAGGGCAGGGTAACAGTGTCTCGGACAATGTTGACTTTGAGCCATGGAGCAATAATGATCTCTCGTTGTGTGAGTTCACAAGCGCGCCTGATACAGTCTGGGTTGATGACGACTACAATCCGACTAACGCAGGTGGTCACACCTGGGGATATGATGCTTTTGACAACATACAGGACGGCGTTAACCGCGTTGCGGGAAGTGCGGTCATTGTGGCAGAAGGGACGTATGTCGAGAATGTAGTTATCGCCAAGTCAGTGGATCTGATCGGCGCCGGCTCATCCACTACCATTATTGATGGAAACAACGTCGGAAACACGGTCACGATTACCGCTTCAGATGTGAAGGTCTCCGGGTTCTATGTGACCGGCGGATATTCAAACAGTGGGAGTGTTTTCACACCATACGGCGGTGTGGTGATAAATGGCAATGGAGGTGCTTCTGCTTTGACAGGAATCACAATCGAGGACAACGTCATCGAAGCTAATCCTGGAAACGGTGTCTACGTCTCTGCGGCAGGCGATGGAGGCGCAGCGGACAACGTGGTCATCAAGAATTGTGATATTCTGAACAACAGTGGAGGTGCCGGCATATCACTCACTTATGATGACCAATATCCAAGCTATTCTGGGCCTTGGGGGACTTGGGATGAATGGCGTCGGCCGAAGAATGTACTCATTGAAGGAGACAGTATATATGGGAACTCCGACTATGGAGTATATGTCAACTCAGGCAAAAACAATGTTATCAAATCGAACGTCATCTGCTATAGCGTGAAATATGGGCTGCAGTTGGTTGCTAGTATGCCGTATACCGAAATCCCGTGCGAGTATACTACGGTGGACAGCAACGATATTTATGACAATGCCAGAAACGGGGTGAAACTGACTAGCTATAACCAATACAACACCTTCACCGGGAATACGATCTACAACAACGGCTTCGGTGCTGACAGTGATCGATACAAGTATGGGATTCTGTTCCAGGACGGAAACGACAACGCCATCGCGGACAATACGATTACTGGCAATGCCTTGGGCGGCCTGTACCTGTGGGGAAAGGGAGACCCATCTTATACCTGGTATTCCACAACAGACAACACCATTACCGGGAACATCATTTCCGATCACACCGCGGTCGGTGCACGGGGCATATATATCCCTGACCAATACGGTAACCCCAACAGCGGTTTCCTCAACTCCAGCATCAACGGGAATAGTATCACAAATAATTCGACCTACGGGCTGGAGAATGCAGATGCAACTCAAATAGTCGACGCCTCCGGCAACTGGTGGGGCGCGTACTGTGGGCCATATCATCCCACTACTAACCCAAACGGAGAAGGGGATGAGGTGAGCGATAATGTAGATTACGAACCATGGTGCGACTCGACCTTCACCAAATGTGACTTCACCCCTACCCCTCCGACTATAGTCTGGGTTGACGACGATTACACTCCATTAGGTATAAATGACGGTCATTACTGGTGCTATGATGCTTTCGACAAAATCCAGAATGGGGTGGAGGCGGTGGCGATCGGCGGGACGGTGAACGTGGCAGCTGGGACGTACGAAGAGCAGGTAGAGATCAACAAGAGTCTGACCCTCCTCGGAGCGGGGTCAAAATCCGGCCCGTCTGCCAGCACCATAATTGAATCACCGGTCTCTTTGACTTATTATTTTACCACAGGGACCAACGACAATTACCCGATTGTTGGAATACACGACGCTATCGATGTTGTCATTGAGAATTGCCAGATTGACGGAGTAGGGCGGGGCAACAGTAACTACCGCTTCTGTGGAGTAGCTTTTTGGAACGCGGGTGGCTCGGTTATCGACTGCAATGTTACAGGAGTCCGAGATGATCCTTTCAGTGGTGCTCAGCACGGGGTTGGTATCTACTCTTACAACGATACAGGCGGTTCCTACACCATAAACGTCACTGGAACGTATGTTGAGGATTTCCAGAAGACCGGTGTGGCCCTATCAGGAAGCAGTCTGACCGCCAACGTTGAGAATTGTACGGTCGTCGGCCAAGGTCCAACCACCGTCACGGCCCAGAACGGTATCCAGATCTCATTTGGCGCCGGCGGCACCGTTACGGATTGTTCGGTCTCCGACATAGCTTATACTGGCGGAAGCTGGATTGCCAGCGGAATGCTGTTTTACCTCGGGACGACAGTGGATGTAACTGGCTTGTCCTCGGTGTCAAGTTCCCAGGCAAACATTGTTTTCCAGGGAACCAACGGCTCAGTTGATGGGGCTGTCGTAGCCACAGCAGGCGTCGATTATGAGGAGGGCGTAAGCATCCGTGACTACGGATACAATAAAGGAGGCGCAAGCGGGTTCTCTGTCAAGCCTGTTTCACCCCTGGAAGAGGAGCCATATGATGAAACCGGATTCAAGGGTGCGCCGACAACTGTGAACCTCAGCAATCTAACTCTCACGGGTGTACACGAGCCGGGCAGCTACGGTGTCGCTGCCTGGGCCATTTCCTCAGGCGACAACATCACCGTGTCGGTCACAGGGAGCAGTATCCAAGATTGGGAGTACGGATTTGTTGCCTATGAAGACAGCCCGAATGTCGTCGACATCACCGCTACATCCAACGACATCTCGAGTAACGACATCGGTTTCTGGACCAACGCTGTCTCGGTTCAGAATGCCATGGAGAATTGGTGGGGAGCTGCTAGTGGGCCTTTACACACGACCACCAACCCTAACGCAACCGGTGATGAGGCTGGTGACAATGTGGACTACTCGCCCTGGTGGGGTGATAACTACGTTGGTGATCCGCACGCGGACCCATGGACCTGGTACGTTAACACATCCAACAGCTCCGCCATACAGGAGGGTATCGATGCTGCCTCGAGCTTGGATACTCTGAGAGCCAGGCCCGACACCTACGAGGAAAACGCCGTGATAGATAAGTCCTTGGCTTTACTGGGGGCTGGACAGGACTCGGTTTTGGTCTACCCTGCCACGTCGGACATCGGTATGCCAAACCCGGAGGAAGGACCCAGCTTCAGGGGTTCGCAGATCTTTGTGGTGGAGGCGACCGACGTGACCATAGAAGGCTTCACCTTCGATGGGGACCATCCTACTCTGACTCCATTAGGAACCATAGACGCCCGAAACGGTATTATCACTAACTACAACACGGGTGATTGGAGCAATTTGAAGGTGCGTGACTGCACAGCGAAGAACATTTACCTCAGGGCTATCTACGCTTCGGCTCAGAATCCGAACAACCTAACCGGGGTTGACTTCAGCAATAATGTGGTTTCCAATGTGAAGGGCTCCTCCATGCAGTCTGCCGGCATCATGTTGTGGGGTTCGTCCGGAGACGCTAAGCATAACGAGGTCTCCGATGCTTCCCTGGCCATCTTCTATCACTGGAATTCAGATGGCAACATGGATTCGAACACCGTAACGACTTCAGAACTTGGTCTCGGTGTGAACAACAACGACTTGCCCACTTCCATTTCGCACAACACCATCACGGATTCGGATCAGGGTATTCAGACAATCGCTATCGACTCGCCGGTGAACGTAGAGCTAAACCAGATCACTGCCTGCACCAGCGGGGTGGTCCTCTATGGTGGGGGCAGCGGAGAGACTAACGTCTGGGAGAATGACATAGAGGGTTTGGGCACTTACGGCACAATGGGAGTCTATGCTTCGACCGATCTGGATCCATGGGGGTTGGGCGATCTCTATGCAAATCTCAAGCGAAACACGATCAGGGAGAACTTCTACGGGATTGTGCTGAATGAACCGTCGGGTAACACTGGTCAGTTGCTCTCAATTCTCATAGGCTGTGCTTTGGGCGATTACAACCTGATTTACGACAACTTGAACTATGAGCTCCTGATGGAGTACTGTGACGACGATCAAACTGCAACGTACAACTACTGGGGTTACTCCTTGTATCCCGACATCGAGAATGAGATCTTCCATCAGGTTGATCAAGCAAGTCTCGGATTGGTTACCTTCAATCCTGCAATACTGCACGGAGACGTTAACTTGGATGGTGTGATAGACCTCGGGGATGTGCTATATCTGGTCAGCTATCTTTACAAAGGTGGACCCGATCCTCAGGTATATGAAGTAGCAGATGTAAATCGGGATGGGACCATAGACATGGGTGATTTGCTCTATTTGGTTAGCTATCTTTACAAAGGTGGTCCGGTTCCGCTCACCGTATCCCTAGAATCCCCCAAACCGAGTATACAGAAGGCCCCAATTGGGAAACCGAAACTAACGAAACCTATCCATTTGTGGAGTATTGAGAAATAGCCTCTTCTCTAATTTCGGGAAAAAGCCCTCCATCTCGGGGGGCTTTTTCATTTCGGTTTGAAAAACATCTTTTGCGAGGCGACAGCTCAAACCAGATTAGTCATGCTTAGGGTAACACCCTTTGCAACCCTAAGAGTGATACCATAAATCTAAGATACAATCGTAGAAGCCCTTAGCACTTTCTCTTCTCCTTAAGGAAGATGACAAGAATATTAAGGTGCTCGTCTCGCCGTGTACGAATATCACGAAAGAGGATAACCAGATAACTGCATTGGGGCAAGGAATTCGTTTTGGCGACATCAATGCGGACGGCATCATCGACTCAGGCGACGTATTATACCTGGTAAACTGCCTTTACAAGAACGCTCCCTCGCCATTACCCTGGTGGTTTGTGGGTGACGCCGATTACAATATGATGGTGGACATTGAGGATATACTATATCTTGTTGACTGTCTATATAAATTTGGTCCGAGCCATGCTATCCCTGTGGAAAAGCAGGAACATAGGGAGCAAATCTTCAAAGACCTGTTTTTCTAAAAAGCACCCCTGCCATGTCGACTCTTGAGATGTTAGCCAGACGTTTTTCCCAACGATGAAACAAAACTGAAACAAACTGTCCCAATGAGGTGAGTTGTTGGAGCCCAGCAAATAAAAAAGCGGGAAACGGGTCTCGAACCCGCGACATTCACCTTGGCAAGGTGATGCTCTACCAACTGAGCTATTCCCGCTTTACCTACATTAAAATAATATACGTGAACACATATCTTTGTCAATAATTTTTTTAGTCAAATTAATTTGTTGAGTAACTCATAGTAGGTTTTGATGCGATCAGCATAGACTTTTGCCCTCCCCTGACCGTTATACAGCCGGGCAAAGGTGTGAAAATCTTTTTTCCTTAAGGCTCTACACATATTTGAAGTTCTTCTGCCGATGAGATCAAATAACCCTATGATCTGATTTCTTTCGCTTCTGGCAAAAGAGTCAAACATCTTTTTTACAGATTTATGTCCGATCTTCTTGTGATTGAATCCCATTATCTGGGGCATTCCCATACTTATAGAATAAAGGGAGAAACGCTGGTGCTTTGATCGGGCAAATTCAAAAACCTCCCATTCTCCTGATTGTCCTTTCCGGTGAAAAACTGTCCAGTCATTTTTAGGTTTTTTTCTAAACTTATGTCCTCTCCACGGCCTTCGTGGATCGAATTTGAAATGTTCAAAGAAAGAAGATGGATGAGATTTTCCCCAATATCTCCAGAATATGTGATTCTCAAATCGGATGATCATCCTTCCATCCGGGCTAAAGCCCTTTCCCTCCACACATAATACCGCCACAGCTACAGCGGGATCGATCTTCAGCATTCTGCTCAAACCTTCCAGCAATCCTCCATAATTGTTCCATATCTTTTTGATCAGCCTCAAGCGGTAGGTAGATTTTCCAGGTGTCTTTAGCATATTTGTGGGGGAAAGGCCTACTTTGTTTAGATGTTCTTTTTTCATAAGGAATTTCTGATAGTCAGCAGTATCCATAGGGTTCGCGTCCGAAGGAAAAAACTGTTATCTCTTTCTATCCTTTCCCCTTTGTTTCCCCCCTTTCCATGTCCTATGGATCTTTTGGAAAATGGAGAGGGGGACAGGGGGTGAGGTCTTCCACATGTCACCTTGATTAAGCTATTACGGATTTTTTCTTTTCATGGATTTTAGGCATTAAAGTGGAGAAGAACCCAATAAAAAAATAGCGGCGCAGGGACTCGAACCCCGGACACGAGGATTATGATTCCTCTGCTCTAACCAGCTGAGCTACGCCGCCTTTCCCCATTAATCTATAACAAAAACAGAAAACTTTGTCAAGTTAAACATCGACAGTTTTTGATGTACTCTATATTCGAAAAGATTTGAATCGGCGTTTGCCTGTTTGAACAAAACTTAATCGAAAACAAGCACAAATTTTCGTCCCGCTAAGCGGGGCGGCTGCCTTTACTCGGATATTCAGACATTCTTACTGGTTCGAAACGTCCTTTGCACTGGCAGGAAGCAATCAAATTGTCACTTCCTCTTCTAAATCTGGGACGAGCACGTTTTTTATTCCCAAATCTTTGATACCTTCGGCTAAAGCTTGAGATTGTTTTTCTTCTCCGTGCACTACAAAGACGCCTTCTAAAGAATCCTTCGTATTATTCACGTATTCTAAAAGTTCTTCTCGGTCTGCATGGGCAGAGAATTCGTCAAAGACCTCCACTCTTGCTCTCAACCGATACTGCTCTCCAAATATTTTCACCTTCTCCTTTTTTTGGACAATCCTTCGCCCCAGGGTATCTTTTGCCATAAACCCGACCACCAGTATGGTATTTTTTGAATCCTCGATGTTGTTTTTCAAATGGTGTAAAATTCTGCCAGCTTCACACATCCCGGAGGCAGAAATTATGATACAAGGTTCGTCCATCTTATTCAACTTCTTAGAAGACTCAACATCCTTTACGTAAGTTATATTTTCCCATCCAAAGGGATTCCCATTTAGAGCGATCATTCGATTGATCTCTTTGTCGAAGCACTCTGGATGAAGTTTAAATATTTCGGTCACGTTCACGGCAAGCGGGCTATCCACAAAAATCTTGATGGCAGGAATTTTCTTCTGGCTCTGCAATCTGTTCAAACAGTAGACCACCTCCTGGGTGCGTCCCAGGGAGAAAGCGGGAATGATGATTTTGCCACTTCTCTGCACGGTTTCTTTTACCACCCGGGCTAATTTTTTTACAGTTCCTGACATATCCTCGTGCAGCCGGTTGCCATAGGTGCTTTCGATGATCATGAAGTGAATGTCCCTGACCATGTCCGGGTCTCTTAATATGGGCAGGTTTTTTCTCCCCAGATCGACGATGTAAGCTAACCTTAAGTTTCTTCCATTTTCTTTTATATCGCAAACCGAAAGTGCAGACCCCAGGATGTGTCCAGCATCGTAGAATGTGAGTTTTATATCAGCGGAGACATAAAATCCCTTTCGGTAACCAATTCCTCTGAACAGAGAGAGTGCTTTTTCCACATCATCAATATCATAAAGAGGCTCAATAGGAGCAAGTCCTTGATGCTCTTTTCTCTTGTTTAAGTATTCGGCATCTTTATTTTGGATATAGGCGCTGTCCTTAAGCATAGCCACGCAAAGGTCACGGGTGGCGAAGGTGGAGTAGATGCTGTTTTGGTATCCCTGTTTTACCAAATTAGGAAGATTGCCGGAATGATCGATGTGAGCATGTGATAGTACCACCCTTTCAATGCTTTTGGGGTCGAAAGCAAAATTGCGATTCCGGCGATTGGACTCTTCCCTTCTTCCCTGAAAAAACCCGCAGTCTATAAGAATCCTCTTTCCATTTGACTCAAGTAGGTGCATGGATCCAGTGACTGACTTAGTCGCACCCAAAAATTTTATTTTCATAGCTCTTCCTCATTTTTTACCCCACCCCGCAAGCTGAAGCTCATTTGAGTCAACTGGCCTCCGGCTACCATCCGTCTACACTTTCCTTTAAGTGGATGTTCTTCACTGATTGTTTATTTGTAGCTCGCCTTCAGTTTTTCAATTAGTTTATTAATGTGATCAGCATTAGGGTCGTTGGGTTGCATCTGTAAATATCTCTGGTAAGCCAAAACCGCCTCTTTTTTTCTTCCTAAGCCTTCATAGGTCAATCCAAGCTGATAATATGCTAAGGCGAAATTGGGATCAATCTGCAAAAGTAAATTGACCTCTCTCAAGGAGTCTTTTAGCTTTCCCTGCTTATAATAGACAAAAGCTAAACCGTAGCGTGATTTGGCGAATTTTTCGTTTTTGGCAATGGCTTTCTGGTAAAACGAGGCAGCTTTATTCAGATTCCCGAATTGGGCGTATAAAATTCCCAGATTGTTAAACACTTTTGGGTCATCCATTCCCAGCTTCACCGATCTGGTGTAAAACTTTTCCGCTTTTTTGAATTCTCCTCTTTTGAGGTAGATATCGCCCAGATTCGCATAAGCTAACCCATAGTCTGGCTTAAGCTGTAAAGCTCCCTTTAGCTTTTGCTCGGATTGTTGCAGATCGCCAGTTTTAAAATAATACCAACCCAATCCAGCATGTGCTTCAGCAAACTCAGGCGAGATCTGGAGAGCGCGAGTCATAGCTTCATAAGCTTGCTTGAAATCACCTTTTTGCAGAAAACCCAATCCCTGATTCACCAATTCAACCTCAGGGAATTTTTCCTTTATCATTCTGTTCTCCCGGTCCACATCTTTTGGTTTACCTGTTCTGTCAAAATAACCTGCCAGAATGAAATGCCCGTTCCGACTCTTCTTGGGATCAAGATCCAAAAGATTTCTGAATCGAGCCACAGACCGGTCCGGGTTGGCGTTTACCAATATCCAAGGCAAGGTGAAAAGGAAAGCGACGATAACCAAGTTGAGTTTTAAATAGCTCCTCTTTGGATCTGGTGGAGTTCGGCTGAAAAGATATAAAGCCAGAACTGTATATCCCAGACCCACGCTGGCAAAAAGATCCCAGTCTCTGGGTGCTCCCAGTCCGGGATTGACGAGAAAAATAAAAAGGAGTTGTGCCGCAGAGACTATCAACAGGAATTGAAATACCCGATCTTTTGTGCTTTCCGGCTTTGGCATAAGGATTAAAAAGATTAAAAACAATGCCAAACCGACAGGAGAAACCAAAAGCTGCTGATTTAAAAAATCCAAGATATGGGCCGGGGAAAGAAGAGTGTAATTTGGCCCAGTGTAACCTCCGTGCAAAAGCGGAACAAAATAACTGAAAACATACCAGTTATATTTGTGAAGATATAAAACCAAACCGGCTGATATCAGCATAAGGAAGAAAAATACAAGCGGGGTCTTTTTAGTCTTGAGTATATCACCCAGATATTTCCTCTCTTCCTTAAAGAAGAAAAGAAAAAGCATTGATGGAAGGAGACATAAAGAGGAGAAATGCATTGGTATAAGGATCAGGAAGATTATCAGCGGAACCAATATCTTAGCTTCTCCAAACAGATATTTCAGAGAATAAAAAAGATATATCAGGATGCCGCAACAGAGCAGAGGATAATGCTCCGCATAACCGAAGAAAAGCTGTGTGCTTCCCATCAATATCAAAATGAGGAACAAAAACAGCCTGATAGATGAGCTTTTTCCCAGAAGGATTGCCACCCGGAGAGCGAAGATAACATATATCATTCCGCTTAAGTAGCTGACCATAGCATAAACTGCCGCACCGTCCAGATGAAGGAACTGATTAAGCAAATCGAATGAGGATAGATAAATCCAGATGGCTAAGGGTTGACTCCAGTTGACCGAGAGAGTGCCAGCATTGATGCTTTCAAGGATCTGAAATCCATCCCCCAGAAGGTGAGCTTTTGTCCTAAAAAGGTAAAATATCAAAAGAGAAGTTATGGCCATCAACATATAGCCTAAATACTTTCGCTTCTCCACCAAAGAACGGAAAACCAGAACAACAGTCTGCTTGAGAAAAATCCGCAGCCATCGGTTTACTTGAGGAATGAAGATGAGAAATGCAATAGCAATCACCACGGTTCTGAGCCATAGTGGAAAGTAGGCCCAATGATTGATCCCCCACAATCTTCTTTCCGGAAAGAAAGAACTGATCCATAAGAGGGATAACATGAACAAAGTGAATGCGATGGTAATATTTTCCCAGAGCGGCATTTTTTTTCCATGTTCGTTTTTCTTAATCAAGCGTTTTTTCTTCGACTTCATAACAAGCGTCTTTATATTTTAGTGAAGAGTTATTCCGAAATACCCTTATCAGGTTGTAGAAGAGACATTGGTTTTTATGTTGTTAATTATTTGCCGTAGCCAAACCTTTAGGGCTTTGTATGAACCAAGAGGGTTTATACCAAGGCTGGCAAACCATAAGGGTTCGTCTAAGCGGATTTTTATAAAGGAATAAAGATTTCATAATTTTAATTACAGGATCACGTGTGTTCTTCGCATCCGGAATATAAGGCAAATCGTCCACTCTGTAAAGAACCTTATTATTTCTTCAGTGAGAATGAAAGATTTATTATGTGCTACATTGTATAACCAATGCCTGGAACATTGGAATGGAGGAACATGAAAAACATGTATCCTAGCACGCCGAAGAATAAACCGACGATAGATAAGATTTTGATTAGAAGGGTATCAAACTTTCCTTGTGTCCTTTCTAAAGTGACTCCAGCCAGTCCTATAGCTCCGATAGCGAAAAACAAACTCCCCATATATAGTGCGGGGGAGAATGTGAAAATGCAACCTACAATTCCCGAAAGGATACTTAAAATCGAAAGGGTGAAATAAAATCTTCTACGGGGGAATAAAGGCAGAGGAAGAGCTAAGACGAAGGAATATCCACACAATTTGCAGAAGGTGCTCTGATCGTTTAAAGCCATATCGCAAAAAGGACAGCTCTGCATCAAAATCACCACACTCTTTTCCTTTGAAATTCCAAGTAAACGTGACGTCTGTTGGTTTTTTTATTTTCTTGCTTTGTTAATGCCGTGCTCTTATATTATAGCATTTTGAAGTTGGCTGTCAAACACTATTGTGGACTCTGAATATTATATCGGAGAAATCCCCGAGGTGATGAAGACATTAGATGACATCTTGAATCTTGCCAAAGAGATCGGTCCCAAAAAAGTTGCGGTGGCACAGGCTGAGGATGAGGGTGTTCTTTTGGCTTTGGAGCAAGCCCGGAAGGAGAAGATCGTAGATGCAATCTTGGTGGGCAGGCAGGATAGGATAGAAAAGCTGGTTTTAAGGCACAGGATTGATATGGGAAAATTTGAAATCCAACCGGAGTCAGGTGGATTTTCTGCTTCTTTGAGATGCTGTGAGCTGGTGAACAGGGGAGAGGCAGATTTGGTGATGAAGGGACTGGTGGGAACTGCCCATTTCATGAAGGCGATTCTGGACAAAAAAAAAGGTTTGGGGACGGGTAAGCTTCTCAGTCATGTGGCTGTTTTCGAGATTCCCGCATATCCCAAACTTTTGATGATTACCGATGCCGCCATAAATATCGCACCCTCCCTGGTAGAGAAGGCTCAAATCATTCAAAACGCAGTTGATGTTGCCCATTCATTGGGCATTAAGTTGCCTAACGTAGCCTGCATTGCGGCGGTGGAAAAGGTGTATCCCGACAAGATGCCCTCCACCTTAGATTGTGCCTGTCTTTCCGTGATGGCAAGGCGAGGTCAGATCAAGGGAGCTTTGGTGGATGGTCCCTTTGCTCTGGATAATGCGGTCTCAGAAGAATCTGCTCAGATAAAAGCTATTGATAGCCAGATGCCGGGAAAGGTGGATATACTTTTGTGTCCTAACATCGAAACCGGAAATGCAGTTTATAAGACGCTGATAGAATTTGCCCAGGCTAAATGTGCCGCCATTGTGGTGGGAACTAAAACTCCTGTGGTTTTGACCTCCCGGGCTGATTCACATGAGACCAAATTTACCTCCATTGCATTGGGCGTGGCAGGTTGTCAAAAAAAGGGGGATCCAGAATCTAATTTAAGTTAGGTTCTGGTATTCGCAACTGGATTTCTATGAATAAGATTTTCTGCAATCAAATGAAATAAAAATTAAGGAGGAGTGATGCCTTTTGAGAAGGTTGAAAAGATATGGATGAACGGGAAGCTGGTCAACTGGGATGATGCCAAGATTCACGTGCTATCCCACGTGGTGCACTATGGCTCGTGCATTTTTGAAGGAGCGCGCTGTTATAAGACCAAGAACGGTCCTGCCATCTTCCGGTTGCAGGCTCACACCGATCGGTTATTCAATTCATGCAAGATCTACCGTATGGAAATTCCCTTCACCAAGGAGGAGATCAACCAGGTGATCATCGATCTGATAAAAATTAATAAGCTGGATGAGTGTTATATCAGACCGGTAGTGTATCGGGGATACGAACAATTAGGAGTGGATCCTACCGGCTGTCCGGTGGAGGTATGCTTAGCCGTCTGGAGATGGGGGGCATATCTTGGTCCTGAAGCTTTAGAAAATGGGGTGCCGGTTTGCGTCTCCTCCTGGAATAGGATGGCACCCAATACCATGCCGGATATGGCTAAAAGCGGTGCCAACTACATGAATGCTCAACTTATAAAATTGGAGGCGAAGGAGCACGGGTATGTGGAGGGAATCGCCCTGGATGTGTTTGGATTTGTAAGTGAAGGAAGTGGCGAAAATGTGTTCATAGTAAGAGATGGTACCCTGATTACCCCGCCTTTCAGTGCTTCCATTTTGCCAGGTATAACCAGAAACACGGTAATCTTCTTGGCGCTTGATATGGGGATCAAGGTGATCGAGCAAAACATTCCTCGGGAGGCATTGTATATCGCAGATGAGGTTTTTTTCACGGGAAGTGCGGCGGAGATAAGCCCCATAAACTCAATTGACAAAGTACAGATAGGAGATGGCAAGCGTGGTCCTGTCACCAAAGAATTGCAAGAGAAATTCTTCGGAATCGTTAACGGAGAAACCGAGGATAAACATAATTGGCTGACCTATGTGCGATAAATGGTCTGAAGTACGAATAGAAACGAGTTTCGCAGAGTTATTTTTTAAGGGTTGAGGAAAGATCTCTCCCTCTGTCCCCTTTCCATGTCCTACGGATCCTGTGGAAAATGGAGAGTGGGGTATCGGGGGGGAGGTGAAAGTAATCGTTTTTATTAAGAGGGAGAAATGGCAAACGAAAAAATCACCAGTTTTGACCAGTTGATTTCAACGGTAAAAAATAAGGAGAGGAAGAGATTAGCCATTGCTTCGGCAGAAGGGGAAGCGATAATTGCCGCGGTGAAGCAGGCAATAGAAAAGAACCTAATCTCTGCTGTGCTTATCGGCGACCAGGTTAAGATTGAGGAGCTATGTAGAAAGAAGAGACTTGATTTGAATAAGGTGGAGATGGTCAATGTGCCTGACTCCAAACTTGCCGCTATGGTGGCAGTGGAAACAGTCAAGCAGGGAAAGGCGGAGATGTTGATGAAGGGTAAGGTGGGCACTTCCACCTTGCTTAAGGCGGTTCTGGATAAGGAGAACGGACTTCGCACTGGTGGCCTTTTGAGTCATGTTTCAGTGATAGAGGTTGAGGCGTATCACAAGCTGATGTTGGTGACCGATGGGGGAATGAACATAAAGCCTGATGTTAAACAAAAAGCCGACATCTTAAAGAATGCGGTGGATGTGGCAAAAAAGCTGGGAATAGAAAAACCGAAAGTCTCGTGTCTGGCGGCTGTGGAGTTGGTCAATCCGGATATGCAGGAGACCGTGGATGCAGCCGGATTGGTAAAGATGGCGGAAAGAGGCGACATCAAAGACGTGATAATTGACGGACCGATCGCATTCGATGTGGCAATTAGCCCTGAGGCGGCACGGTTAAAAGGGATGATCTCCCCGGTGGCTGGAGATACGGATATATTCCTGGTGCCGGATATAGCCTCTGGAAATATTTTCGTTAAGTCGCTGATTTACTTAGTTGGTGCAAAGGCAGGTGGAGTGGTGGTGGGAGCGGGCGCACCCATCGTTCTTCTTTCCCGCTCGGATTCCGCTCAAAGTAAGCTTTACTCTATGGCATTGGGCGCCATGATCAGTTAGAGGATGAAGCCACCTTTATGGTGCAGTCTCCGGGTATGGTCCAAAACTCTTGCTATTTGGAACTTTTGCTTTCAACTGGATATACTGAATTGTAAATGAACTTCTACTAAACGAATAAGATACAGAGGATACGGCTATGAAAATATCTCTTGGTGCTGATCATCGAGGTTATGAACTAAAGGGAAAGATTAAAAAATACTTAACCCAACTGGGGCATGAGATGACCGACTTTGGCACCAACTCCACTGAATCGGTGGATTATCCCGATTTCGGATTTAAGGTGGCAGAGTCAGTTGCCAGAGGTGAAGCCGATTTTGGGGTCGTTGTCTGCTTGACCGGAAATGGAATGAATATCGTTGCCAATAAGGTAAAAGGAGTCAGATCTGCTCTTTGTTTGAATGAAGAGATGGCGATGCTAACAAGAGCACATAACAATGCTAACGTACTTGCCTTAGCCTCCAATTTCGTTTCTGAGGAAATGGCAAAAAAGATCTTGGATGTTTGGCTGGCTACCGACTTTGAAGGAGGAAGACACAAACCAAGAGTAGACAAGATCAACAATTACCAGCCGTAGAGGCGGACTACGATCCGTCCTAATCGGCCTCGATCTTGCACTGAGAGACGATGCTACACTTCTATAGGTCTATAGGGAAAATGCTAAAAGAAAAACACTGGGCAACCTTAGGTAAGATTGCAACAGTGATTGCGATTCTATGCTTCCTTTACGGCATATTCAGATTCACCTACTCTAAGATATTTAGGGAAGAAAGCCTTGATGAAAAGATGGCAAGGTTGGAACAATGGCAGAACATTCGGTTCTATCTTGACGGAATACCAGACAGCGGAGATGAGACGCTCAAAAAACTGGTCGGAAAGGCTCTGGACTATCTTGAGAACTACCGATATCCCGAAGGAATCGAAGGCTTACAAAAAGCATTCTCCGTTTGCAAGGATGATGGTCAAAAAAGTGCTGTCAAGCATCTGATCGGAAACGCTTATTTTGCTCATAGCAAATTTACAAAAGCTGAAAAATACTATCTGGAAGCTATATCAACCGCTGAAAGAGTGGACGATGAAATCGAAAGAAAGCAAGTAACTTCGGATGCTATGTGCAACATAGGTTTGATCTACTACTATAAAGGGGAACTGGACAAAGCCTTGTCGTACTATCAGGAAGCATTAAAGATCGACCTCGAGATAGATGATTCGACAGGACAGGCATGTTGTTTAGGCAACATAGGTATAGTGTACTATGTGAAGGGTGATTGGGAACGCGCCCTGGAGTATCAGCAAGAGGCCTTGGAGATCAATCAGAATATAGGCCGTGCAAAAGGTGAAGCAATTACGCTAATGAACATCGGCTTGATAAATATGGATAAAGGCCAATTGGATGAGGCCTTAGGGTTTCAGAACTTCGCCTTGGCGATCCATAGAGAGAATCGAAACAGACAAGGAGAGGCCGACTGTCTGGCCAACATTGGCAGTGTCTACTACTTGAAGGGTGAATTGGATTCCGCCTTGAAATATTATAAGGATGCTCTGCCAATTCATGAAGAGGTAAGATCTCGAGTGGGGGTAGCAAGTAATTTGGGCAACATCGGGGCGATATATCAAGATAAGGGTAAATTGGATGAAGCATTGAAAAATCATAATGAAGCATTTAGGATATTTAAAGAGATTGGCTTTCGGGAGGGGGAGGCGAACGAACTGCATAACATCGGTAAGGTTTACTATCTAAGGGACGAATTTGATGTAGCCATGAGGCATCTGAATGCTGCTTTAAGAATTCACACTAAGATACATTATCGACTAGGTCAGGCGAGTGATATAGATTTTATTGGTGAAATACACATAGCTAAGGGTCAACTGCATACAGCTTTGAAATGTCATAATGAGGCTTTGAGGATACACAAAGAGATATTTTATCGGGAGGGAGAAGCTCGCGCCTTAAGGAACATCGGTGGCGTTTACCTTCTCAGAGGTAATCTTGATGATGCTTTGAAGTATCTGAAAGACGCTCTCGAGATATTCCGAGGAATAGGTATGCAAGCGGAGGTAAAGAAAACAATGGAAAAGATTGCAGTGGTAGAGGATGAAAAGAAAAAAACAAAAGGACAGTAAAACCTCTGTCCTAAATTAGAAAGATGCCTCGTGGTTAACCATCTGTGCTTCTAATGCTATTAATTCGTAACCAGCACCTAACTTAAGTCAGGTACTGGTTTCTGGACTGATACAAAATGAAAATACTTGTTCTCATATTCTTTTTTCTGTTGGTTTTATTAAGCATAGTAGCTGTTTTGTTCATGCTGGCGAGTGTCTTCAGCCGCGTGCGGAGAGGAAAATCCAATCCAGTAAAATCACCTGAAATCAAGATAGGTGCTCAAAAGCAAATTATACCTTCTCACATGCTTGTGGAATATTATGGCGATCTTAAGAAAACCTCCAATGGCGAACCAAGAAAGCTGTTTGAAAAAGGATTATCTTTCAAGCAGAAAAGAAAATTTCTTGAGGCAATAGATGTATTTGAGAAATGTTTAAACGGAGATTTGACTCCTGAGCAAAAGACCGGACTACTGGTAACTGCAGGAAATTGCTATTTTGCTCTGGATAAATTAGACCTGGCGCAGACATACTATGAAAAGGCGGATCGTCTCTCCAGAGAATCGGATAACAAAAACGGCAGACTTTCCTGTTTGATAAATTTAGGTCAGGTTCATGCAGCAGAGGGAAATTGGGATGGAGCCATAAGAAAATATCATCAGGCGATCGGTTTAGATCAAAAGTTGAGCTACACTGCTGGTGAGGCGATTGACCTTAATACCCTGGCGCTTTTTTATGAAAACAAGGGAGATTTGAAGAGCGCTATGACTCACTATACTGCTTCGCGTTTAATATTTGAGAAACTGAAAGATAGGAAAAAGATGGAACTTGTCGAAAATAATATTAAGAGAGTTATAAATCTAGGCATAGAGGCAAAGATAGAAGATTAGAACCAAAGCCTAACTCAAGTTAGGTTCTGGTCTCTTAAATATCTACCGTCGAAACATCAAGACGTAAAAGGAGCAGAAAAAATGAGTAAGCTAAAAGAAGTCGATCAGGAGATATACAATGTCGTCTATGGCGAAACCAAAAGGCAAGCTAATGGTCTGGAGCTTATCGCCTCGGAGAATTTCGTCTCAGAGGCGGTGATGGAAGCCGCAGGATCGGTGATGACCAACAAATACTCCGAGGGTTACCCGGGGAAGAGATATTATGGTGGCTGTGAGTTCATGGATATCGCGGAGAATTTAGCCCGGGATCGAGCCAAGAAGCTTTTTGGGTGCGATCATGTTAACGTCCAACCCCATTCCGGTTCGCAGGCTAATATGGGAGTATATTTTTCAGTTTTAAAGCCGGGAGATACCCTTTTGGGCATGAATCTTTCTCATGGGGGACACCTTACTCACGGGCATCCGGTAAACTTCTCAGGAAAATTCTTCAATGTGGCATCTTATGGGGTGAACAAAGAGACGGAGGTGATAGACTATGACGAGCTCCGAAAGATCGCTACCCAAGCCAAGCCTAAGATGATTGTGGGTGGTGCATCTGCGTATCCGCGTGAACTGGATTTCAAAGAATTCAGGGAGGTGGCTGATGAGGTGGGAGCATACCTGATGGTGGATATTGCCCACATTGCCGGTTTGATCGTGGCGGGAATACATCAGTCGCCGGTTCCTTATGCGGATTTCGTAACCACCACCACGCACAAAACATTGCGCGGTCCTCGTGGTGGAATGATCATGTGTAAGAAAAAGTTTGCCAAAGACCTGGACCGAGAGGTGATGCCAGGGATTCAGGGAGGTCCTCTGATGCATGTGATTGCCGCCAAGGCAGTGGCATTCAAGGAAGCTATGGCTCCATCCTTCAAGGAATATCAACACCAGATCGTGAAAAACGCCAAGGCGCTATCTGCCGGGATGGCAAACCTGGGTTATCACGTGGTCTCGGGCGGGACCGATACACACTTACTATTGATCAGCTTGATTGAGAAAAATCTTACTGGCAATATAGTAGAGGAGGCATTGGAAAAAGCAGGGATCACCGTTAACAAGAACACCGTCCCCTTCGATCCTCAAAAACCATTCGTCACCTCAGGCATTCGTATGGGCACGCCAGCATTGACCACCAGGGGAATGAAAGAGCCGGAAATGGAAAAAATCGCTGCCTTAATCGATAGGGTTATCTCCAACTTGGGCGACGAAGATATCTACGCTAAGGTAAAAGTAGAGGTCCTGGAATTGTGCCAGAGATTTCCTCTATATAAGGAAAGACTTGAAAAAGCGTAAAAGCGTTTAAAGTTCAAAGTTTACTGAAAAGCACTAATCCGATATTGAAGGGGCAGTCAAATGTTTGGTACGTTCTTAGAGAGACTAAAAAAAGGGACGATGCTCTGTGATGGGGCGATGGGAACCCTTTTATATATGCGGGGCGTCTCCTACGAACGCTCTTTCGATGAACAGAACATCTCCAACCCAAAGATAGTGCAAAACGTGCATCGGGACTACATCAAAGCCGGTGCGGAGATTATTGAAACCAACACCTTTGGAGCAAATGGCGTCAGGTTGAAAAACTTTGGGTTGGAAGATAAGGTAGGAGAGATAAATATAAAAGGTGCCAAAATCGCAAGAGAGGCAAGGGAGATCGAGGGTAGGGATGTGTTTGTCGCCGGATCAATAGGGCCTGTGGGAAAACCTTTGGCTCCACTGGGTGAGCTTTCAGAGAAAGAGGCGCTGGAGGTTTTCCAAAAACAGGCTGAAGCTTTGCTTGAGGGTGGAGTGGATCTGTTCATAGTGGAGACCTTCTCTGATCTTTTGGAAATAAAGCAGGCGGTTTTGGCCATAAGAAACATCTGCCAGCTTCCCATAATAGCTTCCATGACCTTTGATGAGGACGGTAAGACCTTTTTGGGGTATTCGCCTGAAGAAGTGGCAGATAAGTTGAGTAATCTGGGGGTGGAAATAATCGGAGCAAACTGCAGTGTAGGTCCTCAGAAGATGCTTGACGTGGTGGGGCATCTGCGCAAGGCTACCAACAGGATGATATCAGTTCAGCCCAATGCTGGTGTCCCCCGATATGTGGATGGAAGATTCATCTATCTTTCCTCTCCAGAATATTTTGCCCAATATGCCAAAGAATATATAAAAAGTGGAGCAAACATCATAGGTGGTTGTTGTGGAACGACCCCAGAGTATATCAAGGCTTTATCTAAGATGCTTGAGGATATCAAAACGGGGACTGCTCCAGAAGAGAAAACTTATATCACGGTCGAGGAGAGAATAAAAGAGGAAGAGCCAACCGAATGGGAAGAAGAGAAGATCTCTGAGTTTGCCAGAAAGCTGGGAAAGGAGTTTGTTGTTTCAGTGGAGGTAGATCCACCCAAAGGGATTAACACGGAAAAAATACTTAAGAATGTGGAGAAATTAAAACAGATAGGAGTGAATGCGATAAATATTGCCGACAGTCCCATGGCCAGAGTAAGGATGAGCTGTGTGTCTTTAGCTTATCTGATAAAGCAAAAGATCGGAATAGAGACCATCCTTCACCTCACCTGCCGAGACCGAAACTTGATGGGTCTTCAGTCAGATTTGTTGGGAGTGCATGCTCTGGGCATTCACAATATATTAGCTGTAACTGGCGATCCCCCGGTTTTAGGTGACTACCCTCAGGCTACTGCCGTATATGATGTGGATTCCATAGGGTTGGTTAAGATCATAAACAAGTTGAATCAGGGAACTGACTGGGCGGGCAATTCCATCGGCTCACCCACTTTTTTCTGTGTGGGTGTGGCGGTAAATCCCACTGCAGATGATCTCAAGAAGGAGATAGATCGATTTGAAAAAAAAGTGGAGGCAGGTGCGGATTTCGCCTTCACCCAACCTCTATATGATCTTAAAATCCTAAAGCAGTTTTTGCAGGAAGTCTCTCATGTTAAGATCCCTTTATTCTTGGGAGTTCTTCCCTTGAGAAGCTATAAGCACACCGAATTTCTGCATTATGAGGTGCCGGGGATTAATATACCTGAAAAAATTAGGGAAAGAATGAAAAGGGCTAAGGATCGGAGTTACCAGGTGGGAACCTCAGTGGCGAAGGAGATGATGGAGCAGGCAAAAGGAATGGTGGATGGAGTTTACCTGATGCCGTCCTTTGGAAGATTCGAGATGATCTCAGAGGTGCTGGAAGGATTTATACCCTCAAGAACTACCATCTTCAACAAGTAATATCTCGGAGGATATCCCTGGAATATCAAGCTTCAGCTTGATTTAGGTTCTGCTAAAGCGTCCAGACGGACGCGCCCAGACGCCCGGGCGGGCTCGCCTGAGCACCTGACAATTGAATGGTGCCGGGAGCACGGGGCTCCCAACTGAATCTCAGATTTGCTGAGCACACGGCGTTCCTTCAAGAAGCTCTCGGCTTCACAACCAGGTGATAGCCAAAGCCCAAAGTGAAGAAAAGATACACTACGACAATGAACCAACCGAGTGGGTTCATCAAGCCGGAAAGTTGAGCCAATAAAGCAACAACAAAGCCGATGGCGTCATAGACGAAGAGATCAAGTGCGATGGTCTGCCGCGCGTTGGATTCGGCTACGTTTCTGCCGTACCAGCTGAGCATGAGATTACCGAAAAGGGAAGCTCCATACAGTCGAGCTATGAAAATGCCGCCCGGGCCTACCGTGATACCTAAAAATGACAATAATGCCGCGGGTACAACCACGAGGAGAAACCCAAACACGAGACATACAATGGCCTTGATGGCCATTACAGTGCCAAATCTCATCAGACTACCTCCTTTCAATAGAATAGTGTCAGGAGCACGGGGCTCCTGATACACGACTTGATCGACATTCATTTTCCAAGCGTAAGTTGGAGAACCACCGCCACAATCGTGGTAACCAAAACGCCTGAAATAAAGAGCATATAGTCCCTGCGTGTGCTCCGTTTCTGGCTCGGCTCAACCAATCTTGCGAAGTGCTCTGCTACGGGGATTGGTACCTTTTCCAGAACCTCTATGTTTCCTTTGAGCTCTTTCTCTCGTTTTTCGAGGTCAGCCAGTCCGACCTCCAGGTTCTTGACCGCTTGTTGTCTTTCTCTTGCGACGCGAGTCATCTCGTGAAGCAGTGTATCTACTTCCCCTGATGCCTTCGCGAGACTGCTCGTCAGGTTAGACAACCGCTCCGCGTATGTCTTGCGCGGGGGCTCTTTCCCCAGTAGTTTGAGCAGGAGTCTGCGGATGACATCCGTTGATGCAACTCCGCCAGCCAGCGCGCTAATCAGAAAAGCAATGAAGGCGATTACGATTTGAACGTTCATCTCTGATCTCTCATACGAAACAATTGATTTTATGGTTTCTTCATATCACTCTTGTGCCGCTGTCCTACGGTATAAGCCTCGTAGGTTAGGTGCACCACGCCCAGACGGGCTCGTCCGAGCACCTGACAAATAAAAAGTGTCAGGAGCACGAAGCTCCTGACCTAAGACCACCCCTACCCCTTGAGCAAGTGACGATAAGTCCGTATCTCATCCTTGAATTGCTTGCTCATGCGCCTCTTGCCGAGGTAATCTTCGTCGACAAGTGAAAGAGCGACCCGCACAACTCCGACCTGCGCATAAGCCTCATATTTCCCTGTCTCCTCGTCTGAAGGTGGAGCGTTCTCTTCGTATGCGCGAATGGCATCCATCGACCTACTAATGGCATCATCGATCTGGGCAATTGTATGACACTCGGCGGCATCCAGTTCTCTGAGCAAACTCGAAGCCGCAGCGAGACTGGCCGCCTCTCGGTCTGGTAGCTTCCAGTGAAGGTAGGCGACCAGATTATCGAGGTTGATTTCTTGCTTCAGTATACCGGGACTATCTTTCTGTATTCTCTCAGCTATAGCACTGCTGTAGTTCGCGCGCTCTTCTTTAATGCCATTAAACTGGTCGTCCGCTGTCTCGAATAGACCGGACAGTGCGTTCAGCTTCCGTCGCAATGGCTTTGGGACGTCCGTTTCCTGTGTATAGCTGAGATGATGCGCTACAATCGCCCACGCATCCTGAAGAATGGTTCTGACCTGGATCTCGCATACCAAATCCTTGAGATCATCGTAGCGAGCGCCACTCGCCTTCTTCCCGAGCTTCACTAGATAATGTATCGCTCCATAGCCGAACTGCTCGGCTTCACTGTCAGCTACCTTGTCACTCCTTTCGATGACGATGAAGTGATCTTCGATGACTTCTTCTATCGTGGCGTGGTCCGAAGTGTATAGGTATACGATTCTGACGCCAGCAAGATCAGTCACATCACTCAGCGGATTCTTGTACCCCTTACGCAAGAGTTTGTCGCAAAAGCTCTGCAGGGTCTTGGCTCTATGAGTTATGTGTGAGTATTCCGTTGCCCTCGCTTCGACTCCCTTGGCGAGCATGTACGCAACTTCCTCAGCAAGTTTCTGGAAGAGTGGTCGTCTGTCGAGAAATGCCCTAATAACATGGGGCTGGTCCTTCCAGAATCGTCCTAGTGCTCCACGGTCTTCCATCCGCTCTCCCTATCGTGAGAAGAACAATTCTTGCGTACCTCGGTATAACAAACTTCTTGTTCTGTCAGGTCTTACCCGCCTTGCCGCCACACAAAGACACCCAACCATGTCGCCCGCAAGCTGCCTCTCACCAGATAGTCAATAGACATTATAATGATTTATGCAACCTTGTCAACCACTTTCTAAATAGCTTTCCCGATCGGTAATGTTTGATTTGAATGATTGGCTTTTGGGGTACAACTAACAAAGGATCCCTGCCTAAGGCGGATGTTCCTCATCCGCCGTTCTTCCCGTTGCTGAAGCCTGCCAGCCATGCACGGACGCCCACCCGTACGGGTGCCTGCCCTTCTGGGGAACACCAACGGGAAGCAAAGTTAATCTGAAATGACCAGAACCTAACTTAAGTTAGGTTTTGGTTCTTTTGGTGTTGGGGGAAGTATCTACCGTGGCGGGAATTCGAGTTTACCAAACCATTTGTAATTTACATCCTTGAACAGATTATCTCTGGCTTCCACATCGCCTAAAAATGCCCATTCGCCTGGGTCCATCCATTCACCACGTCCATACTTTTCCGCCATTTCAGCCAATCTGACAAAATTCTGATGATGCTCAGATAATCTCAGCTCAGCATAATCCCTGGCGCTCCAGGTGGAGATCAAGAATTGCCAATCCGATGCCTGAAGCAGGAGAAGCTCACGGGCGAGTTGCTTTAAAATCTTTATCAGGTTTTCGTCTTTGGTTTGGCCAAATTCCTGCACCAGTTTTTGCATTCTTGTTTCGTCTTCATAGATGTGCTTCCAGGTCCATTGGGTCCATTCATTCAGCCATATATAGTGGTATCCCCCCTCTCCCCACGAACCTTCTGGAATGGAAATCACATGTGTTGGTTTTGCATCACCCAGAAAATCACTGCAAGTGGTGAGCTCAATTTCCGGATCTTCTGAAATATATTTCAAAACCAGCTTGAGAAACTGGGTGCCTTCAAACCACCAGTGGCCAAAAAGTTCAGCATCATAGGGAGCACACACAATTCCTTTTTTCTTTGTTTTTTTGTGATATTCGGTCAAAAGGCTTTTTATCAATCCTTTAAAATGGGATGCATTCTCCGGAATTTTTTTTTGGGCATCTTCGGGGAAGTATTCCCATTTATCAGCCAAATCGCTTTTGGCAGAGGTTATCTTCCAATACCGGTGCCCTCCAGGAAAACGTTTTTTATGGAAATCCAGATAATTTCCATCCCCAGGATAACCCCATTCTCCGCTCCACACCTGCAGGCCGGTATCCGGATCACGAGTGAAGATCGCTACCGGCTTCTTTCCCTCTGTGCCTACCAGATAAACCTCCCTGGGAGTTTTATCAATCTCTTCTTCGCGAGGGGTATATTCTTTTTCAAATTGCCCCCACAGAGTTTTTAAAGCATCAAATCTATCCATGTAGACTCCGATGGCTTTTCCCCCTTTGAGCAGAGCGCTATCAATAATGAAATAATCTATGCTGTTCTCGCTTAAAAATTCTTCTATTCCCTTTCTCAGGTAATTCTTCTTTCTCATGTTGTTCTTTACCGGAGGCGACCATTTGTATCTGGGTCGATAGGCACATTCAGGAAGCCAGATTCCACGGGGAGGTTTTTCGAAGAATTGTGTGTAGCTTGAAACCGCCTGCTTTATCTGTGCCTGAACCGAGGTGTCCTGTGACAAAAGCGGAAGATACCCATGAGTGGCGGCACAGGTGATGATCTCGATGTGGCCATCCTCCTGCAGCTTTTTGAATTGACGGATAATATCCCGTCCGTATTTGGTTTCAAAGTCTGACTTAATCTTAGCATAATAATCCTTCCACCTGTGCGCCAATTGAAGCAGAAGCTTGCTCTGGTGCTTGGTGAATTCTTGGATGTCGTTTTCTGCAGCAATGGTTTTGATCTCCAGATAGGATGAGAATTCCTGTTTGAATGATTCATCTGCGAGTTGCTCGCAAAGAACCGGTGAGATTCCAATAGTAAGCTTAGGTGAATACCCTTCCTCTACAAGCTCAGTTAGCACATTCAGCAAAGGAATGTATGTCTCCGCAGAAGCCTCATTCAGCCAGTCCATTCCATGTGGCCATTTCCCATGTGCGATTACATAAGGAAGATGGGAATGTAGAACAAAGGTGAAGCTACCGATGGTTTTTTTCACTTAGCTTTCCTCCTAATTTGGAAATGTAGAATGCGCCGTATCCACCAGATTAAGCAGCGGGGCGGGTGGAGTGTATAAACCTAAGCGGACTCTATCCATTTCATCCGTTTAATCCGTTGACCAACTTTCATTCTCCCTTTTGAGCTTGAAAGCCAATACCCTTCTCCCTTTCCTCTTTTCCGAAGATCTTGATGGCTCCGAACTGACCCTCGAACTTTTTTAAATTCGTTCCCAGCGCATCGTAAAGCATCTTGGCGTGAGCGGGTGTCATGACGATACGGGCATAAACTTTGGTCTTCTGCACTCCGGGCATGACCCGGGCAAAATCTATGATGAACTCAGAAGGAGAATGAGAGATCAAAGCCAAGTTGGAGTAGATTCCTTCTGATTCCTTTTCCCCCAGTTCCACGTTAAGTCTACGCTGTTTTGCCTCCATGGTTTTCTCCTCTTTAAATTTGCATGTTCCCTGTTAGATTTTATTTGCTTGCATTTTCAAAGCATTTTAATATATTGAGAACTAATGTCAAGCGAAAACTTTGTTGCGCAAAAGTTTGCTCCAAGATACTTTGCCGCCAAGCCGATTCTTGGTTGGAGGCGAAACCAGATTCTTTTGATCATTTTGATTATTGTGATTGCCTGCATGTATTTGCCCGTATTGAGCTTGGCTGAATCAGATCCAGATGAGGTGGAGACTCTGGATGGCTTGGTTGAGTATCTTTTTCGAGACACCAAACATGTCATGACCTCACCTTTACGCTGGAAACAGGATGATCTCGTTCTCTTTGCCACTCTATCAGCCAGCACCTTCGCACTGATGCTTACGGACAGAGACTTTCAAAAGTCTGTGCAAAAGAACAGAACCCACAGCACCGATCAAATCTCTGAATGGACGGATAAATACACTAAACGGGTGACCAATTTAACCATCGGCGGGTTGTATTTCTCCGGTCTTGTTTTTCATGATCGAAAAGCAAAAGAGACTGCACTTTTGTGTCTGGAATCTGTGGCTTTGGCGGAAGGGATAACCAAAGGTTTGAAGCATCTGATAGGTAGGTCCAGGCCATTTGGAAATAAAGGGACGTTTAATTTCAATCCCTTAAAAGTACCTCCTCCATCATATTCTCTTTCGTTTCCGTCCGGGCATGCCACCACCGCCTTTGCTTTAAGTGCGGTCATAGCAGAACAATATCGAAATTGGTGGGTTAGATTGATCGCGTATGGTTTTGCTTTAGTGGCCTCATTAGCTAGAGTGAACAACAATGCTCATTTTCTGTCAGATGTGTTCTGGGGTGGGATCATTGGAATCTCGGTGGGCAGGTGTCTGGTTAAATTCCATGAAAAAGATAACACGCCTGATTGGGAACTTATACCCACAAAAGGATCTAATAATGTGAAACTTGGAATTTCAATCTGGGTAAAATAGAGTTCAAAAGTTCAATTGGAGGTAGCTTGGAAAAAATATCAAAAGAAAAATTCGACCAGATCTTTACTGGTTGGGGTGGACACAGGATTTTAGTTTTGGGAGATGTGATGCTGGATGAATACCTGTGGGGGAACGTATCTCGCATATCCCCTGAAGCTCCGGTGCCAGTGGTGGAGATAGTCAAGGAATCGATCAAATTGGGTGGTGCGGCTAATGTGGCTTTGAATGTTAAAAACTTAGGCGATAAGCCGATTCTGGTGGGAGTGGTTGGGGAGGACAGAAACGGCGAGCGGATGATGTCGGCTCTGAACGAGGCTCGAATAAAAGGCGATGGGATTTTTACGGACAACCCTCGAATGACCACCATAAAGACCCGGGTGATTGCCCACAATCAACAGGTAGTGCGGGCAGACAGAGAAAACACTGAAGAGATACCAGAGAAACTGACCCAGGATATCATAAGTTTTGTGAAAAAGAAAATACCAGGTATCCACGCTATAATCATCTCCGACTATGGCAAAGGGGTAATCACCCATGGACTTTTGTCGGAATTGATAGAATTGTGCA
>LJUX01000018.1 GCA_001304155.1 candidate division Zixibacteria bacterium SM23_73_3
TTCTGCGTCCAGATAGCCCCGGGGAGCCTGCGCCGCCCCGCTCATCTTCTTCGCCGTTTCAGCTTGATTAACTGCTCCTGCACCTACCTGGACTTACATCCTGTCTCTCATAACAAACCCCACCTCCGTCGCCAACTCTTCGGCCGCCAATCTGTAGTCTGCATCCACCAGAAACGAGGTATACTCGGTGATGATCCCGTATTTCTTGGAGAGTCTAACCACCTCCTCCACCAGTTCCTTGTTCTCTCCATGAAGTCTCAATTGGTCGACCAAGTACCCGATTCTCCTGGTCGCCCAGAGCCGGGGAATGAAATCGTTTCGATCGTCCGACGAAAAATTCACCTCATATGCAAACTTGCGCGTGCTTCCTTGTGTTGATCCGGTCAAGGTCGCTCCATCATGACCACCATTTCTGTATTTACCAAGCACCAGAAGTTGAGAGCCCTTGAAAATGTCCGGAAGCTCTTTGGGATAGAGGTCGTAAGCTTCCACCTCACCAAAAGAAAGCTTAATATCTGTCAGAATGGGATGGGAAACCTTCTTGTAGAAGCTGGAAACCTTAACCTCGATATCCTCGGATGGGCGCACGTAATCGGAGGTGGCATGATTATCCTGAGCCAGCCTGTCCAAAAGTCGGGTGTTCACGTCATAGCCCACTCCGAAAACAAATATCCTGGTTGAGGATTGATTCGCGCCTTTCACATTTTTCAGAATGCTGTTTATGTCCGTCTGTCCCACTGTGGGCAGGCCGTCGGTTAGGAAGATAACAAACGAAGCTCCGCTTGCGTCTTCGATGTGCTCCAGGCCGGTGAGGAGTGCCTCATTTATGTTGGTTCCGCCCTCTGCCTCACACCTGTCTACAAAGGAGAGAGCTTCCCTGATATTCTCCCGCTCTGCTCGAACCAGGCCGGTCTTAAAGCTCTCTATATCATCGTCAAAATCGATCACGTTGAACCGGTCGCCTTCATTCAAGCTGTTCAAACAGAAAGAGAGTGCCCCTTTAGCTTGCCTTATCTTTTCCCCTTGCATGCTCCCCGAGGTGTCTAAAATGAAAATTATGTTTTTGCTTGAAGTCTTGTCTGCGGCAACCTCCACCTCAGGCGAGATCATGGCCAAGAAATAGCCCTGATGATTTTCGTCTTCAAAGGGGAGAAGATTAAAGCCAATGTCTTTCTCCGAAATGGTGTAATACAAAAGAAAATCCTTATCCGGACGGGTGTTTTCCTCCACGTAGGTCACCTTTGCATGGTGATCGTTTTCCTTTTCAACTCTTATATTATGCGAGGGCGAGTAGACGCTCTTTATCGGCGTTTTCGAATTTATCTCCACGCTGACCTTAACGCTCTGCAACGGGTCTTTGGAGAACTTCTCGGTGTTCAAAGTATAACGGTAGCCGCATATCCCTCCCGAAAGTTTCAGGACCTCCGAGTAATAAAGCTTGATGCGAGTCTCGCCGCGAGCCGGAATGGGATAAACCGAAGCCTTAAACATTCCATCCTTGAAATACTCCAAAAGGGCGGGGTCCTTCTTCCTCCGGACGATGTCCTGATAGATTCTCCTGGCTTCATCTTTGTCTAAGATTTTCCCTTTGATCTCTTCGCCTCCCACAAACATGGAGAACCTGGAGATGGAAGCATCTTCTGGTATGGGAAAGATATAGGTCCCCTCGATGTCCCGATGATAGTTGTTTATAAAAATCTGATCCACCGCAGTCTGCGCAATCTGGTTGTCGATCTTTATGTCCACGTGATGATACTTTATGGAAAGATTGGGGGGAAAGGGCCCGTCGGGACGTGGAGGCATGGGAATGATGAAACCATCAGCCAGCGCAATCCCGCTGAGGGAGAGCACCAAAACCATGCTCAAGCCGAGTATTCTTTTCATGACCGACCTCCTTTAGAAAAAGAGTTCAAATGTTCAATAGTTCAATGTTCAATCCTGCTTTTTATACAAGTCATGAAAAGAAATATTCCTAAAAAATTTTCATCTTTGCCTTAGTGCCTTTATTTTTTTCAATTTGCCGCCCAATTCTTCTTTTACCTTTCGATCTTCGATCTGATCGAGATATTCCTCGATTACCTTCGAACCTTCAGAGATCACCGTGGTATCCTGGCTGAGCTTCGCCAGGAGATAGTAGCTCATCGCCACCTGCAGATAGCCCTGGTTGGTCAGCGAGTCGGTTGGATTTTCCTCGATATAAGCTTTCCAAACCTGTATTGTCCTTCTTAATTCATTTACCTGCGTCAATGTATCATCAGCTGAATAGGGTCGGAAGCCTGTTGTTGGGGAAGGAAGGCTAACATCCTTAGGTGTCAGTTTCCCAGCCTCCCTTTTCCTGGAAAGCTCTTTTTCCTCACTAACTTTCTCCTCTTGAACCTGGATTTTTGTTTCCTGAGGCCCCTCGTCTTTTTTTTCTACTCCAGCTCCAGCCTGATCTGCTTTTGGAGAAACGATTAGTTCTGGTGGCTTTTCAGTTGCTGGAGGGACTCCAGTTGACAAATCAGTTATGTAAGCGGGTGCTGGTGTCTCCTCCGAAACTTTGGGCTGGACAGGAGCTTTATCTTCTTTTGGCAAAACCTCCTTTTCGCCCCCTACTTTTTTCGGAAGAGTGGTCTTTTCTTCCCGTTGAACAGCAGTGGGAGGTTCTTTTTTCATCTCAGGTTTTTCAGAGATTGATTCTATTCCTCTTCTGCCGTCTTCTATTGGAAATCCCTTCTTCTTTTCAATTTTTGTGATATCAAGCTGAGGGGGTCTTTCCTTTTGAACAACCGTTTTAGAGGGAAATATCTCCTCTCCCCGATAATCCACGTACAGCTTTCCGATGATAAAGACGAGCACAACTGATACCAAGCCAGCAGCGACTTTTATCTTCAAAGGAGAAAAAGAAAATATACTCTGTAAGGCTTTCTTCAGGCCGAATGCAAAGGATTTCTCTTCTCGCTCAATGATTTTCCCCCTTACCCGGCTGGCGAAGTTATCCCAGTATTCCTGTGGAGGCTCTTTTGCTTCAATTTTTCTCGCCCTGCCTTCCACCGATTCTAAAAGAGCCAGCTTCTTGGCGCATCTTTCGCATTCAGAAAGATGCTCTTTTAATTCCCTTTCTTTGTCTTGATCCAGTCTCCCGTCCAGAAAGAGGGAAATCAGCTTATCAAATCTTTCGCATTTCAACTTTATTACTCCTTGTATTCCTTCAACATCTCCTGCATCCTTACTCTGGCTCTGAAGAGCCGGGACATCACCGTTCCCAAAGATATTTTCAAGGTTTTGGCAATCTCCTCGTAGCTTAAGTCCTCATATATTCTCAACACCAACACTGCCTTGTATTTTGGCGGAAGCAAGTCTAAAGCCCTTTCTATTTTATTCTCAAGTTCCTTTAAAGCTAAATGATTAGAGGGATCACCAACAGTCGCTTCCCTCTCCAAAGGGCTTGCCTCTTCTTCAAATTGGCTCTCCGGAATTACAAACTTTTGACGCTTAAGGAAATTTATGCTCAAATTCATACATATCCGGTATAACCAGGAATAAAAACTATAACCGGTCCTAAAAGATTTAATGGCAAAGTAAGCATTTATGAAAGTCTCCTGGGTTATATCATCTGCGGCATCGTGATTTTTAACCATGCGATATGCCAAAAAATAGATCTTTTTCTGATAACGCTTCACCAAAAGATCAAAAGAATATGAATCACCTTTCTGAGCTCTTAAGATCAGCTCATCGTCATTTTGTTGCTTGAAAGGTGCTTGCCCCTCACTTTTCTTCATCGACACTACCGCCTGATAGAATACAGATTAACTTAAAAATTATTCCCAGATTTTTTTACCTCACCCCTTTGTCCCCCTCTCCACCCGGACGGGTGGGCTCGAACGAACCCCCGTCTGGGGGCGTCTGCCCATGTAATGGAGAGGGGGATAGGGAGTGGGTGGGGTCTTTGAGTCATAGGGATCCCACCGTTGGTGGGATGGCTGTCCTGTTTAGACTCAGGACAGGGATTCATCCTGAAGGACAAGCCCTGACCCAACAGAAATTTCATCTTCATAGGTGGCACAAATTATATACCAAAAGTTCCAAAAGCATCCTATCCGGCATTAGATTTGATTTTAAATCCACATCCGCTTGATATAAAAGGTGCAATCCCTTTTCTAATTCTTCTAAGCTGAAATTCGTCGCTTGTTTTTTGTATTTTGCCAACAGAAAAGGTTTTGTTTTTAACACAGATACCAATGATCTTCCAGAGTCGGAAGAGAACTCCCTGGTTTGAATGAGCTTCTCTAAGTGTTCGGTCAGCCAGAAGATTATTCCTCCCGGTTTTTCGCCGGAGAGAGTCAAATTCCTTAATATCTCCAATGACCTTCTACCGTCCCTTTCCCCGATGGCATCAAGTAGCTGGAAAATGGTGTGAGTTCGGGACAGGCCCACCGCCGATTTTACATCGGATGAAGTTATAAGCTCCCTTTCTCCAACATAGATCACCAGCTTGTCGATCTCTGTGGCTAAATCGGCAAGATTATTTCCTACAAGATCTTGTAAGATGTGGATTCCATTTCTTTCGATTTTTTTGCCCTGTCCACTTATTCTTTTTGTGATCCAGTCTGAAATCTGACTTTCCCATAATCGGCTAAACTGCACCGTGGTGGCAGATTTCTCCAGAGCTTTGTAAAACTTCGTCGTAGAGGTAATTTTGGGCGAAAGAAGGATGAGACAAACTGAGTCAGGGAGTTTGGGCAGGAACGATAAGAGCACATCTTTGGAGAAAGTGGACAGCTTGTGTAGATCGAATACCACCACCACCCGTCTTTTTGCATTGACCGGAGAGGTGGAAGCACAGTTTATGATCTGGTCCGCACTGATCTCCGCCCCATACAAAAGATCTAAGTTGAAACTTTTTAAATCAACTGGCACCAGAATGGAGACGATCCTCTTTAAGGCTTCCTCCTTCAAGAAATCTTCTTCTCCAGTGAAGTGGTATAACGACTTTACCTTTTTTCCCCGATCCTCACGCGTAGACTTAAGCTGGTTTAACAACTGCAAATACGTGATTTTCTCTCCCATATTCCCTTTCGTTTACCTCTCATTTCATAGTGTATCTGTAAAATGAAAGATCCCTGTCGTTTTACATGGAATCGATTTCCTATCAGTTCAAATTAGCGATTCAAAAAATGATTGTCAATAAAAAAGAGCCTCCGGGGGATGTTGGAGACTCTCTTTGGCAGAAGGGGATGAAGGAGGATTTTTATCTGAAAGAAAGCTCGTTTTGAGCCGGATTTTCCTTTTTGGGAATCCAGTTTAAACTATAGGGAATTTTCTTTTTGTAGACTAAAGCCATATTTCTATAAGTCTCCAGATCCTTGTTGCAGACCATCTGCAGATTTACCTGGTTGACCACTACAAAACTATCGCCCAATACCTCCACCGTCTTGTTTTGAAACAAATGGGGATTGATTTCAATAAATTCTAAGAGTGCCAGAAGGCTGGCGTACTCACATTCGACCGGGGTGCCTTTAAATTTAGCCCGGAAGACTATTCCCAAATCGGGAATAGAAAAGGAAACTACTCCACTATGATGACCATCCTCAATATTTTCATCTCGGATTGTACCGTAGAAGAAACATTGCATTGAATCCTCCTTATCAATCAGTCGATAACCTTACCTCCTTATTGTTTCCACCCCTTCCAAAAAGCAAAATATATGCCGCTGGGATTTTGTGGTTTCAAAGGATAGAAAAGGTTAGAAAAAAGAGAAACCACAATGTTCCTTCGAGAACAATAAGATGGGAATTGATTAAAAGCCAATGAGATACTGAGGTTGCGTTGCAAAGGGCTTTGAAGTGCTTTCAGTCTTTAAAGAAATTGTGTAGAAATAAAAAAGGTATGATGCAACCACTTTATGCAAGTGGCTTCATACTTACTGCAACCTGCTACATGGGGAGGAGTTTTTAAAAGAACGCTCAGGCTGGATATGTCTTGCCGGATGCGGGACTTCAGGAGAGCTTATCTGATTGATGGAAACATGGGAGTTTCCGCTACAATGGATCATGTGTAAGGGCGGACCTCAGTGTCCGCCCGAACTTCAGGGTGATGGCAGAGCATCGCCCCTACGGCAACGGAAAGCTATGAGGGATTTAGTCTTCCGCTTTGAAGACTTAAAGATTCTCGCTACAATTAAAATAAAAAATGTAGGGGTGGACCTAAAGCTTCACCCATCCTAAGGGCGAATCTGAAGATTCGCCCCTACATCATTTTGCCACATAATCAAGCCCGGACCACTTTGTACCCCTTATTGTCCGGGATAGGCTATGGACGCTACTTTTCGGGTTCCTCAAATGCCTTGAACCTAAAATAGCCTTTTTCAATTAGTCTATTGTTGCGATGGGATATTGGTTCCCCCCACAACGACATTGGGCAAATGGTCTTTTGACTGATTTGACCTACTCTCTCATTCTACTTGGAAATGAAACCATTCTATTTTTGCCTTTCAAAACAATCCTGGGCTTTCTGCCAAGCTACCTTGGCTTCTTCGCCCATTCCTTTTTTCGCATAAATAATTGCCAGTTGATTCAAGGCACTGCAATTCGTGCTGTCTTTTTGTACCAAGGGCTCCAAGATGCCTAGGGCTTGATCGAAATTTCCCTGCTCTTGGCAAACCTGGGCCAGGAAAATTTGAGCCTCCAGATCGGTGCTATCAATTTCCAGCACCTTTTCAAATGCGGCGTGAGCCGAAGCCAAAAGTTCGTCTTTCTTCTGGGCCAGCTTTTTTACTCTATCGGTTGATTTTTCATCTTTAAGATATTCTCCGGACTCGTCCTTCAATGAATCAAGCGACATGTTTGTCTGTATGATCTTCTGCAAAAAGATGGTTCCCATGTTGAAGTGACCGTCCTTATAAGTAGGGTCTGTGGCAACCAATTTCTTCGAATACGCAAGAGCCTGATCAAAGTCCTTTGCATTGCTGTAAATGGAGACGACGTTTATCAGAACCTCCACGTTACTTGAATCATCTTTTAGAATTTCATTATAGCTCTGCAAAGCCTCCTGTTGTTTTCCCGCATAAAACAGAGCATCGGCATAACCTCTTAACATCTCAGGATTATCTGGTTCTAATTTAAGTCCAGTTTGAAGAGATGAGAGCGCCTCTTCATATTCACCCTTTACGGTGTAGGCCAAGCCGGTATACAAAAAGCTCCTGAAGTTAGAAGGATCAATTATGCTGCAGGTGGAAAACTTATCTAAGGCTGTATCAAAGTCCTTCTCATTAAAAGCCTCGGCTCCCTGATTGAATACCTGGGTCCATTTCTCCTTCTTCATTGTATTGAGCTCATCCATCCATTTGGCTTTTTTGCTTTTTAAGCTTTCCGCCGAGGCAAATTGCTCTCCCATACCTCGATAATTATTCTTGTAATAATAAGCCTTTCCCAGGAGGAAATGTATTTCCGCATCATCTTCGTAAAATAGCAGTGCTTCTTCAAGTATCGCCACGGCACTATCATACATCCGATATTCGCCCTTTAGGTAAATCTTGGCAGTCATTTTGTAGGTGCTGGAATGAAATCTGGGCTTTTGGGGCTTTTCTCCCCTAATTGCACTGCCCATGAAAACTAACAACACTGCTATCAAGATGATCCGTAAGGATTTCATTTAATACTCCTTTATCTTGAAGGTTTAAGTTGTTTTTTCCCCTATTATACAGTTTTTTTAATGGTCTTCATTATCTCGGAAATAATTTTTTCTTCTGGAACTGCTCTTCCACAGAGAAATTTATTGATCTTTTCAATTTCTCTTCAGGTTAAGGACCATCTCTTCCTGAGTAAAGAGATGGCGAAAAGATAAAACCATCTTTTTACCACCAAGACCACACCTCCACCCTCAGATAACGAACGATCCTTCTGGTCAAAAGAGAGGCCAGTCTCATCTTACCACAATACACTTTGGCATATCCAGACATGCCCGGCTTTAAAAGATAAGCTTTATTTTCTATTTTGCAAGTAACCGGAAAGATTTTTTTTGCCACCTCCTCATCAGCCGTTAGCGAGATTTTTGTCACCTTACCCCAAAAGGATAGAAAAGGATAACTTCTAACCTTCAGTTTGGCCCGAAGGCCTTCCCCCAATACATCTAAATCCTTTTCAGATATATTGATCAAAACCCGCATGGTATCTAAATTGGCGATGCTCAAAAGATTTCCCCCAGAGCTTATGGAGGTAACCACACCCTGAATGGGGCTTTTTATCTGGGAGGCGGAGATCTGATCCTCCAAAAACTCAAGCTTTGCATCCAGCTTTCTTATCTCCGCCCTTGCCATGGAAAGCTCTTCTTCTCTGGCACCATTTTTCATAATTTTAAGCTCATTTTTGGCAATTTTGAGCTGATTTGCCAGCACCGAAACCTCCGTCTGAACTTCTTCCAGTTCTTGACTGCTGATTAAGTTTTTTTGATGCAGATCGGAAAGTCTGGAAAGCTCTCTTTCTTTGAGCTTGAGCTCACTTTGAATTTGAGCCTCCTTGTCTTTTGCCTGCTGGATGGCTTCCTTTCTGGCACCTTTTTGAAGCAAGGTATAATATTCTTCTGCCTTTTTTAGGGCCGCTTTTGTCTGGGCTAAATCGGAAAGATAGGAGGGAGAGGAAAGCTCTGCCACTGTCTCTCCTATTTTCACCTTCTGGCCCTCCTTCACCTTAGTCACCAGGTTTAAACTGGTGTAATCGTCTGCAAAAAGCCGAAGCAGATTCACCGATTTTTTCTCCTGGCTTCCTCCCTGAAATAACTCGGAGATCACGGTTCCATCCGGAGAGCTTTTCAAGACGAAATATTCCAGAGCCTGTATCTCACAGGGGCTGCCTATCTTCAGCTCCAACTTTACTAAAAATAATACAAGCACCAGCGCCACGACTATGGCAGAATAGATTATAATCTTTTTGGGAACCAATATCTTCTCCTTTTTTATAAAAAGGAATTGAGATATTCCTGCCAGAGTTACCCTGGCAGGTTGTCTCAAAATAAGAAAAATCAAAAGCAAAAACAAGATAAATCCGAACCCGCCCAATTGAGAAACTAAAAAGCGCTCCACCTGGATGAAGACGTAGGAGAGGAGTAAAGCCGAATAAAGAAGAGAAAGAATACCGTACCAGATGTATATTTTTTTTGCCCGGGGGGAGACTTCAATTCTTGAGTCCTTCGGTTTGAGAAATCTTTTCTTTAAAAGTGCGGAGATATATCCGAAGGCTTTTTGCCTTAAATTGGGAATCTCCAGATAATCGGTTAAAAGATAGTATCCATCCAACTTTATCAGGGGATTGAAATTGAAAAGAACGGTTATTCCGGAGGTGATGACCACTACAAAAAGGAAACTGGAAAGTCCGGTGTCAAGGGCGGTGATCCTCCACAAAATGGTGGCAACTGCCCACACGAATATCTGGCAATATGCCCCGGCAAAGGTGACTTGAAGCCTTTTTGATTTCTCCTTGAAAAGATAGGCGTCGCTTACGTTGCAGAAGAAACAGGGCTGGAAATAAAGCAAAAGAAAGCCCATCTCATGCACCTCTCCTCCGAAGTATTTACAGGTCAGGGCATGGGCGAACTCGTGCAGGACCACCACCAAAAATATGGCTATCCAGATCTTGAAGATGGTGGCGATCTTGAAAATCCCCGAAAAGCTATATCCTAAATCCGCCCAGCTGGAGATGGTGATGGCTGTTGCCAGAAAGATAATAAACAAGGAAAAGAACAGAAAGTAGGGGGTAAAAATAAATCTGGTGAACCTTATCATTCTGTTCAGAAGCCGGTCCGGGTCGAATCCTTTCAGCTTTATGAAAAGGAGCTTTCCCGGAAGGGCCCTTTTCTGATATTGAAGCCGGGCAAGTTCTCTTTCTGAGATCTCGCTCTCTAAGAATCCTAAGCTTTCTAAACGCTGGATAAATTTTTCCAGAGTATCTAAGGGGAGTCGAATATTGAAATGTGCTTCAAAACTTAAAGCTATCTGTTCAGGCGGGGTTTCTCCGTTAAGCTTCTGAGTGATGAAATACTCAAATTCTTTGATACGGAAGAACTTTTGGGTGATGGGATCTTTTATCACATAGTAGGTGATCTTCTCAAACTTCTGCTGGCTGATGATCAGGTCATCTCGGAATTTTGGATAGCTTTCTTTCATAAAGCTTCACTTATTTGACTGAATGAAAAACCAGTGGGAAATCGCCTCTTCGCCCCTAATTTAGCATGTTAAAACAAAGCAGGCAAGGCAAATCTTAGAGAGTGGTTTCTCTTCCGAGCACATCGTTTCCTAAATAATGTTACAACAATTTGTCATGGCGGGTCCCGATGAAACCGGGACGAAGTAATCTCATTTAATTCCGACTACTTAGAGATTGTTTCGCCGAGTTCCCTCTCTGACGCTCGGGACAAGCCCCGCGATGACAGTTGCTTTTTGTGTCATGGCGAACGAAGCGAAGCAATCTTTTAGTAGGGGCGATTCATGAATCACCCCTACATAGTCGAGTTCCATTGCTTGCCCCCTCACTTCGTTCGGGGCTTCAGTTCGGCATGAATCTCGCCATGATAGATTAAAATATAATGTTATTCTGGCGATGTTTCATTTGTGGGACCTTCATTTATCAAACCCGCCAAAGGCGGGGTCGGATGAATCCGACTACCTACTCTCATTTCGTTTTTTAAGAGGAGGTATGCAGGATTCAGGGTGCAACTGAATGCCAAGTAAAAACTGGTCTAAAGGACAATTTTCGTCCTGTATTGCCAAAAAAAGTGTAAAAATATGCAATTTTTCTCTTGACAAGCAGGAGATATGTTGTATATTATATTCGAAAAGAGCCTATGTAGCAAAGTAATTGTAAAGGTTTTAGGTTTACCCCTTCATAAAAAGACAGGCTGAGCAGAAATTTGTGAATTTCTGGAAAGAATGAGTCTGTCTCTTTTTACATATTCCTTTCCTGCTCTACCTTAAGTTGTTGAAATCCACATTGCAGAGGATTTATTAAACTGAAAACTTTTAACAAAAATACCGAAAGGAGTTTCTATCGAGTATAAGTTTTGAACAATTGCTATCTAAGGCTCTAAGGCTCTTTTATAGAGGGGGAGTTTGAAGTGATAAAAGATAGCAGCTATGTTTTTGCATAGGAGGATTTGAAATGAAAAGTAAAACCAAGCTTTTAATCATCTTAGCCATTGCCGTGATGCTTGTGTGGGGAAGCTCTTATCTGTTCCTGCCAGACACCGGTGCACAGAAATCTGCGGATCAGACAACGGCTTCGCGGGGTGCTTATCCTTATTCTACCGTGGCGGCAAAACCGGACAAAGTTGAAGGCTATCAGCCTCCGCGCACTGTTCGCTACGGTATAGAGAAACGGGTTCTGCAGAAGCGAGAAGGTGGCGAAGACTGTGCTTCGGCAACCCCCATCACCAGCCTCCCTTCCTATACCACCGGTTATACCTGCGACAACGTCAATGACTACGACGAGGTCTGTCCTTATAGCGGCAGCACTGCTAAAGACGTAGTTTACTCTTATGCGCCGGGCGCAGATGAGACGGTGAATATTGATTTGGGTGGTTCCTATTATGACACCAAGGTGTACGTATATGAGGACAACTGTGTTTCTCCTTACTACGCCTGCAACGATGATTATTACCCGGACTATACCTCCGCCATAATGGGATTAGATATCTACGCCGGTCATACTTACTACATCGTTGTGGACGGTTACGGCAGTTCCTGCGGTGATTACGTTCTTAGCGTTGAGAGCGTCGAACCTTGCGACGTTGTGTGCCCAGGGGAAGGCATCCCCGAGGATGAACCAGTTTGCACGGATAACTGGGAGGACATATGGAACGGTGGATGCAATTCGGACCCAAATGTGTTTGAAGACGTCAATTGCGATGACATAATCTGCGGAACCTCCGGGACTTATGACTACTATGGATCTAACTACAGGGATACCGATTGGTTCAGGGTCACGCTGACGGATCCAGCTACCCTCACTTGGAAGGTAGTGGCTGAGTTCCCGTTGTTGATCTTCGTCATAGAGGAGAGCGATTGTGCGGCTCCTATTATTCTCGGCTCTGCCACCGCCGATATGTGCGACACCGCTACGTTGGCCTTCGAAGTGCCAGCCGGAGTTTACTGGCTCTGGGTTGGTCCATCAGTATTTGAGGGAGTTCCCTGTGGGAAGGAGTATGTGGGTATAGTAGGATGTGAAGTCGCCGAAACTGGCGCCTGCTGTTATGACCTTGATCCTTACACCTGTACCATGGAGACGCCGGAAGATTGCGCCGCCATGCCCGATCATACCTTCTTAGGTTTGGGCACAAATTGCGGTCCTCCCAACCCCTGCCTGCCCGGTCCGGATAATGACGACTGCGAGGATGCTGTGCCCGTTACTCCTGGAGTGCCAGTGTACGGTACAAACATTGGTGCCACGATCGATTGTCCGGGCGTGTTGGATTGGAATGCAGTGTGGTACACATTTGAGTTGCCTTATGATTGCAACGACCTCTTCATCGACTTCTGCCCCACGGACGGCTATATATACACGGTTGGTGTTGTCCTGTATGACGAGTGTCCCCCGGACTGTCCCAACTATATTCTTCGCACCGGCTACCAATGGGTGACCTGTACCAGCGGCTGGGATAACCCGCAGATATGGTGGAATAGTCTGCCAGGCGGGACCTACTGGTTCCCAGCTTACGTGGAGGATGAAAGTGCTAACCCCATGGACTTCGGGTTTGAAATTACCGTTGAGGAATGCCCTGGACCTCCGCCCAATGACGACTGTGTGAATGCCGAAGCAGTGGGTGACGTAGTAGACCTTGCCTTCAACACCGATGCCGCTACTAACGATGGTGATGGGACTTGTATGTCTTCACCCAACATCTGGTACTGCTATACTGCCACTTGCACCGGCGATGCCACGGTCAGCCTGTGTGGTTCTGACTATGACACCAAACTGGCGGTTTATGATGGCTGCACTTGCGATCCGTTAGGCACTGAGATTGAATGCAATGACGACTACTGTGGTCTGCAGTCGCAGATCACCTTTTTGGCAGAGGAGGGTCATGAATACCTAGTCGAGGTGGGTGGTTACAGCTCCAATACCGGTGATGGCATATTGAACATCTATTGCGTGGGTGCCGACCAAGGCGCCTGCTGCAATGACTTGGAGCCATATGACTGCCAGGTATTGTCGGAAGCAGAATGCAACGTTCTGCCTGATCACACCTTCTTAGGGGTCGGCACAGATTGCGATCCCAACCCCTGCGTCCCTGGTAACACCTGCGACCTTCCCATAGAAGTCGAACTGCCGTTGGATCTGCCCTACATGGATCGGGATCAGTATACCTGCGGCAGGGGCGATAACTACGACGCAACCTGCCTGGGCTACTACGATGGCGGCGAAGACATTATCTACGAGTTGAACGTTACCGAGGCTGTCTCCGTGATGATAACTTTTGATCCGAAAGGCACCACCTGGAACGGAATCGCTCTGGACGATGCATGCCCGCTGGATCCGTCAACTTGCCTTTACACGTATACCCAATCTGGCAGTTCGGTCCACAGCTTTGAGTATGACTTCGGCGTGGGCACTTACTACATTCAGATTGATACCTGGCCCAGCCCGGATTGTATACCGGATTTCGATCTGACCATCGACCCGCTTGGACCGGAGATCGAGGTGACCCCAGCCAGCTTCGAAGAGGTGCTTAATCCAGATCCCCCCAACAACACCGCCGATGAGACCATGAACATAACTAACACCGGATACGAGGATCTCAATTACGATATAACCGAGGATCCGGAAGTTGCCTGGCTGAGCTGTTCACCCACCTCCGGCACGGTGTTACCCGGTTTGACCGATCCTGTGACCGTCTCTTTTGACGCATCCGGGATGGGCGTGGGCGATTACTACACCGATCTGGTCGTGACCAGCAACGCCCTGACAGACCCCGTAGTCACAGTTCCGGTTCATCTGGTGGTGGAGCTACCTCCGGATATCGATGTGGATCCCTCAATTTCGATGGGAGTCCTCCCCGGATGCAGTATGCCGAAGGGCTTCAGAATTGACAACTTAGGAGAAGGAGAGCTGAGGTATGAGATCTCGGTTGAACAGACTGCTCCTCCACTTGGGGCACCAGGCCCGAACAATATCCACCAAGCCTTGGAGGCTATTCGGAAGGCGGGGAGAACGAACCCCGACCTTGCTCCAAAGGAAGCCTACAAGATCATCGGCGCTAAGAGGTTGACAGCAGAGCATATCAGCACCGGAGTCTCGGAGGGACTGCTACTCTCTGCTGGCGCTGAGCCGCAGGCAGACATCCTTCTGGTGGACGACGATGGTGGACTTCCCGGCGGCAGCTACTATGATATCGAAGACATATACATGAATGCTCTGGACGCCGGCGGTTATATCTACGATTACTATGTTGTGGACTGGACCAATCCTAACTCCCCTGGCCCTGATATCAGCATCCTGGAGTTATACAACTGCGTGATCTGGTTCTGTGGAGAGACCTGGGGTTACTACACCCCAGACGACACCTTCATCCCCACCGACGAAGCAAACGTGGCGGCCTATCTGGATGGTGGTGGCAATTTCTTCCTGTCTGCACAGGATTACCTCTGGGATGTGTATCCATCTGCGGGATCCTTCTCTCCGGGTCAATTCCCTTACGACTATCTGCATCTGGCTTCCGTATCACAGGATGTGATCAACGATCCGTATACCTGTGCCGGTCTTCCGGGATCAGTTGCCGAGGGCATGAGTTTCCAGACCCTGAGATTCACGGATAACCCCGACGTTCCCTTGTGGACTGACTACCTATATACCCAGTCTGCAGCCGCAGTGGATGTGTTCGACGCCCAGGGAGGAGTCTCAGCCATACAGTACGACGCAGGCAACTACAAGGTGATCTTTACCACAACTCCCTTCCCGGGTCTGGTTGACGCCTCACCCAGCACCAGGGCTGAGCTGATGGCCAGCATCGTAGATTGGTTCGGGTGCAGCGTTCCTGCTTGCCCGTTTATAGTTACTCCGGATGAGGGAACAATCCCACCAGACAGCTTCTTCGATGTAGTTCTCACCTTTGACGGAGAAGCGTTTGAGGAGTGCGTGGATGACATCATGACCTGTTATCTGGTGATCAGCTCCAACGATCCGATTGACCCTGTGGTATCGGTTCAAGTCGATATGTGGTCTGGCAGAGGAGATGTGTTTTACCCACCCGATCCTTGTGTGCTCGACTTAGGAGACGTGCTGTTTTTGATCAACTATGTGTTGAAGGACGGACCTGCTCCTGATCCTCTCTGCATGGGTGACTGCGATCCCTCTCATGACGGGATGATAGATTTAGCAGACGTGGTGTATCTGATACAATACCTGTATGAGGGTGGTATGCCACCTGTGGCAGCACCTGAGACTGGTCAACCTTCCACCATCAAGCAACCAGCACCAATGGAACGCAAATAATTTCTAACCTCTATCCTGAGGATTAGAAAGTCCAAGAGCCCCGCCAAAGGCGGGGCTCTTGTTTTTTATCTTCCGGTCAAGAATTTATTTCTTTGAAAGGATGAGTTTCTGCAGGGAGTAAATGTAGCGGCAACCTTTGGGTTTCCACGTTTTGAATGGAAGGCTGAAGTCTTCCGCTACATACATTTGGAAGATGTGTTTTGTATGCTCTTTTGATTTGGGATGAACCGGATCAGTTAGGGGATTGAATCAATTTTAAAAATAAGAAGTTATTCTTTCCTCCATCCTGTCGCTTGAGAAGGGGACGTTTCACCTTATGGTGAGATGGTTGATTAGGCGAAAAATATTAAAATACTAAGAATTTCAGCTTCAGTCCACTGCTAAATTTCCTTATCTTTTGAAGATTTTCTTTTTTCCCTCTTATCTTTAGACGAATGCCCTCCTTTTCAAATCTGCTTTCCGTTACTATGCCAATTTTGTAAACGCAAGGAAGCAGTTCTGAGTCCCCATCCCGTAGATAAAGCCAAGCTTCTGCCCACTCTCCTTTTGCGAATTCAGCTATTCTCTCAGCTAAATCAGAAATGCCAATCTGATTCTGGGCTGACACCAAGAGTTCGTCATCTTTCTGCTCAGAATAAGGTGAAAGGTTAAAAGGATATTTCCCGGAGAGCTTATCAATCTTATTGTAGATAAAAAGAGTAAGTTTGTCCAGTGAGCCAAGCTCGGATAGAACCTGATTGACCTTGTTTATATGCTGTAAAAAGTCGGGATGGCTGATATCCACCACATGCAACAAGAGGTCAGCCAGCTTCACCTCGTCTAAGGTGGATTTGAAAGAGGCAATCAGATGATGCGGGAGCTTCCTTATGAAACCAATTGTATCGGTGATGACGATCTTAACACCTTCTTTTAGCTTTCCATTATCAGTAACTTTCAAAAGACGGGTGGTGGAATCTAAGGTGGCAAAAAGCTTCTCCTCCACAAAGGCTGAAGAGGAGGTGAGTTGATTGAAAAGGGTGGATTTTCCCACGTTGGTGTAACCCACCAGGGTGACCTTGAATATATCTTCCCTTCTTTTCCTCTGGACGGATCTTTCCTTGTCGATCTTCAAAAGACTTTTCTCCAGTTCCTGAATTTTCTTATTCACCCTTCTTTTGTCCATCTCCAGCTGGGTTTCACCAGGACCTTTGGTTCCAATTCCTCCCCACTGCCGGGAGAGGTGGGTCCAGCCCCGGGTCAATCTGGGGAGCAGGTATTTTAGCTGGGCTAACTCCACCTGCACTTGGGCTTCTTTGGATTTGGCTCTTTTGGCAAATATGTCCAAGATCAACCAGCTCCGGTCAATTACCTTTATATCCAGATTTTTCTCCAGATTATACACCTGAGCCGGAGTAAGATCGTCGTCGAAGATGATAATGTTTGCCCCCAATCTTTGGGACAAATTTTTTATCTGGTCTGTTTTCCCTTTTCCAACAAAGAAGGCGGGATTGAGCTTCTGACGTTCCTGGAGCACAGTATCCAAAACCTCTCCTCCTGCTGTCTCGGTCAGAAGCGCAAGTTCTTGCAAGGATTCCTGGACGGAGAATCTATTTACCGAGGGAAGTTTTACCCCCACCAAGATGGCTTTTTCTTTTGTCCTTAATTTGGCTACTTCGAACAATTTTCCTTTATAATTTAAAATTGACTCTCCATAATATTATACATTTAAAAGGGCAAAAAAGTGAGCAAAAAGTGCTGGAAAAATGAAATTGGCTTAAAAATTTTTTGTTCCTCTTCACCTTACGGCTGAGGTTTGCTTAAAACATCTATTACCGTCATTTTTTATAACAAAATCGGCAAACTTGTTCTTGCCTGATAGACGGTCAATTCGTATATTGATAGTTCAGCCTTTCTGTGAGGAGAACCAGATTTTGGGTGAGAATTGCATCAGAATCAAGGGCGCTCGGAAGCATAACTTAAAGAACATCGATCTGAAGATCCCCCGGGACAGGCTGGTGGTGATCACCGGTTTGTCTGGATCGGGGAAATCGTCTCTGGCCTTTGACACCATCTATGCCGAGGGACAGAGACGATATGTGGAGTCGCTCTCTGCCTATGCCCGGCAGTTTCTGGGCATGATGGAAAAGCCGGATGTCGATTTCATCGAAGGACTTTCGCCGGCAGTCTCCATTGAACAGAGAAGCTCTGCCAAAAACCCTCGTTCCACGGTGGGGACGGTTACTGAGATCTACGATTACCTCAGGCTTCTGTATGCCAGGGTGGGCACTCCTTATTGCCACAAATGCGGAAGGAAAATCTCCCAACAGACTGTTCAGCAGATAGTCGATTTGATACTTTCGCTCCCTAAGGGTAAAAAAATCCAGATACTGGCTCCACTGGTCAAAGGAAGGAAAGGGGAATACAAGGAGGTCTTCGATCAGATCAGAAGGGAGGGTTTTATTCGCGCTCGGGTGGATGGAAAAATAATCGAGTTGGAGGGCGAGATCAAGCTGGAGAAGTATAAGAAGCATAACATTGAGGTGGTGGTGGACAGGTTGGTGGTCAACAAGAAAATTGCCAAGAGATTGGCCGATTCTTTGGAAACCGCTCTCAAATTGGGCTCCGGGATGGTGATGGTGGATCTGGTAAGAGGGGAGGAGCTTTTATTTTCAGAACATTACGCTTGTGTCCATTGTGGAATCAGCTACGAAGAATTTTCACCCAGAATGTTCTCCTTCAACAGCCCTTATGGTGCCTGCCCTACCTGCAGTGGGCTGGGAACCAGGATGGAGATTGATCCCGATTTGGTGGTCCCGGACCCAACCATCTCCATCGCCCACGGTGCCATCGCTCCCTGGGGAACTCCCATAAGCAACTGGTATTATCATCAACTAAAAAGCTTAGCCGAACACTATAAATTCAGTTTATATGTCGCCTTTGCCGAATTGAACCCGCAGGCTAAGCAGATTATTCTTTATGGCACCGGTACCAAGGAACTGCGGTTTCGCTGGGAAGGTGAAGGGGGAAAGGGGGAATATTACGGAAGTTTTGAGGGAGTGATTCCCAATCTGGAAAGACGTTACCGGCAGACTCAATCAGAGGCGGTGAGAGAATGGATCGAAAAATACATGCGAATACTTCCCTGCCCGGATTGCAATGGAACCAGACTGAAAAAAGAGAGCCTATCGGTGAAGGTGGGAGGTTTCAACATAGCCCAGTTGACTGAACTCTCGGTAAAAGAGACGGGCAGGTTCTTCGCCAAATTGAAGCTCTCTTTGCGGGAACAACAGATAGCAAAGCAGATTCTGAAGGAGATAAAGGAAAGATTGGGCTTTTTAATGGATGTGGGATTGGATTATCTCACCTTAGGACGTTCTGCGGCATCACTTTCCGGCGGGGAGGCGCAGAGGATAAGACTGGCCACCCAGATTGGCTCCAGATTAGTGGGGGTGTTGTATATTCTGGATGAGCCTTCAGTGGGTCTTCACCAGAGGGATAACAAAAGACTTCTGGGCACACTTTTGGGCCTGAAGAATCTGGGCAACACGGTGCTGGTGGTGGAGCACGACCGGGAGACCATCGAAACCGCAGATCACGTAATAGATTTGGGTCCGGGGGCAGGAAAAGACGGAGGATGGGTGGTGGCACAGGGGACTCCAGAAATCATAAAACGGAGCAGAAAATCTCTCACCGGAAAGTATCTTTCTGGAAGGTTATCCATTCCTCTTCCAGCAGAAAGAAAGAATGGAGAGGGCGCTTTTTTGAGCATAATGGGAGCGAAAGGGAATAACCTAAAGAGGATTCGGGTGGATTTCCCGTTGGGAGTATTCATCTGCGTGACCGGAGTTTCAGGCTCGGGAAAATCCACTCTGATCAATGAGACCATCTATCGGATTTTAGCCCAGCATTTTTATAATTCCAAACTGGTCCCCTTGGAATATGAAAAAGCTGTAGGTCTGGAGAACGTTGATAAGGTGATTAACATCGATCAATCCCCTATCGGCAGAACTCCCCGATCCAATCCTGCTACCTACACCGGAGTTTTTACTCCCATCCGGGATCTTTTTGCCCTACTCCCGGAGGCAAAGGTGAGAGGATACAAGCCCGGAAGGTTCAGCTTCAACGTGCAGGGGGGGAGATGTGAAGCCTGCGAAGGAGATGGCATTATCAAAATAGAGATGCATTTTCTCCCGGACGTGTATGTCCCCTGTGAGGTGTGTAAAGGAAAGAGGTATAATCGGGAGACCTTAGAAATTAAGTATAAAGGAAAGAACATTGCAGACGTTTTGGATATGACCGTGGATGAGGCATATGATTTCTTTACCAATATCCCCAAGATCAAAAGGAAGCTTCAAACTTTGAAGGATGTGGGATTGGGTTACATTCACTTAGGACAGCCAGCCACCACCCTTTCGGGAGGTGAAGCCCAGAGGGTGAAGCTTTCCACCGAGCTTTCCAAGGTCTCCACCGGCAGAACCTTTTACATCTTGGATGAGCCCACCACCGGCCTTCACTTTGAGGATGTCAAGATGCTGTTGGGCGTCTTAAACAAATTGGTGGATATGGGGAATACGGTTGTGGTGATTGAACACAATCTGGATGTGATCAAAACCGCCGACTACATCGTCGACTTAGGACCGGAAGGGGGGGATGATGGAGGTAAGGTGGTTGCCACCGGAACGCCTGAGGAGGTGGCAAAGATTCCGGGGTCATATACCGGTAAGTTTTTAAAGGGGATTTTAGAAGCATAAGAAGATGATTATACTGTTAACTTAGCTTCACAAATTTTAGATATTTTTTGAATAGCACAAGAGTTCAGGCAAAAAGATAAACCATCAGAGGGAACAAGTCATGGCAGAGTCAGAGAAAACGCCTTTTCACGACATCCACATCAAAAACAAGGCAAAAATCGTGGAGTTTGCAAACTACCTTATGCCCATTCAATTCCGGGGCATGATGGAGGAACATCTAAAGGTGAGATCATCGGTGGGGCTTTTTGATATCACCCACATGGGAGAGTTTGAAGTGTGGGGAAAGGATGCGGAAAACTTCATTCAGAAGATGACCACAAATGATGTCTCCAGGTTAGCCACTTATCAGGTGCAATACTCCTGCATGTGCTATAATCATGGTGGAATTGTGGATGACCTTTTGGTCTATCGCCTGCCGGATCATTTCCTTCTGGTGGTCAACGGCGCCTGTGTGGAAAAGGATTTTAAGTGGCTTTCCGATCATCTCTCCGGTGACGTAGAGCTGAAAAACGTAAGTGAACAAACCGCTCTTTTAGCCTTGCAGGGTCCCAAAGCAGAGGATGTATTGAAGAAACTGACGGATGAGAAGCTGTCTGATCTGAGATTCTATTGGGCAAGTTGGGGGAAGGTGAACGGAATCGAGATGCTTTTCTCCAGAACCGGCTACACCGGTGAGGATGGATTTGAGCTTTATTTTTCCACTGTTCATGCAGAAAGCATGTGGAATGCCTTGATGGAGGCGGGTGAAGAATTTGACATAGAGCCAATCGGTTTGGGTGCCAGAAATTCGCTGAGATTGGAAATGAAGTATATGCTCTATGGTAATGACATTGATCAGACCACCAATCCACTGGAGGCTGGTTTGGGTTGGATCGTGAAATTGGAGGGGGGTGATTTTGTGGGAAAAGAGCCAACCTTGAAATTGAAGCAGGAAAAACCCAAACGTAAACTGGTTGCCTTTGAACTTTTGGATCAGGCTTTCCCTCGCCAACATTACCAGATACAAAAAGATGGCGAAAGAATCGGTGAGGTAACCAGTGGAACTTTCTCCCCCTCTCTGAATAAGGGGATCGGGTTAGGTTATGTCCTAGTGGAACACTCCAAAATCGACACCGAGTTGGATATTCTCATTCGGAACAGACCATACAGGGCGATTATAGTTAAGCCGCCTTTTTATAAGAGTTTTACGCATAAGTAGAAGAAAATCTCCCAACAGATTAAACCGATTTAACAGATTACGGATGTGAAGAAATCGACTTAATCTGTTTCATCTGTTGGGAATATCTTGAACCAAAGACTAACAAGATGCCCTAATTTTCCATGGATAGAAAGAATATCTATCGGATCCTCGATGCCAATCTAAATCGTGCCAGAGAGGGAGTCCGGGTGACAGAAGAAGTGGCAAGGCTCTATTTTGATGATGCCAAACTGTCGTCGAAGTTTAAAAATCTTCGCCATGAGTTGACCAGAGTTGCCAGGAAGAGCTTCGATTGGGAGAAGTTGCTCTCCTTCCGGGATAGCGAGAGGGATGTAGGGGCAGACATCATGGGAATTTTGGAGAAGAGACGCGCTGATCTCGCCTCCATCATTCAAGCCAATCTTAGAAGATCGCAGGAAGCCACCCGGGTTTTGGAAGAATTCGGAAAGCTGATCAATCCCGATTCTGCCAAATCATTCAAAAAGATCCGATTCAGGCTTTACACCTTGGAACAGAAGATGCTGGGATTGGTAAAGAAGTAAACTGATTGTGCCATGCTTCGATTCGAGTATTCGATAATAACGTGGAGTCGGGATCTCGATATCCCGACGCAGCGCAGATTAGATGCCTTCTGAACTCTCATTTACACCGGTTGAATGGCTGTAAATCAGAGATTCTAAATCGCCTTTTTCCCCTGACTTCACTGGAGTGAGGTGGGGCGTTAACTTTGAGGGAAGGTGGATTTTGAATGTAGTCCCTTTATCGGGTTCGCTTTCCACTTCTATCTTTCCATCGTGCAGGCTGACGATCTTTTTGACCAAACTTAATCCCAGTCCGGTTCCTTTTTCTCTGGAGGTGAAGAAGGGATTGAAGATTTTGTCCTGAACCTCCTTTGCTATCCCCCAGCCGGTGTCGGAAAATTCCACCAGCACCGATTTTTCACCAGAAGTAAACTGTTTTTCACCAATTAAGATGCGAATTTCTCCTCCATCCGGCATAGCCTCTATGGAATTTTGAATCAGGTTCTGGAAGCACTGCTTTAAAAGAATTGGATCGCCCAGCAGGGTTGGAAGATCAGATTCACAGTCCAGTTTGAACTTTATCCTATTCTCCTTCAAGGTCTCCTTTACTGATGTGTGACATTCCTCGAGTATTTCTTTTAGATTGATTTTCTTTATCTTTAACTGGAGAGGTTTAGCAAAGGCAAGAAATCTTTTAAGCAAAGATTCCATGATCATAGCTTCGTTGGTGATTCCGTCCACTGTCTGAGATTGTGAAGAAGGATCATCTTTTCCTTTTTTGAGTAACTTGCTAAAACCCAGGATAGTTCCCATAGAGTTTCTGAGCTCATGTGCCAGGCCAGATGACATCTCGCCCAAAGCGGCCATCTTGTCCTTGAAGGCGATTTCCTCCTCCAATTTCTTTATCTCCGTCAAGTCGGTCAAGAAAACCACCACCCCCAGCATCCTGCTCCGCTCATCCTTGACCACAGATGAACTTAAGCTCAAGGGGATGCTTTTACCACCCTTTTTTGTTATCTTTATCTCTGGAATAGAATAGGGACTTTGTTCTGTGGAAGCGATCTGGATGGCAGAACAAAGTGGACTTTCTTCTCCGAAGACGGTTCGGTAGTGTTTACCTAAAACCATATTTTCTGATTTTTTCAGAATCATCTCTGCTGGGTGATTCATGCGGGTAATTTTTCCCTCTTCATCTGTGATGATCATTCCATTGGTCATGCTTTTTAAAATATACTCGTTATAGCTGGCTAAGTTTTTCGCTTTGCGATCTGTTTTTTGATAGAGTTCCTGCAAGGTTCTCTCTTTCTGCTTAAGCTCAGCTATCACCTGTTCAAAGATTCCCACCGCCACATCCAATTCTCCTTCTTTTTTACTTTTCTCTGAGGCAGGGATTATCATCTCCTTTTTTGCCTTTTTCACCATTAGTCGATAGGGTCGGAGCAGGTTTTTTATCAACAGCAGGGTGACGAATGCGGCGATGAAGAGTCCACCTATTCGAGCCAAAACATTCAATCTGGAGACTTTTTCAATGCTGGCAAAAGCTGAAACCTCTTTTTCCACCATCACCCAGATACTGTTTTCAGCTTCTTTCCCTTCTAACGGCAGATAACAGGAAAGATAAGTATTACCTAAGACATCGGTGTAGAAATCAGAGAAGAATTTCCCCTGAGCTACCTTGTCTGGCTTTACCCCCCGAAAGATGTGAAGCTCCTCAGCCGAACGAACCTCTCTGGATGAAATTAAGGCTTCTCCATCTAAGGAGATATATGATATTCGATTGACGCCGGATTCGTAAGATAGCTCCATCAGATTCTTTTTAAGAGCCGAACCTATGGATCCACCGGATTGCGGGTTCCTCTCCCAGATAAGGCTGGCTGAATGTGCCACGGTGGAGAGGTATTGATGGGTCTGAAGTTTTAAAGCGTGCTTGGTTTGATGAAAAAGATACTCAGTCCCGAAATTGAATAGTATTAGAAAAAGTATGAAAAATATCAGTGAGATGCGAATCTGTGATTCGTATCCAAGATGTAAAAAATCTTTAATTTTCAATTTTCTCCCTGTATCACGGATGGAAAAAATCTTAGATTTTAAGTTTCTATTGGATTTATCGGCATAAAAGAATGGGGGGTTAATTTTACGTTAACTGAACAAGAAATCCAACAGCTGGTATTTTGCAGATTAAACATGGGATATAAAAAATTGGCTCGTTCTTTACCTCACCCCCCCTAGTTCCCCATCTCCATCCTTCGACAACCTCACTTCGTGCCGCACTTCGTTCCCCGCCAGAGGCGGCGGGGTGTCGAAGGAAGCGCACTCAGTGCGAGGCAGGACGGTGAGCGAAGTCGAACCGCAAAGTGGAGAGGGGGGATAAAGGGAGAGAGGTTTCTGGCAAAGACAGGGTTAATCAGGAAGTTCTTTTATGGCACAAACTATTGGACTATGAGATGAGAAAAATTGCTTTGGGATATAAAACAGAAGCCCGGATTTAAAAGAAAGCTTTTAAATACGCAGAAATTATTGCATCCCCTGCAAACATGGCGATGACTGCTCCCAAAGCCAAGAAGGGTCCGAAGGGAATTGTCCGGTTTTCTCTCACCTCCTTTGAGAGGAATAAAGCAGTCCCACCTATCAGACTGCCCAAGAAAGCAGAAAGCAGAAGTACCAAAAGTATATTCTGCCACCCCAAGAATGCTCCCAGCATCATAGCCAACTTTATGTCTCCTCCCCCCATGCTCTCTTTTTTAAAAAGAAGCTCTCCTAAGATGGCAGCCAGATAAAATATTGCCCCACCCACTAAAATTCCTGCAAGCGAATTTAAAACAGATGGCGATTCGACCACAAAAGACAAAAGGAAACCAAGGATGATGCCAGGGAAGGTGAGCACATCCGGAATGATCCTGTGCTTTAAGTCGATAAAGAAGGTGGCCACCAGAAGAACGATCAAAATACCCCTCGCCAGAAAACTCCAGCTCAATCCAAAGCGCAGGTAAGCTAAGATGAGCAAGGCAGAGGTGATAAACTCCACCAGGGGATATTGCAGGGAGATTTTCGCTTCACAATTTCTGCAACGTCCCTTTAAGATGATGTAGCTAAAAAGGGGAATGTTGTCATAGGTGCGAATCTTTGATCCACATTTAGGACAGAACGAGCTGGGGAAGAGTATGGATTTTCTTTGGGGAATTCTGTAGATGCAAACGTTTAAAAAGCTTCCCAGGGCTAAACCCATCAGTATAATCAAGATCAGAGTTATAGTGTTCATCTTAATTATTTTATCTTCGTCTATCGGTTTCGATGCTCGTATCGAATCTGGTTAGTTGAGGCTCGATGTTCGAAAAACTTCTTCACTTGTCCATAACTTTCGAGTCTCGAGCTTCCGCTGTCGAAACGCGCTTCCCTACCGCTAAACGAATCTCCTGGTTAGAGGAGAAAAAGATACGGTTGAACCGTAAGTTATATTTTTTTCATCTCGAAAAAATACTCATGGTAATCCCGGAGCGAATGCCGGAATATTTTTCTTAAAATCATCTCAAAATTCGCCACTACTTTGAAGAATATCTTCGGGATCAAACCGAAGTAAATCGGGTAGAGCAACAAAAAATGACCTTTTCTAATAGGATAATCGGCAACTTTTTTGAAATTATTCTGTTCAAAAAGGTGTAAATATGTTTTTAAGTCTCTTTGCCATCTCTTTTTGTTTTTGGTGACCTGTTCTATGCAAATAAATTTGCCTCCGGGTTTTAAGCTTTTCTGCACCTCGGAGAGCACTCTATTCAGCAGCGAATCGTCGGTGATATACTGGAGCACAGTTACAGAGATGGCGGCATCTACCTTTTCGTCTTTTATGGGAAGATTCAATCCGTCGAACAGGGCGAGACCGATGTCTTTTTGTTCGCATTCGTCTTTTGCCAAGTCAAGCATCTCTTTCGTGATTTCCACCCCTAACATAAATTCACATCTTCTGACTAAAAGGTCCGAAAATCTTCCACTTCCACAACCAAAATCGAGAATGAATTTCCTTTTTTCCTTTCCCAGCGCTTTTTGGATTGCCCTCTTTTGAAGGATGTCTATATAAAGGTTTTTTCTTCCCTTCAGATCGCGCGGATCAATAACCGCGGGCAGTTTCCCTTTCTCTGCAAGCTTTCCCCAGGTTTCACCACTGGTCTGAAAATGCTGTAGTTGCTCTGTTTCCATTTTTTACCTTTTCAAGAATCCGACAGGCTGTTTTATGGCTTCGTCTTTGCTTGTGGGGCGATGAAGGCTCCGCGATGCGGTGTCGTTTTCTCCATGAACGACAGAATATAAGTCAACTTCGGCTTTTTTAATCTTCAAGGCGATCAGAAAACAAACCAATTCCCCCAAAGTCATGCACACCCGGATGGCCAAAGGGATCAATATGGCCGTGGAGATGGGGATGAACAAACTCAGAAGATAACTTTGCACTCCCTCTCTTACCCCCAGACCGGCCGGTGCAATGAAGGTTATCATTCCCAAGAAAACAGCAATAGAGAAAATCCCTGAGAACTTAATTACACCTATCGGATCCAAAATCATGAATGAATTTATTAAAAGATAAGCGCAGGTGGAAAATATCATCCGATCTAAGATCAATAACCCGAGAAGGAATAGTACATGCTTATAACTAAACTTAAATTCTAATTTCTCTTTCCTGAGGGATCTTAGAAAAAAGTTAACCGTTTTGCCCAAAACCTTTGGATGCAAAACAAACAGGAGGAGAAGGGAAAGAAGAGAAATCAAAATGAGAACCAAGCCAGTTGGTACATTCTCCCACAGAAGGAGAGTGGAAATAAAGAATAGCATAGCTATCCCGTTGTAGGTGACCAACATTAACACCATGCTCACCAAAGTCAATCTTCTGGGTAGCCCCACTTTGTCGGCTAAATAAATCTGGCTCACATAGGTCCAGATCCTCCCAGGGATGTATTTCCCTGCCACAGAAAGGTAAGTAATCCTAAAACTTTGGGCAAAATTTATACTGCGTCCTAACATTTTCAGAATCAAGGTCCAGACGTAAGCAGCAATTGAATAATTTAAAGCCAAAAGGAGAAAAGATGCAAAGAGAAGGGAGTATTTAAAGTGCCATTCATAACTGAGAAGAGCTTCTATATTTAAATAAAGTATTCTTCCCAATACAAAAAAGATTATTAACACTATCAACGTGCTTAGCGTCTTTTTAACTGGGCTGATTTTTGACACAGCTTAACTCTTCTCTTAAGAAAAGAATTTTCCTTTTCACGCGGGCTGGCACTCCATAAGCTAAAGAATCGCAAAGGATATTTTTAGTAACTACGCTTCCGAGTCCTATTATTGTCCTATCCCCGATTTTGACCCCGGCTTGTATTATGCTACCAGCGCCTATCCAAACTGACCTGCCAATTACAACATCCCCTACTTTGCGAGGATAAATCGCGCATATTTCGCTTTTGTGATCCTCTCCGGCATCACTGTGAGTCAAGATTAGTACCTGTGGGGATAGGGTGCTTTTCTGTTTTATGATTACTTTGCCAGTCAAGTCTATTGTTGTCCCCGGGCCGATATGGACATCATCCTCAATTGCCAAATTTCTGAAACCATTTGTTAAATTAATAATTCTGGCCTCATATATTCGCACATTTTTGCCTATCCTCGCTCCCAGGAATCTCAAAAGGGTTGACCGGAAGTAAGGACTGATACACCACCTCAACAGTTTCTCAATGAGCATATATATGCCAATTTTGACATTTCTTAAAATACGATTCATCTCCTGCCCCTAAACTGCCCCTAAAGAAATTAACTGTCGGTAGTAGTAACTGGTAAATGGCAGACCTACTTTTGCTTATATCTCGATGATAATTGAATACAATTTTCTTTTCTGCGCCCCATTTTTCTTTAAACTGAATCAGGCTAAGCATCTTCTTACTCGACCCCATAAAATCAAAATATGACTTCCCTCTCTCTTTAGCGAGCCGGATGGCATGATGAAACAATAGATCGTTAGGTCTTTGATGCAGGTGTTCGGTGACCGAGCCGCCATGAAAATAATGAGCGATCTTTTCAGAATAAATTACCACTATTCCAGCTACCGGTTGGTTGTGATATTTGGCAAAAAATATATCCGAAAATTCAGGGACCAAAAGATCATATATTTTATAAAAAAGCTGGAGTGGATATTTAGTTAAAGCTCTATTCCTCCTCATCGAATCCAGGTAGAGCTGATAAAACGACTCCACCTCCCCCCGTGATCTTATCTTCTCAAAATAAAGATCTGACTTCAGTGCAGTCTTTATATTTCTTTTCAAGCTATCTTTATAATTTCTCCAGATTAAATCTGTGGATTTGTCTTTCAACTCCAACAGATGACGATACGACTCCACACAGTTAAAATCGGGCAAATCTTGCTTTTTCTTAATGTCCACTTCAACAATCTGAATGCGTTGAATTTTCTCCTTTTTGGCCCAATGGTTCAAAAGGCCTAAGAATTCAGGGATGTGTTCTCGATCTCCAATAAACCCGCCATATGGAACCAGCGAATAGAACACTTTGAAGAATCGATTGCCCATCATCATTCCAGGCAAAGCGGAGAGCCAATATCCTTCCTCTTCGAGTACCAAGTATCGCATACCGCATCCATAACCTTCTTCCACCACCTTCCACCACAGAGAGGTATGGAAGATCAGGTCGGAGTGCAAAAAGACAAACTCATCCCACTTGTGGTTGGGCTCTTCTAAAACGATCAGATTCATCTTAAAACTTGGGGGAGAATCTTTTTTATTTTATCACAGACAAAAATAACATCTTCTTTTTCAAGCAGCGGGTGTAAGGGGAGGGTTACCTGGTGTGCCCCTACATATTCGGTCAAGGGAAGCTTTGTCTGGTTTCCCCTCAGGTTCTTTCGGTAGTAGGAAAACTTATGAATGGGCGGATAATGTATGCTGGACTGGATCCTCTCTTTTTTCAAAAACTCCATAAACTTTTTTCTGTTTACCTTTTTATTCAGAAGGATAGGAAAAAGATGATAGGAGGATTTACGAGGATAATCTCTGAACGGAATGGAAAAGCCATCTATCCCTTTTAAATTTGACACATAAAGTTCCGTCAAGACTTTTCTTTTCTTATTCGCCCGGTGTAATTTCTTTAGCTGCAATATGCCCAGTGCGGCAGATATCTCGGTCATTCGATAATTATATCCCAGCTCCACCACGTCGTATGTATAGGTGTGACCTTTGTGCCTGTTCAAGGTCATGCTGGTCATTCCATGGGACCGGAGAAGTTTGAGTTTTCTGGCAAGCCGGTCATTATGGGTTAGGATCATTCCTCCCTCACCGGTAGCCAAATTCTTGTTGGAGAAAAAGGAAAAACAGCCGACCTCACCAAGCGTGCCTGCCATTTTTGAATTTAAGTCCGCTCCGATGGCATGAGCGGAATCCTCAATGACGAAAAGTTTATGCTTTCTGGCGATTCTTTTAATTTCCTGCATATCTGCCAGATACCCGCCGTAGTGAACCACCACAATCGCCTTGGTCTTGTTGGTGATCTTCTTTTCTAAATCTTCACAGGAGAGATTGAAATCATTCCATCCGCTTATGTCCACAAAAGTAGGCTTTGCTCCCACATACAGGATGGCGTTGGAGGAGGCAACAAAGCTCAATGATGGGACGATAACTTGGTCTGGGGGTTTGATGTTTAGAGCCCTCATAGCCAGATGCAGAGCTGCAGTGCCGCTGGAGACAGTAATGGCATGCCTTGCCCCCATAAAATGGGCAAACTCTTCTTCCAACCTCTCCACGATTTCGCCCATGGTGAGCCACCTGTTTTCTATTACCTCATCTACCATCTTTCGCTCACGCTGGTCGAAATTCAGATCAGATAGAGTTACCTTCCATTTCATTTTTTATCTTGAACCTTTGAATTGAAGTTGTAGTTGCCCAATTTATACCGCTTTTAGCGGTATCCCGCCAAAGGCGGTGATTGAGCATTATGTTAAGCTCGATAAATCGAGCAACTATACTCTAAAAGAAACCTACAGCTCTTTTCGTGCTCGATATGTTTTTGTTTTGGTAAGCCCGTGATAACGTCGATTTCTTTTTGTTTTTTATTCCTCGTTCAGGAATTTCTTTCGGTGCTTTTCGAATTCCTCCACCGCCTTTTGATAATCGTCCGGCCTTCCAATGTCCAGCCAGAAATCATCGGAATTGTATATCGCCACTTTTTTCTTCTTTTTCAAAAGAAGTTGCATCAAATCGGGGAAATCAAATTTTCCGCCTTTGGGGATGAAATTTAGTATCTCTGGCTCAAATACGTATATTCCCATGCTCACTAAGTAGGATAGCTTGGGCTTTTCCATGTATTTGACCAGACTCTCATCTTCATCCTTTTGGATCACGCCAAAGTCGACATCCACCCATCTTTTCTGTGCCGCCACGGTGGCAATGGCATTCTGGTTTTTGTGATACTCGATTAAGTTGAGATAATTCAATGTGGTGAGAAGATCCCCATTCATCACCATAAATGTTTGATTCAGATTGTTCAGACAGGTCAAGGGACCGACTGTGCCCAGAGGTTTCTCCTCGAAGCTATATTCAATCTTCACCCCCCATTTGCTTCCATCACCGAAAAAGGTCTGGATCAGATTACCCAGATGCCCAACCGCCAGAGTGATGTCGACAAGATGGCAATTCTTAAGTTGTCTTAATATTACCTCCAGGATGGGAAAGTCTTCTATGGGCATAAGTGGTTTGGGCAAAATTACGGTATAAGGATAAAGTCGCCTCCCTTTACCACCGGCTAAGATTATTACCTTCATAGTTCGCCTACCTCTGTAAGTTGAAGGCCGAATCCTCAGCGTCTTTTAAAAAATCCGTACCTAAGGACGGGATGAATTCCCGCCCCTAGGAACTGACGGAAGTGCACCAGCTTGCTGGTGCGGTTTTCCCTAAAACCAGGTAGTATAGATGTGAAACCATCTGAATTTCATTAAACAGGGAAAGCAAGCTTTCGCGCTCCAAAAGCCACTTTTTAAATAGCCCTGAAGCTTTAGACTCCCAAAGGGGGTTATATATTGTAAATATCCGCTTTGTATCTTCTTAGATTCTTTTCATACCAACTTATGGTCTTCTCTATTCCCTGCTTAAGATCTGTTTTGGGATGCCACCCAAAGAGCCTTTTGGCTTTGCGGGAGTCTGAAAAAAGCCTTTCCACCTCACTCTTTTCAGGTCGCATTCTTTTCTTTTCTCTTTCAATCTGGATTTTTTTCCCCAGGCAATTTGAAATAAGGTTTGCTATCTGGCTTATCGACACTTGGTGACTTGATCCTAAGTTCACCACCTCACCCCCTGTTTTTTCGCATTCGGCAAAGTCGATAAATCCTTTCACCGAGTCCCTCACAAAAGTCAAATCTCTGGTGGGATAAACAGAACCTAGACTGATTTTTCCTTTTAGCAGTGCCTGCGTAATTATGGACGGGATCACCGCCCGGGCGGATTGTCTGGGACCATAGATGTTGAAAGGTCTGATTATGCCCACCGGTAGATCAAATGAGCGATGAAAGGAGAGTGCTAAAAGATCTGCTCCCAATTTACTGGCGGCATAAGGAGATTGGGGATTTACCGGGTGTTCCTCATCCATGGGTACGTATTGCGCCGTGCCATAAATCTCACTGGTGGAGGTGTGAACTACTTTTTGAGTACCAAAGTCAAGTGCCGCAGTCAGAATATTAAGCGTCCCGTTTATGTTGGTATCGACCACGTCCCTGGGATTGACATAGGAGTAAGGAATTCCAATTAAGGCTCCCAGATGGAAGATCACCTGCTGGTCACGGGCGGCTTCTCTGACGCAATCTGCATCTTTTAAATCTCCTGTAACCACTTCAGTCGCATTTAGTATATTCTTTGGCACATCTTCCAGCATTCCCCAGTCGTTTCGGGAATTGTAATGAACAAAAGCCCGAACCCTGGCGCCTCTTTTCACTAAAGCTTCCACCAAGTGACTTCCCACGAATCCACCAACTCCGGTGACCAAAACCTTTTTACCTTTTATCTTCAAATCTCATTTCTCCTAACTCTGAATTTGAAATAATAGATAATCAAATCTCCCTCTGAAAGCAAGTCAAATTGATACCTAAAATTATTGAATTCTCAAAGGTCTTGAGATGCAGGTATGTCTTGGAGACTTGATGCATGGACGGGTGAGGATAGGGCATGTTCTTTAGGGAGAACAATCTTTAGATAATCATCCACCGCCTTTTCAATATTAAGTAATTTCAAGGCTTTCGGTATATTCCTGGAGTAATCTTTTTTTTGACAGGCGAACTCGATTATGGCCTGAGATAACTTTTGTACATCTTTTGGGGGAACCACTTTGCCCAGATTAAACCTTTTCACCAGATAACCCATGTCACCCACTTCGGTGACAATAAGAGGCGTTCCCATCTGAAGGGCCTCGGAGAAAACCAAAGGAATGCTGTCACTTCTGGAGGGAATGATCAGGCAGTCAACTTGCTTAATATAGTTAGCCACCGACTTGGTGGATACTTTTCCTACAATTTTGACCTCATCTTCTAATTTAAGTTCTCTTACCAGTCTCTTCATCTTATTTTCGAAATCACCCCATCCTAAAACATAAAGATTTACTGAAAGCAGTTTATTTTTGACCAGACCAAATGCCTTGATCAAATCATCTAAACCCTTCTCCTTATCCCACCGTCCCACATATAAGAAATTAGATCTCGTGGAATCAAGTTGCTCTTCTCCCTCAGAGGCAGATGGAAGCCTTCGCATGCTGGGAAGAAACAAGCACCTTTTGCCTGCAAGCTTTTCTACCTTTTCCTTCAGATCGAATCCATCGGCAAAGAGATGGTCTGCCCCCTGCAGGACTTTTCTTATGATTTTTCGCAGGACCGGCTTTTTCCCCCATACATAAATATCCGAACCCAAACACCATACCGAATACGGAATCCCCAGCTCTTTTTTCGCCTGATAAGCAAACCATCCTGAAGGCAGTGCCCATAAAGCCAGGCAAGAATCGGGATTGGTTCTGTTAAGATGTTCTGAAAGCTGGCTCTTGCCATTTTTCAAAAAAGAGAAAAGCTGAAACAGTTCTCTGGGATTAAAGAAGTTTAAAGACCCCACCACCTTTTTCCCGCCCTGCCAGTGAAATCGAATTATATCCTCTCTCCACTCCATCCTTTGTGTCTGATAATAAGGGGTGAAGACAGAAACAGTCATTCCCTTTTCCTTCAATCCCAGGTGAAAGTCATGCACAAAGGGTGAAGCCACATCGTCAGGATGTGCGGGATAACGATTGGTGATCAGGCAGATCTTTTGGGAGGTTAACATTTATTTTTTAATTGGTTTTTGCCAACAGATTAAGTAATTCCCAACAGGTTGAATGACGAAACAGATTTTATTACCTTGTAATCTGTTTACTTCTGTTGGGAGATTATTTTTTCGACTATTCAGGTGTCTCTGAGGGCAGATAATCCACTTCTTTTTTCTCCACTTCAATCTTTGCGGGTAACTTATTTATTTTATCCTCCAAGGCCTTATTTTCTCTTTGTATCTTGTAGATTTCTTTTCTTAAGTGAACTAGTTGTGTCCCCAAAAATCCAAAAAGGAGCACCTGAATTCCGGCTATGACTAAAAGCACTATCAAGGTCATCAGAGGACGGTTGGGATTTAAGGTTCCCTTCTGCCATAGATATATTATGTAAGTTCCCCCCACAAATCCCAAAGACAGCATGAAAAGACCGATGGCACCGAATAAGATTATGGGCTTTTCGAAAAAGGAAAAGACCAGATGCGAGACTGCGGTGGCTTTGAATTTGAATTTTGATTCACCTTTAGCTCTGACTTTCAGGATAGCTGGCAGTTCCTTGGCTTTGTATCCCATAGACAGAGCTTTGGAAAGAATCTCTAAATGTATCTCCTTGCCATCTGATTCCAGCTCCAGTGCGCTTATGCATTCCTTGCGGTATGCCCTTAAAACTCCGGTCACAGTGGTAAGTTTCCCTCTCATGGCAAATCCTAAAATTTTATTTCCCCATTTACTCAAAAGCAATCTAAATAGGGGGACACCCTCTGTTTTCCCTCCATAAGCATAGGGCGAGCCGACCACCAGATCGACCTCTGGGTTCAGGTCCAGAACCTCAATCATCTGAAGGATGTATTTTTCATCATAGCTTAAATCAGCGTCAGTGGTGCATATTATCTTACCCTGGGCTTGGGCAAATCCGACCCTCAACGCTTTTCCTCTTCCCTGATTGACCGGATAAGAGATCAGCTTGATCCAGCGATTTAAATGAGAGTAATCCTCCACCACTTTTCTGGTCTTATCCGCGGAGCCATCGTCTACCACAATTATCTCCCATCTTTTGGGAATAGAGTCTAAAGCTTTGGTGAGCCGATCCAGGGTATCTGGAGCATTCTCCTCCTCGTTGAACATGGGCACCACCACGGAGATGTCTATGTTTTTTTCCCTTCTCATTTCTCTCCTTAAGTCTTTTCCAGAAGCTTTCTCGCCTCCAGATTGTATGGCTCCAGCTCCAGACCCGCCTGAAAGAAATCTGAAGCTTTGGCTTTGTCTCCGTTTTTAAGGAATGCTTTCCCTAGCTGAAAGTAGATTCTGGCATTAGATGGATCCACATCCAGAGCCCATAAAAAATATTCTGTAGACAAAGATGAGCCACCTTTCAGGTCATAAAATGCACCCAGGTTAAAGATAAGATTCCCCCAATGCCCCTGGGTGATGATATCAAGGTTTTTGTGCGTCAGATTCTTTTTTAAGAAGTCTTTCTGCTCTTTAATATCTTTATCGGTCAAAATCACCTTTATTGGACAGAACTCGAATAAATATTCAGCTGGACGAAGATGCTGAACAAATAGAGAATGACTGGAGAAGTACGTGGAATAGACCGGGAGATTGTTAACATTTAGTTGTGAGACTTCCCATGCGATTTCCCCAAAGTCTTTTTGTTCAAACTTGGGAAGTTTTATATCTGTGTACTGCTGATTTATCTGCTCTCTATAACTTTTCTGTGTCAGGGCAGATATGCTTACTATCTTGACATCCGGTCTCATACCACAAGACAGGTTCAGATACCACAGGGGAGTTAAGGTGTTATCATCGCCCACCAAAATCAAGGCATCTTTTTTAACAGAACTTAGGATCTGGTGGGCATAACTATAAGCTCCATCTTGTGACCTCTTATTGCACTGGTGGAGGTTCTTCCACACCTGAAACAGAGGCAGTAAAAGGACTATCGCAAAAAGAACGTATCCAACCGTGTAGCTCACAACCTTATAAGTTTCGCTATTTGAATTAGCATGAATGATTCTTGCTTCTTTGAATATCCAGCTTAAGACTGTCTCTAATCCCAAAGCGAACCAGATGGTAAATACAGAAAGCAAGGGCAAAAGGTAACCCAAAAGATCATAATTTCTTAAAGAGAAATCGACGGCCCAGGTGGCGGTCAATACGTTTAAGATGAAGATTGAAAAGGTGAATAAGAAAACCCTCCGGCAGGATTTAAACAAAGAAATTGCTCCCACCACCCCCAGCCAGAAAAAAGCCAGACCGAATTGAGCCACCGGAAAGGAGAGATTAAACCACAATCGATTCAAATAAGGAAAACTTACACCAGAGGGAGAAACACTTGGCTGAGAGGTTCGGAAAAGATAAGAGAAAAAGCTTGTCCAGGTGTCCGGTTTTCCCCAGTTGATGGCGGGCGAAAGACTTGATCTAATAGGTAAATAAAAATAAACAGATATTCCCAGTATAATAAAAACAGCCAACAAGATCAGTCTCTTTGGCTGGAGTAGAAGCTTGAAATCAATGGTCAGACGACCGCCCGGCTGGGCGGAAAAGAAAAATAACATAAAGGCGGGCGCCAGGGTGATGATCAGAAGTGGGTGGTTGGTCAAAGATAGACCCAGAATAAAAGAGAATAAGAGCAATGTCTTGAAGCCGAGAACAGATTCCTTAAATTGCCCCCATTTTATCATAAGAAAAATCAAAAGCAAGGTGAAAAAGATATTCAGAGTATAAACCTCTGCCCTTATGGTCTGCAGCCAGAAGGAGGTGGAAAATGCCAAAAATAGTATGCTGGTTGTGGTGGACAATCTCAAAAACGATCGGCTGGATTTTATCCGGTTGAAGATTTCGAGGATCAAAAGATATAAAAGCGAAAGAGCCAGACTGCCCCAGAGGGCGGACATGAGGTTGGACCTGAAAGCGTGATTTTCGATTGGGATAATTGAAAATACTCTCCCCGAAAGAACATATATGGGAAAACCAGGCGAATGAGGAATACCAAGGGTGGAGTTGACCGCAGAGAAAGCGGCTGAATCTTCCCAATAGATAGTGGGGCACAAGGTTAAAATGTATACTCCGAAGGTTACTATGAAAATTGCTCCGCTTAGGATAACATTACTTCTTGTGGTGGCTTTGTCGAATCGTTTCATATTATTATGGTCGGAAACAGGGGTTAAACATTTAGGTTTGACCTCACCTCTCCACCCACACGCCCTTTGTTCGTCACGGACGCCTTGTCCGTGAGGGAAAAGTAGATGGTAACGGATTCATCCTGATCCAGCCTTTGGCGGGAGAACGGACGAGGGCGTCTTTTACCAACGAAGAGGAAAATCTTGGGGAGATTTAATCCCCCTTTAAAAAAGGGGGAATTCTGAATAGTCCCCCTTTGCAAAAGGGGGATTCTCTGCCATAGGCAGATCCGCCTCAAGTTGGGACAGGGGTTGAACCCCTGCCCCAACAAACAAATTGTCCTGAGAAGAACAAAAAAGGGGACTCAAATCCTTGAGTCCCCTTCTCTCACACAAAAAGGTGAAACCCTTAGTCTGTCGCATCATTGCTGGTACAGGTCAAAACGCCGTTGTGAGTCATGGTCCAGGTATCCACAGTACCATCGTCATCTAAGATGCCCGAAGTAGCGGTTGCGGTAAAGGTGTTCGCGGCTGCAACGATGCTGTAGCTGTAGCGAGCAGTGGACATGATGTCCACGCCGATGCGGGCAAATCCATCCTGGTCGGCGGCTGAGGCTGATTCACCATTGCCCCAATAGGCATCATACTCCTGACGATACGCTCGCTCCATAGCGTAAATCTGCTTTAAGATGTTTTTTGCCTCAGACTGCTTGGACTTGGTGGTTGCTCGCATAAATCGTGGGATAGCCAGAGCGGCCAAAATTCCGATGATGACCACCACGATCATCAACTCGATCAAGGTGAAACCTTTTTGGCTTCGATGAAATTTGCTCAACATCCTCTTTCACCCCCTTCATTAGTTTTAAGTTTTCCTGTTCACATTTTTAACACTTTTCATCTTCCCATAAACATAAATGCAAAAGTCGTGCCACCTGTCTTTTTTGTATTTCCCTTCCTCTTAACCTTTTGTTTTAAATCAAGATAACCCTTCTGTTCAAAATTTGATGTTCATTTGTACAGTGCCTTCATTAGTGTATTCTGCTTGTCTTCTTTCAAAACGCCATGTTTGGTTTCCCCTGGTTTAGTCTTTAGAGTCATCAGTGACACAGGTGAAATTACCGGTTTGGTCTACGGTCCAGATATCCAAAGTGGGGTCGTCATCCAGCCCGGTGGCGCTTCGGGACCCAGCGGTGGCTAAAAAGGTGAAGGCGTCTCCGGTCACCGAGTAGCTATAATAAACCGCCGGCATTATCTCCACATGCAAAGGAGCTATGACTCCCCCGGGTTGAGCAACAACAGTGCTTCCGTCACCGGGGTAATAGCTATTCTTCTCCTGCCGGTAAGCCCTTTGCATGGTATAGATTTGTTTTAAGATTAGTTTTGCCTCGGTCTGCTTGGATTTCACCGAAGCACGCATAAAACGGGGAATCGCCATCGCCGCCAGGATAGCGATGATAACTACTACGATCATTAACTCGATCAAAGTGAAGCCTTTACTTCTCCAACGCCTTTTTAATCTCATATATAATCTCCTTACTTTCAACAACTAAAAGAAATGCAAAATCCATGCAACTCTGAACCATAACTGCTAAGATGTTTCACACGAGGAGATAAGAGTTTGTTCGTTTTTCGAGCATCTGCCCCGGTGGAGATGTTTCTGCCTGATTCATCGCAAAATGCAAGCTTCCATCCACCTTGTTTTTTGCTCCTTTCTTTGAGCCACCAAAAGATTTTTATCCAGCAGGTTCTGCTTCAATGGGAGGGGCCTCCGGATGTGGAGTCCCTGATAATGCCTTAAGCGCCTCCAAATTTTTCATCTTCAGGAGAAGTTCTTCATTTTCAGGATCGATCTTTCTCACCTGGGCGAATCTGTCCAGAGCATGGGAAACCATCCCCTTCCACTGGTAGAAAAGCCCTAACCTATAAAAAGAAAGAGCAAATACCCTCTGGGCGTCCCAATCTCTATGAAATGTCTCATCCTCTGGATCGAAGGGACCATCAGCACTCCATCTTTTCTGAGATATCAAATCCATTTCCGAGAGTCGATCAATTCGAGCCTTACTTACTTCAAAAACGTACCCCTGGGGAATGAGATGGTTCACCAAACCTGAGTCCTTTTCGGAAAATTCGATATAGGTAGGCTTGTCTAAATCTTGGCATCTTTTCAGAAGCGTTCCAAACAAAGGCTCACCGATCAAGTTATTCTGAATTCCTGAGAATAGGGCTTTTTGCTCTTCCCGTTTCTGCTCCACATACCAGTTGAAGCCCAAAAGACCACGGTCAATTACGGTCACATCTCGTCTTATCCTTTCTGCATAATGAAGCTCCCGCAAGATGAAATTCAAATTCACGTTGTCCACAAAAAGAACTGAGTTCGAATCTATATCAGAGATAACGCTTAAGCCATAATCATGAGCAATCCGATTATTAGATAGATTCGCTTCCGGATAGTGTTTAAACATAGGGAGAAGGGAAATCGCTCCAAAAGCAATCAAAAAGAGATGCCGGATGAGGGACGATGAATGAGCAATATGGTTTAATACAAAGAAAACGCCTATGCCATAAAAGAAAGATAAAGCGAAGAGGGAGAAGATTAAGTAGCCATGCAGGTCGGGGTTGGTGGATATAAATTCTGTGGTTATGAATATCACCACCGCACAGTTGCCCACAATCAACAAAAGCAGAAAGGCCAAAATCTTCCGGTTATATCGGAACAGGATAAAAAGACCCAGCAGGCTGATGGTGAAGCACAAGAAAGTAAGTTGATCAGAAAAAAGTGAAAAGATACGTGACGTCTGGGTGATGATACCGGATAAAAATTCAAGGTTCAGATTTCTGATGGTTTCGAGGGCAAAGATGGAGTTGGCAGAGGAGAAGATGGATTTGACCTCACCCCAGGCTAAAGGTGGATGGGAGAGAGAACGGATGGGCGGATAAAGGTAGACACTCAGTCCCAATAACAAAAATAAAGCAAAAAGATGGATTTTCTTCAAATGGGAAAACGATCTTTTTGCAAAAGCTAAGAAAAAAATCACAAATGCAGGAGCGGTTGAAAGGAGGCTTAAATGATGATTCCCCAACCCCAATCCTAAAATAAAGAAAAAAAGATAGATATGTTTTAGCTTTTCCTTTTTAAGATACAGAATACTTGAGAACAGAAGCAGGGCAAAAAAAAGAACGTTCAACGAATAAACTTCCGCTCTCACCGCCTGAATCCAAAACGAATAAGTAAAGCCAAGAACCAGAAGGAAAGAGAAACTCGAAACCATAATTGATTCCATTTTCTTAGCCATCTCCGGAAAAAACAGATTTAGGCTTTTCCCAAAGCTTTTATAGAAAAGCACCAGTGAAAAAGAGGCAAAGAGGCTGGAGAGAAAATTCACCTTTAAGGCAAAACTCCAGAAAGGGAGAAAGGAGAAAAGTTTACCTAAAAGCACGTAAATGGGAAACCCGGGACGATGGGGTATTCCTAATACTGCGATGTTGGCAATCAACTCGCCAGAGTCCCACCAGAAAACAGTGGGACACAATGTTATGGTGTAGACTGCAAGGAAGAAAATGAATACAGAGGCACAAATGGCATTTTCAGACGTAAGCAATCTTCCTTCTTTTCCTCTCTGGTTGAGATATTTGGTCAAGCTTACAATCTTTTTCATCTGAGCAGTGGTATTAATGGTGCATAAAAATTGTAGTTGCTCGATTTATCGAGCTTGACATAAGGCCCAATAAATTGGGCAACTACAAAGGCAAAAACACCTTTCCCTGAAGCTTGTCTTCATCCCCGCTTTAGTTGCTCGATTTATCGAGCTTCACCAAGTCCAATCTCAAGATCCTGCGGATAAATTGGGCAACTATAAAAAACCCCTTTTTCTTTTCAATTTCTTTTATCAGAGTTCACCAACAGGGGAGGTGGGTTATTTTAATTTATATTTCTCTATCTTTCTGTATAAGGTGGAGGCGTCTATCCCCAGAATTGAGGCGGCTTTGCTTTTCTGCCAGCCAGTTTGATTTAATACCCAGAAAATATAAGCTTTTTCTATACTTTCCAGCGTAGGAGCGCTTGGTTGAACCTCTGTGATTAAATCGATATCCTTACCCTCTTTTACCTTCTGGGGAAGATCCTCTGGGGTTATCTGGTTTCCCTTGGACAACAAAACCGCGTGTTCGATGGCGTTTTCCAACTCTCTCACATTGCCGGGCCATTGGTAGGAGAGCAATAGCTTCATTGCCTCATCGGTGATAATCTTTTCCTTCATCTGCATCTTCTGGCAATATTTGCGGATAAAATAGGAGGAGAGAAGCTTGATATCGTCCCTTCTTTCACGCAGGGGAGGAATTCTTATAGGTATAACATGTAACCGATAATAAAGATCTGCTCTGAAGTTTCCGAATTTTACCTCTTGTTCCAAATCGACGTTGGTGGCGGCGATTAAACGCACATCCACTTTAACGGGGGCAGTCCCTCCCACCGGGGTGATCTCCTTTTCCTCCAGAGCCCTTAACAGCTTTGCCTGAATGGCGGGCGAGGTCATTCCCAGCTCATCTAAAAAGAATGTGCCGCCATCCGCCACTTTAAACAGTCCCTCCTTGTCCTTTATGGCTCCGGTAAATGACCCTTTCACATGTCCGAACAACTCACTCTCCAGAAGGTTCTCTGGAAGGGCGGCACAGTTTATGGTGACAAAGGGTTTGTCCGATCTGGGGCTGTGGTAATGTATGGCTCTGGCGATCAACTCCTTGCCAGTGCCGGATTCACCCTCTATCAAAACGGTTGAATCTGATCTTGAAATCCTTTCTGCCATCTTCTTTAGCTTGGTTATTTCCTGACTGTTACCGATGAAAGAATCGAAGTCGAATTTGGTTTGAAGTTCCCTCTTCAAGAAAACATTCTCCCGGGCCATCTTTTTTTGTTCTAAGGATTTCCTCACCGCGATCTTTATCTCGTCCACCTTGAAAGGCTTGGTTATGTAGTCAAAAGCACCCTTCTTTAAGGCCTCGATGGCAGAGTCCACGGAGGCAAATGCAGTCATCACGATGAAATCAATATCCGGATTAACCGATTTGGCCTGAGAAAGAAGCTCAAGTCCGCTCATCTCCGGCATCATCAGATCGGCAATGACTAAGTCGTAGTTTTCACTTTTGACTTGTTCTAACGCTGTGGGTGCATCCCGGCTGGTGGAGACGTGATAGCCTTCCTTTTTTAGCATGATCTCCATAAACTTACACATGGACTCCTCATCGTCGACCACCAAAATCTTAGCCTTGTCCATATTCCTCCTTGGATTCTTTCGGAAAGATTAATACCGTCAATATTTGCCTATGTGGGATCTCTGAAAAAGTCGAATATAAGAGCTTTGCTGGAGTATCAAGCTTTAGCTTGACCTGTCCCTCAGATCCTGCGGACACTCCAGTTTGCCCCTTTAAAGTTGTTTTAAGAGACCTCCATTTAATATCGGCAGAGAGGAAGTTCTCTATAAAGGAAAACAGAATTTAGCTCAGTTTTTGCGCTGATATGAACCGTATGATCCACCTTAGCCAGAGGATTGGGTAAGTGCTGATTCAAACCAGCTTCAAGCTATTTTGGACAATCTTAATTTAGAGAGGCAGATTATTACCAGAAAGATCCCGAAGGTTATGAAGGAGAGATACAAAGAAAGATCGTTGACTCTTCGCCCTACGGTTTCGAAATTGATGGCATTCACCAGAAGAAAAGATAGGGTCAGTAGTATAAAGACGAAGCGATCTTTAAGTCCAGTCCTCAAAACGTAATAAAGGAGTAGCATGTAAGCTAAAATGGATGAGGAATAATTTTGAAACCAGCCCAGAGGTGAAAAAAGTGCCAAAAAGATCAGAAGAAGCGAGTATTCTATGCACTCCGGATGTTTAACGAAATTCCCTTCCACAAATTTCGACTTGTGGTTTAAGAAGAGGAGAAAGATAAATAAACCTACGGCTGTGGCATATATCAACAGATTTACCGTGGAATGATTCAAATTAAAGAAGTTGACCTGATAGGTGGTGGGTGTGGCAAAACGATAAAAGAAGGCAAAAAGGGATTGATTCAAATCCACAGCCAAAAGTGGAGGCGAGGATGCGCTCATGACAGTCTTCCATCCGGAAAGCAGATTCAGATTGCCCCAAAAACTATAAACCAATGAAGGGATAAAAAGAAAAACAATACACGTAATAGCCATATAGCCGATCAGTCTGAATTTTTTCTTGTATAAAAGATATGGCACGAAGATCAAAGAGGTGGGTTTAATCATTAGCGATAAAGCGAGAAAAAGTCCCGCTTTCAGTTCTTTTCCCCCACCCGTGGAGAGAAAAAATAAAAAGATGAAGAGAAGCATCAAAAGATCTGTTTGCCCCAATCGAATCTCCCGCACCAAGAATTTCGAGGTGAAAAGTATGGTCAATATATATAGATAGGGAGGGGGTGGTTTATCCCCCATTATCATCTTTTTGCTCCACCTCATAATGAAAAACAGACAAATGCACATTCCAGCAAGCCATATTATCTGGGCTGAGGAGAGAGAAAAAAGCCCCAGTGGAGCAACCACAATGGCAAAGACGGGAGAATACTTATACAGATAATGACCATCATCAAAATTATAAAGATTTTCCGTATTGAGAACCCGGGTGGCGGCTCGGTGAACCACCTCAAAATCATTCATCCCCTTTCGCAGGGTATTCCGGAAAAAGCCCAGAACGACAATTATGAGAATTACGTACAAAGCTATCCGAAAGTAGTCTTTTTTCTTAAGTTTAGACATTCGCATATAAAGATTCACTCGGGTCCATCCCGGCTACGGTGGAGTGCATTGCTTCGGAGTGCGCCAGCTTGCTGGCGCGGTTTTTTTGAGCTCGAAGAGTTTCTGAGGACGCCGGGATTACATCCCGGCTGTCCTGTTCGGGATACTATCCCGAAGGTCTCATACATGGCAGGGCTGAATGCCCTGCCCTATTGGTTATAGGTTGCCTTATGCATAGAGGCGGGAATTCATCCCGCCTCTAAACACAGCCATTTCACGGATCACGTTCTTCTTCAAACATATGTTCAGGTCATCCGGATAATTCTTTTTTGTGCTTGAATGTCCAGCGGTCATTGATAAAGAAGTTCAACAGAGTGCCACACAGAATGCCAAAGACATTGGAGGCGAGATAATATACGTGAAAAACCTCAGTCAGAATCCATAAGATGGACAGGTTGGTCAGCATGGCGGCGCTGGCAGAGACATGATATTGCAACATTCTCCTGAAGTATTCTCTTTTTCCCTCTTTGCCCCGATCATGCCAGGTCCAGAGATCATTCAGCACGAAGTTGCTTACCAGGGATATCTCAATTGCCCCAATGCTGGATAAAAGATAATAAACCCCCACCTTCTCGGTCAGAAACCACAAGAAAAACATATTGAGCACAAATCCCGAAGTCCCCACCAGACAGAATTTCACGAAGCGAGGCATCTGTTTTTCCTGAATAAGGGGGTGTATTTTGTGATTCAATTTTTCTATCCTGTGAAAAACGAAGCTCTACGTAATAGGCATAAAAGTAGGAATAACAATCGATTTCGTGTGGGACGAACCTTGCATCTGTTAACTAACAGGATTTTCTCTCTAACACATATTTTCCGCTGTTCTCTTCGATCTTGGTGGGGTATTTGCCGGAAAAACAGGCGACACAGAAATCTCTTCCGTTAAGAGAGTGCATGGAGAGCATCCCCGGCAAAGAGAGATAACCTAAACTATCTACGTCCAAATATTTTCTGATCTGTTCCACTGATTTGGAGGAACCGATCAGCTCCTCTTTGGTGGGCATATCTACACCATAGAAGCAGGGCGAGATTATGGGGGGGGAACTTACTCGAAAATGCACTTCCTTGGCCCCGGCATTTCTTAGCATTTTGATGAGTTTTCTGCTGGTAGTTCCCCTGACAATGGAATCGTCCACAACCACAACTCTTTGATTCTTTAAAACCCCTCTGACCGGGTTGAACTTGATGCGCGCATCCAGATCCCTTATGGTCTGCTCCGGCTCGATGAAGGTTCTTCCGATGTAGTGATTGCGAATCAGACCCACCTCATACTTTAACCCGGATTCCTCACAATAGCCCAACGTAGCAGTGTTAGAGGAATCGGGGACCGAAATCACAATGTCTGCCGACACAGGTTTTTCTCTTGCCAGTTGTCTGCCCAATCTCCTGCGGATTTTATCCACATTTTCACTGAAAATGATGCTGTCCGGACGGGCAAAGTAGATGAATTCAAAAATGCAAAATGCGTGTCTGACCGGTTTGAAAGGAAAGGGGGACTTGATCCCTTTCTGGTTGATTACCAAAATCTCACCCGGCTGGATGTCCCTCTGGTATTTTGCTCCAATGATGTCGAATGCGCAGGTTTCCGATGCCACCACCCAGGCGTTTTTAAGCTTACCCAAAGCCAGTGGACGAAATCCGTGCGGGTCTCTGGCAGCGACAATGGAATTGCCGGTATTGAAGACCACAGAATACGCCCCCTTCACTTTCGAAAGAGCATCCCGAATCATCTCCTCCATGGTCTCTTTTTTGGAGCGAGCCACCAGATGCAAAATCAGCTCGCTGTCACTGGAGGTTTGAAAAATGGAGCCATTCTTCTCCATAGAGGTGCGAAGGCTGTAGGAATTGGTCAGGTTTCCGTTGTGAGCTAAAGCTAAATTCCCCTTTTTGTACGTGATAAGAAGTGGCTGAATATTTACTGAAGAGGAGGCGCCGGTGGTGGAGTAGCGGTTGTGTCCGATGGCTAAATGTCCTTTTAATTGATTTAAGATCTCTTTACGGGAGAAGACCTCATTTACCTCCCCCGGACCTCTATGCTGATAGACTTTCCCATTGTTGGAGGAAACGATTCCCGCTCCCTCCTGTCCCCTATGTTGCAAGGCATAGAGTCCCAGATAGGTGAGCTCTGCCGCCTTCTTTGCTCCAAAGATGCCAAAGATACCGCATTCTTCATGAATCAGATTTTCTAACATATTACCTTCCTGTTGAACATATGGTGTACGAATGAAAAGCTAATTTACAATAAGTGCCTTCTGGTGTCAAGCAATTTCACAGTCTATACACCAATCAAAAGGTCAAACGACCAGATGTGGGGATTGTCCCTTGCATAAAAAGACAATTTTACACGAAATTCTTGACACTACTGACGCAGACCCTCGCCTTACAAAAAACTTGCCAAACAAGGGTATACGCATTATATTTATATTTCAGGAGGGGGATTTTTTTATTTGTATGTTATGGCGAAAAAAATAATTGCCATAGACGGGCCGGCGGCGTCCGGAAAAAGTACCACGGCTAAAATGGTGGCAAAGAGATTAGGCTTTTTGTATCTGGATACCGGAGCCATGTATCGCGCCATAACCTTAAAGGCGCTGGAGCTTGGGGTGGACGTAAACGACGAGGAAAAGTTAGAAAATTTGACCAAAAATTCCGTAATCAATTTTGAAAACAAAGACGGCACAAGCAGAATATGGATGGATGGAAAGGATGTGACCGAAAAGATAAGAGAACCTGAGGTGGACAGAAACGTATCCTATGTATCCATGCATGAAAAGGTCAGAAGAGTGTTGGTGAAAATGCAGAAGAGGATGGGGGAGGAGAACGATCTGGTGGCAGAGGGAAGGGATACCACCACTGTGGTTTTCCCTCACGCTTTTAAGGTCTACCTGGATGCAGATCTTGAAGAAAGGGCAAAAAGGCGCTTTCTGGAACTCAAGGAAAAGGGGATTCAAACCTCGCTGAAGGAACAGAGCGAGGAGATATCCCGAAGGGATAAGTTAGATTCAGAAAGGGAACAGAGCCCCCTTCTTCGGGATAAGGATGCGGTGGTGGTGAACACCACCCATTTGACCATTGAACAACAGGTGGATCGAGTGATCCAGCTGTTTTTGCAGAATGTCGCGGCAGAGGCTTAAACAGATTTGAAGTGAGAACTCACTATTATATAGGTTGTCTGATTATCAAACTAATTCTTAAGATTTTTTGGCGCTTCAAAAGAATCGGAGCAGAGAATATACCGAAGATTGGAGGGGTGATCATCGCCGCCAATCATGTGGCTTACGTAGATCCTCCAGTTATCGGAGCTGTCACTCCCCGGGAACTTTTCTATCTGGCTAAGGCTGAGCTTTTCTCCAATGCGCTTTTCGGATGGCTGATAAAAAAATACAATGCCATTCCCATCACCCGGGGAGCTTTTGACAGAAAGGCGATCACCAAAGCAGTGGAGCTTTTAAGAGAAGGAAAGGCGCTTCTTTTCTTCCCGGAAGGCACCAGAAGCAGAGATGGTAAATTTCTGGAACCCAAGTTGGGGTTGGGAATGATTGCGCTAGAGGCAAAAGTGCCAATAGTACCAGCCTACATTTCCAATTCGGGAAATTTATTTACGTCTTTCCTTAGAAGAAAAAGGTTGGTCATCGGTTTTGACGTGCCAATCGAAAAGAACTTTCTGGAAGAGTTGCCCAAAGATAGGGAAGGATACAAAAGCATCGGACTGGAGATTATGAAAAAGATCGGCATGATAAAAGAAAAGATAGAAAAATGTAATTTTTGATTTGGTTATTTGAAAAAAACGAGTAAATTAACAAAGTGGATGTGAAGATGAAAATACACGTGGTTAAAGAGGCGGGTTTCTGCTTCGGAGTGAAAAGAGCCATACGGCTTGCCTCTAATGCGGCAAGGAGTAAAGCAGGAAAAGCATACACTCTGGGGCCGTTGATTCACAATCCGCAAGTTGTGGAGGACTTAGAGAAAAAGGGAGTGCACGCGGTAAAAGAGATACGAAAGAACCGAAAGGGGACACTGATAATACGTTCGCACGGCGTTCACCCTCACATACTCAAACGGATAAGGACTAAAGGAATCAAGGTGGTGGATGCCACCTGTCCCTTTGTGAAAAAGGCTCAGAGAATGGCAAAGCTTCTTCATGATCAGGGATATCAGGTGGCGGTAGTGGGAGAGGCACACCACCCGGAGGTTCAGGGGATCGTGGGATACGCCGGCGACTCGGCGATGGTGATAAACCACAATCGAATGAAAAGGAGCTTCCCCCGTTTCTGGAAACTGGGTGTGATCGCTCAGACGACCCTGAGCATTGACGCGTTCAAACAGATAATAGGAAGGCTCATTGAACGCACGGAGGAGTTGAAGGTGTGCAACACCATCTGTGATGCCACTGCCCGCACTCAGAAGGCTACCTTAAAGCTAGCAGGGAAGGTGGACATGATGATTGTGGTGGGGGGGCATAACTCCGCCAACACAACTCGCTTGACCAAGTTGTGCAAGCGTCTGGGCACTTCCACTCACCACGTGGAGACCGCCGGGGAACTGCGAAAGGTGTGGTTTGAAGGCAAAAAATCCGTGGGCGTCACCTCCGGCACCTCTACCCCGGAGTGGTTGATAAAACAGGTGGTGGAGCGTATAAGGAGTTTCAATTAACACCTAAGCAAGAAAAAAATCCCCTTCAGGGGAAATTCAATATAAAGGAGGATCAATTTAATGGTTGAGGAGAAAAAATCAAAAGACGCTTCTGCTTCCCCCGCAAAGGGGAGCAAGGCGGGCAAAACTTACCAAAAAGGAGGTGAGAAGAAAACTCAGGAGCAAAGAAGAAAGCCCGTTGCCAGAAAAAGAAAACCGATAAAGAAGAAATCCACTACCAACAAGGAGAGTGCTGTTGCTCGAAAAAAGGCGACTGCGGCGAAAACAGAGGAGGTTAAGAAACCACAGAAGCCAACTCCAAAGGTGGCTGAAGAAAAGCCGTCTTTAATCTCTATGTGGGCTTTGGCGCAAGCCATGGAAAAGGAATATTCCACTGAAGAATTTGAGCAATTTTTGGAAATGTATGAACCCACACTTAGCGACATCGAGGAGGGAGAGATCGTTGAAGGAAAGGTGATGGGGGTGACCAAAGAGGATGTGATCGTCGATGTGGGGTTCAAGTCTGAGGGAATCATCCCTATCGCCGAATTCCCGGAGCCTATAAATGTCAAGGTGGGGGATGAAATCGAGGTATACCTGGATGCTATTGAGGATCAGGATGGTCAACTGGTTTTGTCCAAACATAAAGCTGACTTCATGCGAGTGTGGGATAGAGTTAAAGAGGCGCATGATAAGAAAGAATTAATAGACGGGAAAATCATAAGAAGGATCAAAGGCGGAATGGTGGTGGATCTGATGGGGGTAGATGCTTTTCTCCCCGGATCGCAGATAGCCCTCCGACAGGTTCCAGACTTTGACGCCCTTTTAGGACAGACCATGCAGTTTAAGGTGATAAAGCTCAACAAAGCCCGCCGAAATATTGTGGTCTCACGAAGATCAGTCTTGGAAGAGGAGAGACAAAAACAGAAAGAAAAGCTCCTGAAGGAAATTGAGAAGGGGCAAGTGAGAGAAGGAATGGTAAAAAACATCACCGATTTTGGAGTATTCATCGATCTGGGTGGGGTGGATGGGCTACTTCATATCACTGATATGTCCTGGGGCAGAATAAGTCACCCCAGCGAACTGGTGGCTTTAGGAGACAAGATCAATGTAAAAATCATTGACTTTGACACAAACTCCGGGAGAATCTCGCTGGGACTGAAACAACTGACCCCATATCCATGGGAGAATATCGAGGAGAGGTTTCCGGTGGGGAAGAAGATCAAAGGGAAGGTGGTGTCCATCACCGACTATGGGGCATTCGTGGAGCTGGAGAAGGGTGTGGAGGGCTTAATTCACATCTCGGAGATGTCCTGGACTCAGCATATAAAACATCCCTCCAAACTGATGGCGATTGGGGACATGGTGGAGGCAAAGGTGTTATCCGTGGATAAGGAGAATGAAAAAATCTCCTTAGGGATTAAACAACTGGAACCGGACCCCTGGGAAAACATTGAGAAGAAATACAAGGTTGGCACCCGGGTAACCGGAAGGGTGAGGAATCTTACTGCCTTCGGCGTATTCATCGAACTGGAGGAGGGGATTGATGGACTGGTTCATATCTCTGATTTGTCCTGGTCTAAAAGGATTCAGCATCCTTCGGAGGTAATGAAAAAGGGGGAAAAGGTGGAGGTGGTCGTGTTGAATGTGGATCG
>LJUX01000071.1 GCA_001304155.1 candidate division Zixibacteria bacterium SM23_73_3
TGGGCTAAGAAAACTGGAGTTTTTTCCACCTCACTCCTTGTATTCCCTTCATGGTGAACCCCTCTCCTTTTTGAGGAGATGGTCAGGGGTGAGGTTTCAAGCTGTCAACCTTATCAAATTTGCCGGAGTCTTATCAAGAATCTCGGCCTCAAAACCTGAAAAGAACTTTGTTATTTTTCTCTCAATGCCCTGTCAAAAGCAATCCAGAAAGGATCGACCCTGGGATGTTCCAAGTGTTTCTCCCGATTGTCTTCAATCAATAATATCCCTTTCTCCTCGGGAATCACTTCCCCTACCACAGAGGAGACGATATTTTTCTCTTTTAATTTTCGTACCACCTCTTCTGATTTTTCTTCCTGGCAGGTGATTATCAAGGTCCCTTCGGAGATGGAGCTGTATGGATCCATGCCGAATTTTGAACAGATTCTGTCCACCTCATCTGAGACGATTATCTTATCCTTTTCTATTCTCATCCCTACTTTTGACGCTTTGGCGATCTCATAAAGCCCACCCCAGACTCCGCACTCCGTGGCATCATGCATGGCAGTAACCCCATTTTCCCTGGTTCCTACCTCCACTGCGGTCAAAGCATCCTCCACCACCGACATCTGCCAGAATATCTTCTTTGCCCGGTGGCTGAAGTCCTTTCCAAAATACTCTTCTATTTTTGTTTTGAAGGCGACCGCGAAGATTCCGGTGGCTTCAATGGCGGCTCCTTTGGTTATGATAAGTTTATCTCCTGTCTTTGCCATCTCCGGAGAAACATATTTTGATTTATCCCCAATACAGATTACAGTGGCACCTCCCACCATGGGGTAATTGCATCCATGATACCGGGCAGTATGTCCGCTGATGATACTCATTCCCATCTTCTTGCATTCCTCACTTATGGTCAGCCAAACGGTATTGAGTTGTTGTTTGGTCATGCTCAAAGGAAGGTTTAAATCTATGGACAGATAGGTGGGTGCCAGTCCCGAGGTAACCGCATCCGAGGCTAAGATGTGGATGGCAAACCAGGCGGCTCTTTTGAAACCGTACTCCGGAACTATAAAAACCGGATCGGTGGTGGTTACCATAACTTTGTCCCCTCCTAAATCCACCACTCCTATATCAACGCCATGCCTTGGTCCCACCAGGACTAAGTCGGATTTTGCCCCTAAATTTGGGTAAATCATCTCATCAAAGATCTCCGGTGAGATTTTTCCCACTTCTGGCAGTTGATTGTTGGACATCTCTTCTCCTTTCTTATAAAAAAACCGTCATCCTGATCTGAAAGGATGACAGTGAACATTTTCCTTTTCCCTACGCTGGCATTACCCAGATCAGGTACTGAGGGTATTATCTCAGGCTATCCCCGTCTCAGATGAGGACAACCACCCCTGATTATATATCTCTAAACTAATTTAAGGGAAATTGAAAATTTGTCAACAAAGAACTTTCTATCATCTTGCAAATCGAGGTTTACCCCAGTAAGGTCTAACCGCAAAGTCGACCCAAATATGCGCACCCATATTCCTTCATTATTGCTATTTAAGGCACAGCCTTCAGGCAGGTTGGCTTCCAACATCCCTGCCAAAAGACTGTTCACCCCGAAGATCTCATTACCGCCTGATCCGTTGCCAGACGCTACAGGTGCAAGTTAGAAGTTTTTCTTTTAAAACCAGGAAGATTTGTGTCGATTATAACAAAAGGGGGGATTTTAGATTGACCTGCTCTTTTTTTCAGGGTAGAAGGATAATTATATCTAAGATCAAACGCTTGAGGGCATAGTATATGCAAATTACTACAAAGCCCAGTTATGCTCATGTGTTAAAGCAGATAAATGGGGCCATCAGAGTATTAGAGATGTACCCCTCCGGGCATCCGGCTACCCTCCAGGCGACGGAAAAACCTTTCTCCGCCTTACAGGAGATATTCAAAGAGACTAACCATTTCACCATCAGCCGGGTGGAAGAGCGAATCGTGGTGAACGGAAAGAACATAGAGGGTTCGGACATCCTAAAGAGATTGATGGAGGAGTTTAATAACCAGAATACAAGTAGCTTAACTCTCACTAAAGATCTTACTAAAGAGGAATTCGGCAAGTTCTTGAGCTTTTTTGTAAAACCATTAAACAAAGATGCCCTACCCAAGAGCCTTCCTGAGTTTCTCAAAAGAAATCGCATCCAATCAATAAAAGTGGATCAGCTCAAGTATGAGTTGGTGACTGAAGACGAGGTGGTGGTAAAAGCGGAGGTGGTAGAGGGAGCGGATCTGAAAGCCCATATCTCCAAAATCATGAAAGATAACCCCGAACTGATGAGAGATATCGTTTTGGACAAGTCGGTAAGACAGGAAGAACTGGGGGAAGAATTTGGTGCTGAGATAGAACTAAAACAGTTGACAGAGGAGGTTGGAAAGCAGATAAAGAATCTTTCGGATGACCAGATATTGAGTCTTTTGGCATCCAATTTGGAGCAGAATTTAAAGGAGTCCGAATCAAAGAATTCAGGCTCGGCACTAAACGAGGTGGTGGACCTAGTGGATAAGCTTCTCGGAGACAGGGAGAAGAGAAAACTTTTGCCACAGATTAAGAAGGTACTCTCAGAACGCGGAATTGTGGAGAGAGAACATTTAGACTTTCTCTTCGAGGAAAAATGGCTCAAAAGCCAGGAGGTTTTGGATGAGTTGATGGGGATGATAGAGAAACTGGGACGCCAAGAGGTGGACTTCGAGAAGTTTATGTTCCTGTGGCATCGGGTGATCAGCTCAGAGGATACAAAAATCAAATCCTATGCCATGGAGGAGCTGCTGGCAAAGCTGAATTCTGAAAACGCCCAGACCAGAAATTTTGTTATCTCTGCCGTGGAAAAGGCATTGAATCACTTTATTAACGAGAAGTTGGAGTTTGAATTTTTATACATCAAGGACCGATTATATGAGAAAATCAAAGACCAGCTTCTGCCAGCTCACATCTTAAAGGATTGTTCCCGGCTTTTGAAGATTACTCTTTTAGAGATGTTTCAGCAACAAGAGTTTAAAGAGATACATAAGATATTACTTGAATACAATACTCGTTCGTGTTCGGAAACAACTCATCCTCAGGAGGTTAAAAAAATCGCCCAGGATTTCATAAAAGAGATCTCGGATGAATCCAAGCTTGCCATTTTGGTATCCCAGGTGAAAGAGGGGGTTCCCTTTGTAACTATCAAGTTGATTGAAGAGATTTTAGAATCTCTGGACAAGGATAAGGTGGCAGAGAAGCTGACTGATATTTTCACCTTGGATGATAGAGCTGCCCGGATCAGTGCATTAAGGGTATTAAGCCGTCTGGGGAAAAGTTCGGTATCCGTTCTTGTTGCTCTTCTATCTAATCCGGGCACCTTCATCAGAAAGAAGGGAACTGCCCTTCTGGTGGATGAACAATGGTATAAGGTGCGAAACGCCATCTATGTTCTGGGGAACATACCGAGTGAGGAAAGGGTGCCAGCCTTGTCAAAACTTAGCCAGGACCCGGACATAAGAGTGCGGCTGGAGGTCGTTAAAACCCTGGAGAAGATTGGCAGACCGGAATCGGTGAATGTGCTTCTCACCTTTCTAAACGACACAGAGGATGAGGTGCGCAGGAATGCCATCACCTCTCTGACCGTACTGGATGACAAAAGTTGTTTAAAACCTCTGATGGAGCATCTCCGATACAACCACAGAGATAGGAAGATCACTCTCACCGCCATCGGCAAAATCGGCAAAGAAGACTCGATTGATTTTCTGCTGGAGCTTCTGTGGGAGAGGGAGAAAGGAATACAACATTTGGCGCCCAGGCAAAAGGATGAGATCAAGATTGCCGTCTTGAACATTTTGGGAAAAACAGGCTCATCTGAGTTAACGGAAGAGGTTGAAAAATTCGTAAAACAAAGGGAAAAAGGTTTAATGAACCTTTTGGTGAAAGACAAAGTTTTGGAGTCGGCTAATGGGGCGTTGAAGACCATAGAAAGCAGAAACAAAGATTACTCCGGGAGTGGGCGGAAGAAGATGAACTGAGAAAGCAAAATCGTAAGCTGAAGCCTGATGCCAGCACTCATATCAGAGGTATCCGTCCATCTGAGCGAGATTCACTCAGGCTGAAGCTCATTTGTGCATCTGGGTCTCATTTGAGTCAACGACCTGCGGCTACCCACTTAAAGACATATAAGCTGATGCATCAGTGATTACTAAAGGATTCTTGATCCCGCAGGAAACCTTTAATCTGCTTTAACTGAAGCTCGACCATCGGTTTAATGAGTCTAACAGTTCATTCTTCTGGCGAAGTCGGTCGTCTGCCGTCAGTAAATGTAAACTTCTGATTCTGCGAAGTTGATTTCTCAGTCAAGATTTGTTATTTTAAGAAATATGAAAAGATTAATTCTTTCAATAGTTCTTTTTCTTCTACTCTCTACTTCTTCCTATGGACAATACTATTTTGGAAAGAACAAGGTTCAGTACACCAATTTTGATTGGCAGGTTTTGACCACCCAGCATTTTGAGATCTATTTTTATACAGAAGAGAAGGAGATTGCCCAGATCGCTGCCAGCTGTGCAGAGGAAAGCTACTGGTTTTTGGAGAACAAATTTAATCATCGTATAGTAAAAAAAATTCCCTTAGTGGTCTACAGCTCTCCTAACTATTTTGCCCAGACCAACATCATCCCCTCCCTTCTACCGGAAAGCGTTGCCGGCTTCACCGAATTTTTAAAGGGACGTATGGTCATTCCCTTTAACGGCTCATATTCAAATTTTGCCCGGGTGATCCAGCATGAGCTGGTTCACGCCTTCATCATGCATAAGATTCCTTATGTGATGAAGGCTCACCAAAGATTTAATTATACCGGATTGCCCTTGTGGTTTGAGGAGGGTATGGCGGAACACTGGTCCAGAGAGTGGGACAGCGAAGCAGATATGATGATCAGAGATTTAGTCATCTCCGGAAGGTTCCCCCAATTGGAGGATATCTACCAGCTGTATGGAACTTTTTTGATGTACAAAATGGGAGAGGCATTTTGCGCTCATCTAAAGAAAGAATATGGGGATGACAAGATTGGGTTGCTATTTGAAAATTACTGGAAGGCACCCAACTTCAGTGAAGTTTTCCAGCTGACTTTTAACAAAACCTTGAAAGAGGTGTGGAGCCAGTGGGAATATTCTTTGAAGAAAAAATATTTCCCCGATATAGAAAGCAAAGATCTTCCCAATCGGGTCTCCACTCAGCTCACCTTTGATGGGATAAACATAAAGCCGGAGCCGGTTTTCTTATCCGATCAATTGTGGGTGGTGTTCAAATCCAATAAACTGGGATATTCCTCCATCTGCATGATGTCACCTAAGGGAGAGAAGGAGAAAACAGTTACTCTAATAAAAGGGGAAAGGTCACCCCAGTTTGAATCCTTGCACCTTCTTAAAAGCAAGATCGGGGTGTCTGAAGACGGTATGGTCGCTTTCGTCTCCAAAAGTCATGAGAACGATGTGTTATATGTTTATGATGTCACCCAGAGGAAGATCACCAATGAAAAGCGATTTGGAGACCTAATTGAGCTTTCCTCCCCCACCTGGTCTCCAGATGCTAACCAGATAGCGTTTGTAGGGGTGGCGAAGAATGGATACTCTGATCTTTATCTGTATGAACTTCAAAATAGACTCCTGACCCGATTGACCAACGACATATACGAGGAAAAGGCCCCCCAATGGTCTCCGAATGGAAAAGGTATTGCTTTTTCTTCTGATCGGGGTTCTTGGGGGGAAGAGGGTTTTCTAAACCTCTTTCTTTTGGCCCTTCCGGAAAATAAAATCACCCCTTTGACCTCTGGCCCACATCATGATCTGGCGCCGGACTGGTCTTTCGATGGTGAAAGTCTGGTTTTTTCATCTGATCGGAATGGCTCGTATGATCTTTATCTTTTATCCTTCGATCCTGAAAATGGTTCTTGGCACACCAGCCAGCTTACCTCCCTTTTGACTGGGGCATTTGATCCCAGTTTTTCCCCGGACGGTAAGGATATCTTCTTCACCGCCTATGAAAAATACAGTTTTCAAATACACAAGATGAGCTTGGATAGTGCGATGGTCGGATTTGACGATTTTTCTGAGTCGGCAAATTTATCTCTCCATACGTCTCCATCAGCATGGAGACCGAAAAAGACGGAGGGGGATCAAGAGAGTGGATCGGTGAAATATAAGAACCGATTCTCCTTTGACATAGCTCAATCGGCCATATCATATGATGCAGTCTACGGGACGGTGGGTGGATTTCAGGTGGCTCTCACCGACATGTTGGGAAACCATCAATATTTCTTCCTTTTAGGCAACAGCGCCCGTTCCTCAGATGATTTTCTCTCCAGCTTCAATTTGGGCGTAACCTATATTAACAAAACCCATCGTCTCAACTACGGGTATGGGTTTTACCATCTCAAGGATGAATATTACGATGAATATTATGGCTTCTACACCGAAAGGCAATATGGGGGAATGGCTTTAGCCAGTTATCCGTTATCCAAGTTCAAAAGGGTGGATGCCAGCTTCTTCTTGCGTCAGTCTGACCGGGACGTTTACATTCAAAACAGGGGAAGAAAAGCGTTTCTTTCCACCAATTATATTTCCTGGGTTCTGGACACCAGCATCTGGGACTACGTAGGACCAATCGATGGCACCAGATTCAATTTCACCCTGGGTCTTACCTTGAATTTGAAGAATGGTAAAGCATATAACAAACTTGCCCTGTTCGATTTCAGAAAGTATCTCAGGTTAAAAAAGAATAGTTGCTATGCGGTAAGAGTTATGGGCTTCACGTCGGTGGGCAAAGAACCTCAGAGACTTTATCTGGGAGGAAGCTGGTCTTTGAGAGGTTACGACCGGAGAGCATTTTATGGAAGACATCTGGTCCTGCTGAATAACGAACTGCGGTATCCTTTAATCGACAATCTCTCCATAGGTTTTCCCTTCGGAAAGATATCCTTCCATGCGATCAGGGGAGCCTTGTTTTTCGACGCAGGGAATGCGTGGGAGGATGAATTTGATCAACTTTACGGAAGCTTTGGAATCGGAGCCAGGATAAGCTTGGGATATGTGATGGTTCTCCGCTTTGATATATCTCGAACCACCGACTTCAAAAAAATAAGTAGGAAGACCGATTTCGACTTCTTCTTCGGATGGAACTTTTGATGAGAAAAGTCGTTTTTCCTCGCCTTTCTTTTCTGGTTTTGTTTCTGGTGGCATCATGTGCCGGTGGGCTTAAATTCGAGGAGCAGGGCTCATATGATCTGCCCGGCTGGAAAAGTTCTAGGGAAGATGATCAGAATACTGCTTACCTTCCTTCGACCATTGACGTGCCGAATAAGCTTTTGTGGAAACATGATGCCAAAAAACCTTTAAAGGCATCGCCGATTGTTCTTGGCCAGACGGTGGTTATCGGAGCGCTGAATAAAAGAGTGCATTTTGTTGATGCACTGTCCGGGAAAGATCTGGGAGTTTATAAAGTTTCTTCATCTATTTCCACCTCAGCCTGTGGGGAGGATGGCACAGTTTATTTTTGTCTGGACAGAGGAAAGGAAACTTTCTTCGCCTTGAACTTGCGAACCGGCAATATCTTGTGGAAAAAGAAGTTAGGAAATCTCTCCTCATCTCCCGCCTTATGCGGGGACAAAATCTTTGTTGGATCAAGCTCAGGTATCTTGTGGGCTTTAAACAAAGACGCGGGCGAAAAATTATGGGAATTTGAGACCAAAGCTTCCATCATCTCCACCCCTGCCTGTGATGGTTTGTCTGCATCTACCTCCGATGAAAGAGTAGTCTGTTTCGGCTCAACCGATGGCTACTTATATGCCCTTAACAGAGAAAATGGGGAGATGAAGTGGAAATTTAAAGCAGAAGGTGCCATTTACTCCTCTCCGGCTATAAAGGACGCAATGGTGTTTTTTGGATCGGTTGATGGGTATCTTTATGCTCTAAATCTAGGTGATGGTTCACTTGTGTGGAAATTTAAGACTCAAGCCGACATATATTCCTCTTCCGCAGTTGCTGAAAGTCTGGTGTATATCGGATCAAATGACTATTTCATGTATGCGGTGAACCAGAAGACCGGAAAGCTTGGCTGGAAATTTAAAACGCAAGGCTTGGTTCGCTCCTCTCCCATCGCAGTGGGTGACAAGCTCTTCTTTGGATCGTATGACGGCAATTTTTATGTTGTAGATCGCTTTACCGGGAAACTTTTGTGGAAATATCAGACCAAGGGGATGATTTCATCTTCCCCTGCCCATTATGATGGAAAAATCTATATTCCATCAGAGGACGGCTTTTTGTATTGTTTTGGATCTTGATAATCTTACCCCCTTTATTTCCCCTCTCCATTTTCCCCAGGATCCATCGGACATGGAGAGGGGGACAGAGGGAGTGAGGTATTGGAAAAGATGTTTTTGTCTGGATTATGTCCTTTAGAGATTTGAGAAATAAGTCTCATTTTATCGGGTGCTCATTCTATCGATTTCTTCTCCTGTCTCGTAAATGATTTGATGATGTCAAGACGAGCTCGAAAAGATCAGTTAATCAATAACCCAATAGGATAGACTTATGATCCTGCTTCTGGTAATGGATGGATACGGGTTAAGCCCTCAGAAAGAGGGGAATGCCATAGCTTTAGCTTCCAAGCCCAACTTAGATGAGATTTTTGGAAAATATCCCTACACCACTTTAGGGGCATCCGGTCTGGATGTGGGTCTACCCGATGGACAGATGGGAAACAGCGAGGTAGGGCATCTCAATTTAGGCGCGGGCAGAGTGGT
>LJUX01000072.1 GCA_001304155.1 candidate division Zixibacteria bacterium SM23_73_3
ATATCGGTGGTCGCTCCTCCGATGTCCACCCCGACCGCCTCGATTCCCTCCTGGTCGGCAATGGTCTTGATGATAAGCCCCACCGCTCCGGGAGTGGGCATGATGGGTGCATCGGTCCAGGTCATCAACTTGCGGTAACCGGGAGCCTGTGCCATCACGTGTTCCATGAAAAGATCGTGGATCTTTTCACGAGCCGGCAGGAGATTTTCCCTTTCCAGCACTGGCCTGAGGTTATCCACAATATCTAAATCCACCTTTTCGCTCAGAGTCTCTTTAATCGCTTCTCTGGCATCCACGTTGCCAGCATAGATGATGGGGAGTTTATACCCGATTCCCAATCTGGGCTTGGGATCAGCCGCAGAGATCAATTCAGCTATTTCCACCACGTGAGTAGTTGTGCCACCGTCGATGCCACCGGATAGGAGGATCATATCGGGTCTTAGATGTCTGATTCTTTGAATCTGCTGATGGGGAAGCCTCTTATCATTAGAGGCGATCACGTCCATGACAATGGCGCCTGCTCCCAAAGCCGCCCGTTCGGCTGATTCGGCGGTCATGCTTCTAACCACTCCTGCCACCATCATCTGCAGACCCCCACCAGCTGAGGAGGTGGAAATGTAAAGATCAGTGCCCACACTGTCATTAGCGGGGGAGATGATCCTGCCATCCTCATCCAAAAGCTTTCTTCCGGTGAGATCCTCTACCTCGCCTACGGCATTTAAAACTCCCATGGTCACGTCCTCAAAGGGAGCCTCCACCGTGGTGGGCGCTTCACCTCTCACGATCAAACGATATTCATCCCCCTTCCTCTCGATTAAGATCGCTTTGGTGGTGGTGCTACCGCAATCGGTAGCTAAAATCACATTGATGTCTTCAGGTTTTAAATCCTTCATGTTGCTCCTTCTCTCTAACGTTTGCTATATATTCAGATTATCCAGACCCGCGTAGCGGTCGTCCGACCGCCCAGAGGCGTGAAGCCTCTGCTACTCGCCGGGCCACCCTTTGCCGCGCTGGGATACAATCCCAGCGCCCTCCGAGTGTTCCGGAGGTTCAGCGCACCGAGGTCTTCGGGATTGCATCCCGAAGGCCAACTAACCCATCACTTCGTCAATGCCTGGGCTATGGCATTCCCGAACTCCCTGGCGGCTGGCGGACCGCTGGCGGTAATGATGTTACCATCCCTCTGAACGCCCTCACCTGCATACTCCGCCCCTTTATCCTTCAGCTTCTGAGCCTCAGACTGGTAGACGGTAGCCTTTTTACCGGAAAGGATTCCCGCATTAGCCAGGGTGACCGGGGCAATGCAGATGGCGCCCACGATCTTGTTCTGCTTCACCGCTTCATTTACCAGCGAATGGACAGACGAATCATCCCAATATACACTTGACCCTGTGCCACCTACAAGTATGATAGCATCCCAATCCTCGGGCTTGATGTCACTAACCAGCATGTCCGGTTTAACCTGGGCGCCCAACATTCCTTTAACAGTCTCCAAAGACGCACAGGCCACCTTAACCGCCGCTCCTTTTTCCGTCAAAACGCCTTGAGGTTCAATAAGCTCCTCGTCCCTGAAGTTCTCTGGGGCGATTATCATCACCACCTTTTTCCCAGCCAGAGTCTTTTCTTCTTTTGCCACCTCCTCTTTGGGAATCTGAACCTCTTCCTTTTTCTCCTTGCATCCGTTAAGCAGTGCCCCTAAAAGAATCAATACAACTGCAACTAAAGAGATTTGCTTCATCTTTTCCTCCTGATTATAGATAGAAATTTACACGGTTATAAAATTGGATAACGGAACAATTATCTTTTGTAAAACTTCTTTCGTTTCTTTCGTCAGATGATTTTATCTACCTATGAGAATGTATCTTATCTTCTCTTTAAAACTTTTCTCCCTCCACTGTTTCTTTCTTTGCAGTTTTCTTTCTTGTTTTAATGCTTTTTCTTTCTCCTGTGCTTCGGAGTCGAGCTCCTCTATTCTTTGCAGAAGCTTTTCCACCGTCCCCCTCTCCTCCATCATGTTTCTGAACTCGTCATAGTCTTTCCAGGAGAAGATCGCCTGAACGAATGGCTCAAAGAAAGCCATCATCTGACTGCCCACATAATTTAAAGGTTTGACCGATTCCAAAAAGAGTATGGCTGGAACCGACATCTTCCAGGAAACCACCTTCATAGCAATTTTGGTGAGAATCTCCTCCTGGTGAGGTGTAAGTTCCTTTCTATCTGTTCCCCTCGGCCCCATTGAGAACATGTCTCTTAAGAAGGCCACAAAGAATCTCCTCTTTTTCAAAATCCTTTCAGAATTGTGACTAAATGTCCTTTAGTTTCTCTATCTTTGACCTCACGAAATCTACCACCTGATCTTTGTTCTGGTAAAATCTTACGTAAATCCCCCTGAAGTTCTCCAGCCGGGATGGCTTGGCAAAGGGCGAAAGCAAAACCCCATTTTTGTCCACGTAAAATGAACGAAATGCACTCCACTCCCTCTCCCTTTTGGTAAGAAAAAATCTAATTTTTACCTTTTCCTGATCCAGCTCGTAATGAGTCGGCAGAAAGAAAGAGGACAAAGACACCAGCATGATGACCACGGAAAGGGCGGTGAGAAAAAGGCTGAAGGTGGTTAGATATACCACTAACCAGATGACAAACAAAAACGTGATGACCAAAATAGAGACAAAGGTCTTTTTCCTCACCGGGTGTGACGACCACTTAAGCACCGCTTTTTCACTCATCTTATCATTGGTTGACTTAAGGAAACCTCGAACAGCCAGCTAAGGTTCATCTTTTTGGGGGCATATCTTTCGGTGCTCTATATCTTTCCTTTCTTACCTGCTCGATCTCCTGAACCAGCTCCTCAGGTTTAAACAACTTTTTTCTTACCAACAGGCGCACTAAAGCCTCTTGAGCCAAGTTGTTGGAGAGGCATAACTCGTCGAAGGTTACTTCCTTCTCTTTGTCGCCCATTATTATCCTTAAGGCGATTCTTTTGTCTTTTTCCTCTGTCAATTTATTCCCCTAATTTGATGCCGAACATAACCTGCATTATAAGTATGACCTAAATTTTGTAATTTTTCAACAATTTTTCACCTCACCCTTTTCATCACGCCGTTATCTAACTTAAAGATGGGAACAAAAACATTTTCCCCCTGTGGATCAAAGTGAATCTCTCCCGAGGCTCCCTCAAAACCATGAGTCTTCAAAAGAGCATTTCTTATCCCTTCCGGCGAGGTGAAGTTCTCGAGAATTGAAAGCAAAAGTATCATAGCATCATAGCCCAGCATCGAGACTCGATCCGGCTCTTTTTTATACTGATTGAAGTACAGTTGCAAAAAACGTGGCCTCTGCGGATTATCATTATGTGGAAAGACATCCGAGGTGAAGATCATCTTCCGGTCAAGAATTTGAGCAAACTCCAGCACCTGTTGATTTCCACATCCCTGCGACCCGATGATGGTGGCGTAGATGTTAAAGTTGGCCATGTGAGAAAGAATATCGTACATCTCCTTTTGGTCTGCTAAGACAAAAAATCCATCCACCCATACCGGAATCTGGTCAAAAAACGAACCTTCTTCCTCCAAGGGTGAGGGAAAAGAAGATCCCAAGAGTATGTTTTTTATTTCCCTCAAATATGGCGAAAAATCCTGAGTGCCAGGTGGGTAATATTCTACTGCCAGTATCTTACCTCCCAATTTTTCTACAGTTTCTTCGAAGCTCAAAGCCTCTAGCCTATTTGACCCTTCCTCCGGGATTAGCATGACAAAGTCCTCAAGATTCTGATCCTGCAGGACAAATTCTGCCAGACTCTTTCCTTTGTTCTGGGGTGAAGGGGAGAGCTGAAACACGAAATCTCCTAAAGAGGCTAAATCTCTCTTAGAGGCAGTGGGGGTAATCAGAGGTATCTTTGAATACTCTGCCACCACCGCCACTCCCGCCGCCGATTCACTTCTTAAAGGTCCGATCACAGAAACCGCATTATCCTTCTCTATCAGCTCCTGACAGAGCTGGACAGCTTTCACAAAATCCCCTTGGGTATCCTTTATCTTAAGCTCGACCTTCCTTTTGGTGGGGGAATAAGTGCCTAAAGCCAGCTCAATCCCATTTAATAAGCTGGTTCCATAAACAGAGAAGTCTCCAGTTAAAGGAGCCAACACCCCCACTTTAATGGTTTTGGGAGGCGGGGAGGAAGCTTCCTGTAGGAGAAGATAAACCTTTTGAATATCTTCTCCATGAGGGAAATTATCCCGATAGTAGCTTAACGCTTCAAAGGCTTCCCTATAATTTCCCCGTTCTAAGTTCCGTTTTCCTGACCAAAAAAAAATTGGAGGGGCGAGTTCTTTGTCTTTGTTCGTTTCGCTCAGCTTCTTTAGTTCTTTTTCAGAAAGCCAATTTCTCAAAAGAGGCTCAAGCGATCTTCGGGCTAAGAGCTTCAACTTCTCGGTTCCTGCCAATTGATGGGCGTAGATGAAATTTTGAGCGGATTCAAACCTCTCTCCCTGAAGAAAAGCTATGTTGCCTAACATAAAATAGCAGGCAGGCAGAAATCTGCTTCGAGGAAATTGATGGATGAAGTCTCTGAATTCCTTCTTGGCGGAGGAGTAATCCTTCAGACCATATTTACATTTGGCGATCATGAACTGGAAGTAGGAAAACCGGGGATCGGTGGGGAAAGACTCAGATAGGCTTTGGAAAATAACTTCGGCTTTGAGGTAATCTTTTGTAGAATAACTTTTTTCCGCCTCCTTTAGTTTCTCCTCCAATTGATCTGGACTTATTATCTGCGACCAGTTCGCCGGACAAAACCAGAGGAGTGCCAACCAAATCCAGCTGGTCAATAAAAAAACTTTCCCTTTTGCCATATCATCACAACTGAACTAACTTATAAGACCACCCCTTGTCCCTTGGAGTCAAGGGTCAAGGGCACAGGATGTGCTGGTGGCTTTATCCCAAAAGCTCACAGGGAGTATTTCCCGAAGTCCTCCGGATTGATTCTTTTCAACCTTTCCTTCAGGGTTTCCGGATCACTTAAATCCAGCCCTTCCTTATCCGGTCTTTTTAACTGAAACAGCTCCTCCTCCACGTAAAGGGGAACCCTGGTTTTGAGCGCCAAAGCTATGGAATCGGAGGGGCGGGCATCGACCTTTAAAATCGTCCCATTCATCTCAATATAGATTTTGGCATAAAAGGTCTGTTCTTTCAGCTCCGTGACCTCAACCTTCTGAACCTTTCCCCCCATGGTGGTGATCACCGATTTTAAAAGGTCATGAGTTAAGGGCCTTCGAGAGGTAACCCCGGACAGCTCCATGGCGATGGCTAAAGCTTCATAATGTCCGATCCAGATGGGAAGCAATCGATCCGAATCTGAGGAAGACAGAATCACCACCGGTGAGTTGGTGGCCATGTCAAGTGCCAACCCGTTCACCTTTGCTTTGATCGTGCTCATTTTTTCCTTGGACTTAGAATATTCCAGAATAGCTTTAGGTTTGCTGTTTTTTCACCACCCATACCTTAAGTGAAGCAACCACATCACTGGAGATTTTGACCGGCACGGTATAGACGCCCAAAGACTTTATGGGCGTCTCCAGCATGATCTTATGTCGATCCATCTCGAATCCTTTTTCCTTGAGAAGTTCGGCGATGGTCTGGGAGGTAACGGATCCGAAAACCCGGTCCTCCTCCCCCACCATAACCTCTGCGGTGCAGGATATCTTCTCCAGTTGAATCTTCTGTCTTTCCTCCCGTCTTTTCTTTTTCAAATCCCTGATCTCTTTCTGTTTTTTTATCTCTCCGATGGACTTTAAGTTCCCCTTGGTGGCGGGGATGGCTAAATCTCGACGGAAGAGATAGTTTCGCCCATAGCCATCCTTCACCTCCACCACCTCACCACATTTGCCTAACTTCTCCATATCGTCTTTTAAGATTACCTTCATATCTTTCCTTTCCCTATCTTTCCTTTTTTCCTGTCAAGCCCATGAGCCAAACCAGCGTTTGACAGATATAACTAAAACTTAAGTCTTCCTTTGATATATTCCTCCGCCCTGGTTGATTTTCGAAATCCAATCCCATCGCTTTTATAGGCGGATACTTCCCTTCCACTCACCAGCTATCTGTAGATTCTGCCAGTGAAAGGAAGGAGGGCTATGTGTCTGGCTCTTTTGACCGCTAAGGTCAACCTTCTCTGATGCCAGGCACAATTGCCCGAGATGCGCCGGGGCACGATCTTCCCTCGTTCAGTGATAAATCTTCTTAACAGCCTTTCATCCTTATAATCGATCACATCAATTCTGTTCTCACAGAAACGACAGGTCTTCTTTTTCCTTCGTTCAAACTCATTCATCATAAAGTTACTCTCCAGATTTTTGATTCTGTATTTCTTGCCATGAGTTTTCCAGGTCGGTTAAATCTTCCCCCTGGTTTTGATTGAAAATGCTTTGTTCCTCATTTAAGGAGACCGAAGCTGTTCTTTTGTCCAGAAACTGAACATGCAGAGCCTTTATCTCCACCAAACTGCGTCTGGTGCCATTCTGGTTTTCCCTAAGTCGACTCCTCAGCTCTCCTTCCACCAGCACGGCAGATCCTTTTTTTAAAAACTGCCCACAGCTTTCAGCCAACTCCTGCCAAGCCACCACCCCAATGTAACATACCTCCTCCCGGTATATGCCTAAATTATCTTTGAATTTCTTATTGGAGGCAATTTTGAAATTTACCACCGGCACGCCGGCAGTGGTGCAGCGCAATTCCGGATCCTTTACCAAGTTGCCTACAATCAAAACCTTATTAAGGCCGGGCAGTTTAGTATTTGCCATGCCCGTAAACCTCCTTTTGCTTGGAGAAACAACAGCAAAGTCATATCTGCAAACTCATTCAGATGGAGAAGCGTTCGTCTTGACAACCTCTTTGTTTTCCTCTCCTTCAGGCTGCTTGCCTTTCTCTTCGGATACCACGGTTAAATATCTCAGACAGGACTCGTTCAACTCATATGACCTTTCCAACTCTGTAGGAATATTACCGGCTCCCTCGAAGTAGACCAAAGTATAATATCCTTGAAGTTTCTTTTTGATGGGATAGGCGAACTTCTTCATTCCCCATTTTTCGTTCTTTATTATCCTGCCCTGGTGGTTGATGATTAGCTGTTCCACCTTTTCTATCTCCTTCTGAATGGCGTGTTCATCTAAAGATGGATCCAACACGAATATAGTCTCATATATTCTCAACTTCTCACCTCCAATCACCTCTTTTTGTTCCATTGTCTTCATCATCAAAAATAAAACCTTTTTCGATTCACTCCAGAATATCTAAAGCTGATTTTTCATAGCCGAAAGAAAAGACTTAAGCATTGAATCGGCTCATGCTATCCTCTATACCCCAAATTAATGTATTTTCCACCGCGGTGCAAGCTTTTTCGATCATCCTCTCCACAATCTCTTTTTCCTCCTCGTCGAACTCCTTGAGGACGAATTCCTCCAAATCCATATCCCGGGGCGCCTCCCCGATTCCCATCCTCAGTCGAGCAAAAAGGAAGGAGTTTAGATGATAGATGATCGATTCCAACCCCTTATGTCCCCCGTCGTTTCCTTTCTCTCTGATCCTGATTTTTCCCAGCGGGAGATTCACGTCATCACACAAAACCAAAAGATTTTCACCCTTTAAGCCGAAATGATCCAAAGCCTCCATCACTGCCTCTCCACTTGCATTCATATAGGTGAGAGGCTTGACTAAAAAAAAATCCCTCTTCTCTTCCCCTGCAATTTCACAGAAAAGATAATTTCCTTTCCCCGGTCTGAAGTTTTTGTTGTTTTTGTTGGCTAATGAATCGACCACCCTATACCCTAAGTTGTGACGGGTGTTCTTATACATCTTTCCTGGATTTCCTAAACCGACGATCAGTCCCAACATAAGAGTAAATTCTGCTCACCATCTGAAAACATCGCATTATTACGTTTTGTATACGAAAACAAATAATAGAACATAATACTTATTTGTCAAGAAAAAGTTTGACGAGCAAGATGAGCCAACCGATCAGATTGCATCCACTTCAAAGGATGACGTGATTCTGGTTATGAGACTGGATGAGTTTGTCTTAGATGCCCAGGTGCCGGGGGGATAACATGTTCTTTTCCTCTTTTAGAAAATATCTTGTTCTGCCAGATGTTTTGGTTTTAAGACAGATCAGTGACAGCTTTTTAAGATCCTATTATAAAACCTTTGTTGGTGAGGCAGAAGGAGAGATGTTCCAGTTCCATGGCCATATTGACGGAACGCAGAACTATATGGGGGGGAGCTTTTATCTGGGTGGGGGCGAAATTGAGGATACTTTTTACCCCTGCGGAAACTACCCGATCAGCAACTTCTTGCGCAGCCTGGGCTGGCACTGCAATGATCACGATTTCAATTTTATTCTCCTTGAGTTTCTCAGCCAGTTCCTTCACATCGGAGACTGAAATGCCTTTGTGATTTTTGTTGATCTTCCTCTGATCATTATCAAAAAGTAATTTTATGTTGAATCCCTGTTTCTGGAACTCTTTATATGAAACCAAAGCAGAGCCCACATTTCCCACTCCCACTAAGGCTACGTTCCAGCTTCGACTTAGTCCCAGAATTCGGGCGATTTTTTCTTTTAGCTCCTTCACCGGATAACCTAATCCTCTGGTTCCGAAGCTTCCAAAGAAGGACAGATCCTTTCTCACCTGCGCCG
>LJUX01000019.1 GCA_001304155.1 candidate division Zixibacteria bacterium SM23_73_3
TCAAATCCGGTCATCTCCACCAGCTCAAAGGCTGCGGCTGGATTCAGAGTATCATAATGTGACCAAGAGATGGTATAATCAGGGTATACGCTGTCTATGGAAGCCAAGACCGGGGCAACCGGCGGTAGGATCTTCCGCGGATTGTCCGCCAGCTCCGCATACAGAAGATTGGCGGGAAGCTCCAGTTCACACAGAGGCAATATCCTCCAAGAGGGAGGCCAGAATCCATCCTCTTCAGTCCCGATCTCCGGACTGATGGCAAAAATTCCAAGCTCTCCGTATTCCCAGTCCACACTTCCTCCATTCACCGGATACAAAAGCTCCCAGGCGGTGCCGGGGGTATACCCGTTGAAGACCGCCATGGATTCCGCAATAGCCACAAAAAGACTGTGATCCGGCGTGTAAAACTGGTCATAACACCAGGAATAGATCAGCCACTCGCCATAGGTATGATTGTCCAAGCACATCACGAAATCACGGCTCGTTATAAAATCTCGGATCACCTGGGTGGAGGGCTCGGAAAAGGGAGAGTCTCCTCGATAGGTCACATCTTCGCAATAGGGGCTGGAGCCTTGGTTATCGTAACCCCACATATACCCCCAGTTTCGATTCAAATCCACCCCCCAGTCTCCTCCTCCGCAGTTTCGCCGGTTTTTTCTCCACATCCCACCGCCGTCCGGTTGAGTATACTCGTTGTAGCAATACCCGTCTGGATTAACTACCGGAACAAACCACATCTCCCGGTTGTCCACCAGATAGGTCGCCAGAGAATCGGATCCATAGTTGTTCAGAAGATGCCACATAAAATACAAAAGTACCTCCATGCCGGCTGGTTCACGTGCATGAATCAAGGAGTTGTAAAAAACCTCCGGCTCATCCTCATCCACCTCTGGATTATCCGAAATCTTGAAAGCCCAGATCACGCTGTCTTCCAGGCTATGACCTATATCCATCTTGGTGGTGGTTAGGGAAGGATAAAGGGCGTGCATTGAATCCAAGACTGCAATTATCTCACTGTAAGTATGGTATCCCCCCATGTCTTTGGTTCTATCCAGTCTGCTCTGATAGAAAGTCACCAGGTCCTCGTGCACTATTTCTATTTCATATCCTGAAGAGCGGAGTTTTTCAATTTCCTCCGCATGGGTGATTATGTCTACGTACTGTCCAGGTTTAACATAGGCGATGTCCAGATGGAGATTGATAATTTCCCTCATCTGCGCCTTATTGGCAAGATGAATCATCGCCTGCATGATCTTTTGTGCTGAGATGCCGGAAGAGGCGAGAAAAAAGCAGAAAAAAAACAGCACTATCCCAAAATTTCTCCAGACCCGCATGGTAAACTCCGTATGGGGCAAATATTTCTAACTTCTCTGGTCGTGTGAAAAATCTAATTCTTGCACTCTGGGGGAAATCATCGAATTAACCGGCAAGTTTTCATCGGATGTTATGTTACATAAAACGAAGCGTTTTAAATGAAATCTTAACCTTTCCCAAGTTCAATATAATTGATATGGTAAATTTGTCAATCCAAAGCTCAGTTTAAGTGAAACAGCCAGAAATCCACTTCCTCTGTTTTTATTTTTTCTCTTTTTCTTCTGGCTCTGAGGGCTTTTCTGTCTCCTTCTTCTCCACGGAGGAAGCCAGAGGAATCCCACCCTTTACCAATGCCTTGGAGTTGTCAAACGCTGGATAGATGCCTTTCACGTCCGGGGTAACGAACTTAAGCACGTTAAACGGTTTGATCCTGGTGGTGTCCATGTAGAAATCCTGAAATTTCTTGTCCTTAGAAAGGGTGAAGTATATTTTTGCCACCTCTCCATATCCCTTTTTCAGGGCTGGTTTATCTCCACCCATATCCGAGATCAACCCGATCAACACCGTCTGCTGGATGGTGTCGATCTTCTGTGCTTTCATGCCAAAATACTCTGTTCTGGTCTTCCAGAATCTGACGGAATCACACCTGATGGGACTTTTTCCATCACCGTAGCGAAAGGGCAAAGTCAACGCCATCAACTCCTCGTCATTGAACACATACGCCGATACGGTCACCTGATTGCTTTTCTCATCCTGAGATACCACGATCCGACAGGTATCCGGCTTGCCCAAAGGATCCTTCTGGGCAAAAGTAGAGGATGAATACAATACCATCCACACCAGAAGAGCAACAACTGTCAAAGTCAGGCGGATGAAAGGATGGGGGTCTCTCATCATTTCCTCCATTTTTGAATGGTTAAAAGGCTTAGTTTCGTGGACAAAATTTTCCTGCTCCCAACAGGGAGCAGGTCTTATTATCCTGCGTTTAATTCGATCACTGACTGCCTACCTCCGACGGCTTTGTCTTCATGGATACCTTCCTTCCTCCAGATAATATATCTTCTTAAAAAGGAAAAGAGAACTTATATTTATGGTGAATTGCAGAACCATTCATGGTGAACCATAAATCGATCTTCAAGGGTTTCTCGACAGCCTCCCGTGTTATCTGACCTCTGACTATCCTTATACATGATTCTCATAATAAACCTGCAACAGATAAATCCTCATCAATATCTTCCCAATGAATTCCAATGCCTCCACCAACAAGACGCCAATTATTTCTTTCTTTTTCTGAAGCCTCTCTAAGCTTAGGAAACCATTCAAGGGGAACACTTACAACCCTTCCATCAGACAGATAAACTTGTAACATTTCCGAAGTTACTTTAATATCTGTAGCTATCGGAGTAAATTGTTTAACCGGGAAAGTGTTCATTCCATCTCTCCTTTATTGTTCTCTTATTTTCAAGAATTACATTTCTAATTTCGGTTAGTTCAAAAGGCCGAAAACCTATGTTTCTTGCTAAGGCGATAGGTTCTAACCAAAATTTTGCATATTTCCCCGCGGATTCCACATGAATGTGTATTGGTTCGTTCATCTCATTACTAAAGAAAAAGAATCTATATCCTTTTATTTTGAAAACGGTCGGCACTAATCCCCTCTACAATTTATTATAACTTCGACTCATCATCGGAATTAAACCTTGCATAAGCCAAATTTTAGATAACCTCTTGCGCATTTGCGAAGTGTTGCTCTATCAAGCAACCATATTCCTGAGTAACAGTCTGCAAATCGTGTCTCCGTTCATGAGGAGGATTCCGTTTCTATCAGCTAGGGTTTGTGCCTCTTTACTGAAACTATCCGCAAGAGACATTACGCACCCATCAGCTTCAGGCTCTTTCTCAATCATCTTAAGCAGTTGCTTAACAGCCCATTCATCAGTCGTCCCTAAGTGTTTCTTCACTTGGACAAAGAGTATTGTTTGTCCTGCTTCGAAAGGTGAAAGATCAGTGCGCTCGCGGGTGCAACGTAAATCAACATCGCCTCCAGTGCTGTCATAAATACGGCGACCTTCGATTCTATAACCAGCAGATGAAAGCAGATGTTCACAGATTGATTCGAAAGAAATATTACTGTTGCTTGCGCTAATTGAATTCAAGCTATCCTTGAGCCGTCTGATGATGTAGGACAATTGAGAATCCAAATACTCATCCAATTCCGACACCTCAAACCTTGCATCTGGCTTCTTTTCCAGTTCTTGGATAATCTTTTCGAAACTCGCTTCGAATTCTTCTATAGGCAAAACCGGCAGCCTGAGCCATTGAAGCTTCCCGTACCAGGAGGCTAAGCCAACATTGTAGATGCTGATATTTCCGTCAAGACCATAGGACTTCTTGATCTTGAACCTGTTATTCAGATGGTAAGGATCCTTTTCGAGATAGTCATAACACTCCGGGAAATTCCCATCTACGATATGAATTGACACCTTTCCATTTTCGGGTAGGTGAGGCGTTACAATTATATCTCCGTCTTTGAAATCCTTCATTCTTAAGGGATTCGTAGGTATTCGCGTGCTGGCAAGAGTATAGAAATTTGAGCACTTCTTAACATAGCTGTCTTGGTTTATCCTGAGATTAGCTTCCTCCCCACCACCCCAACCCTGCGATAGCATTTTCTTTTCTTTAAGTCTTCTTAATATCTTATGAACTCCGCTTCTATCTATGCGGAAATTGTATATCATACAATCCTCTGTCCGTCAAGGACGCTCTCGCCCGTGACTTTTTATGGTGAAGAACAGGGTGTCCGTTACCAACGTAGAAACCCATTCAAATAATATTCTCTCGCATGGCGCAGAACTCTCCACACATGGTGCATTTTCGAGAATCCGATCCAACCTCTCCTCTCTTCTTTCTTGCTCTCTCTGGATCCAAGCTTAAACTGATCATACGGTCCCAGTCAAATTTTTTTCTGGCTTGAGAGATGAGATTATCCTGATCTTTCGCCTTTGCCACTCCTTTGGCAATATCTGCGGCATGGGCGGCGATCTTTGAGGCAATGATCCCCTCTCTGACGTCTTCTAAATCGGGCAACCCCAGATGTTCTGAGGGGGTGACGTAACAGAGGAAATCCGCACCGGCAGATCCCGCCACCGCCCCACCAATGGCGGAGACGATATGGTCGTATCCGGGCGCACAATCTATCACCAGAGGTCCCAGAACGTAAAAAGGCGCTCCCTGACAAAGCTTCTTCTCCAATAACACATTGGCTTCGATCTCATGAATGGGGATATGTCCGGGACCTTCCACCATCGCCTGCACCCCCTTGTTTTTTGCCCTGTCCACCAGCTCTCCCAATATCAAAAGCTCCTCCACCTGAGTGCGATCGGTGGAATCAGCAATGCTTCCGGGTCTCAGACCATCCCCCAGGCTCAAGGTGGCGTTGTATTCTTTTGTCATGTCCAGAAGATCATCGTAACTTTCATACAGAGGGTTCTCTTTGCGGTTATGCCTCATCCACCTGTACAGAAACGAGCCTCCCCGGCTGACGATGCCGGTGGTTCGCTTCTTTTCATCAATTATGGGAAGGACTCTTCTGGTCAAACCACAATGAACCGTTAGAAAATCGACCCCGGATTTGAGATGATCCTCGATAACAGAAAACAAAGAGTCTCTGGTCATCTCCACTAAGGATTTACCATTCTGAGCCAGTCTGCAGACTGCCTCATATATGGGGACCGTCCCTACCGGAATTTTAGATTCTTTTAAAATCTCCTGCCGCAGGTCCTTTATCTCTCCGCCGGTGGAGAGATCCATCACCGTATCCGCCCCCAACTGGATGGAAAGCTTAAGCTTTTTGAGCTCTAAATCAAAATTTACCCTATCCGGTGAGGTTCCTAAATTCACGTTTATCTTGGTCTTTAAACCTTTTCCCACCCCAACCGGTTTTGCGCACTTATGTAGTCTGTTCTTGAGAATAACGATGGTCCCTTCTTCCACCCCTTTTCTCACAAAGGCAGAATCTAACCCTTCCTCTTGGGCTACTTTTTGAATCTCTTTATCTGTCATAATCATGACCAATCTTTGCTCTTACTCAACTGTGACGTTCTCTGAAAAGGCAGAATTTGAATGGATCACAAAGCTTCCCTCACCGCACTCGCCGAACTTATTCATACATTCTTAAGAGCAGGTGATCACAGGAAGTTTACTTTTCAGATGATTCTTGATTTTCTCCCTGATTGCTAAGACCGAAAACTCAAACCCCAAAGCAACTTTCTTAATAAAGCCGGGGAATTCGAGAACTTTCTCTTTCAGTACATCAGTTGCAAGTCATTTCAGTCCAGCTTAATATAAGCTATCGGTTTTGTCAAGTAATTATTTAGACCATTTGACCTTATTGCCATACGACAGTTGAACATGAAGCGTTGGGATACTGAAAACAACCCCGGCTGCACCATTTTGTTCACCTAAGGAGCAATAAGAAAGAATCGAGGTAAAAGGTATCGATTTCACTTGACAATTGGAGAAGATATATTAGATTTTTTATATAACCCGACATATTTTTCAGAGAACATATCCATTTCTTCAGAATGCCTGTGTGACCATTCTCTGGAATTGGCGTCTTTGAGGGCTAATTATCAGGAGGGACAATGAAGAAGAATCTATTACTCTTGACAACAGCCATAATCCTTTTGGGACTGACTGGTTTTGCCTGGGGACAAGACCCTGGAGTCCCCGATACTTTCCATGTTATTTGTTACGACTCCTGCCATGTCAGCCCACCGCCCCGGGAAGTTCATTTCCTAATATTGATCACTCATGATGTCCCTAACCCGGCCCAAGATTCCCTTGCGGGAGTGATATTTGCTTTCGACATCACCCATACCAATCCGACTGCCTATTGTAGCATACCAGCTTGGAAAAATCTTGCTGCGCTACCATCTGACACAGCCAACAGCCTCTTCCGGCACTTTGCTGGAATGCAGAACCGAATGATGAACCTGTATGAGCAAGGAAATGGAGAAGAATGGGATACCAAAATTGTGGATGTAGCAACAGGGCCGCCAGCTCACTTTTGGCTCTCTGTTGCTGCCAGTGGATATGACGATCAAAGATGGTGGGAAGGAAGTAGGGTTCTGTTTGCCACTATGACCTTCATTGTATCCGATACCATGACTATCGATCTTGAGATTGCATTTTGGCCTCCGTATGGTTTTTACCCACCAAACTTTGGTGCGGGAGTGGATCCCACATATACCTATTACCCCCAGCACAACCTGCCGTATTCTGTCAAGATTCTTTCGGGACAAAGAGGGGATGTCAATCGTGATGGGTGCATAGACCTTGCAGATGTGCTTTTTCTGGTAAGTTATCTGTATAAAGGCGGTTCAGCCCCAGATCCCTTAGAAGTTGGAGATGTTGATTTTGATGGAGACATTGACCTCGGCGATTTTCTCCATCTGATCAATTATCTTTACAAGGGAGGACCTTCACCGGGATGCCCTTAGATAGAAGGGAGCAATGAAGAAGAATCTATTACTCTTGACAACAGCCATAATCCTTTTGGGACTCTCTGGTTTTGCCTGGGGACAAGACCCTGGAGTCCCCGACACTTTTCATGTTATCTGTTACGACTCCTGCCATGTCAGCCCACCACCCTGGGAAGTTCACTTCACTTTATTGGTAACTCATGATGTCCCTAACCCGGCTCAAGATTCCCTTGCGGGAGTGATATTAGCTTTCGACATCACCCATACCAATCCGACTGCCTATTGTAGCATATCGTATTGGAAAAATCATACCATGCTATCATCTGACATAGCCAACAGCGTCTTCCGACACTTTGGCGGAATGCAAAACCGAATGATGAATTTGTATGAGCAAGGCAATGGAGCAGAATGGGACTGCCGATTTGTGTATGTGCAAACCGAACCTCCGGCTCACTTTCGGTTTGCTGTAGCCGCCTGTCAATTGGATGACCAAAGATGGTGGGAAGGAAGCAGCGTTCTACTTGCCACTATGACCTTTATTGTATCCGATACCATGACTATACATATTGAGAATGGACCTTGGCCTCCCCCTGGGGGTATTGTACCACCAACGTTTGGTGCGGGAGTATATCCCACATATACCTATTACCCACAGCACAACCTGCCGTATTCTGTCAAGATTCGTTCCGGGCAAAGAGGCGACGTCAATGGTGATCGAGTAATAGACCTTGGAGATGTGCTTCACCTGGTAAGTTATCTGTATAAAAACGGCCCTGCTCCCGATCCCTTAGAAGCTGGAGATGTTGATTTTGATGGAGACATTGACCTCGGCGATCTGCTCTATCTCGTCAATTATCTTTACAAGGGAGGACCTCCGCCAGGATGTCCTTAGATGGGAGGGAACAATGAAAAAGAATCTATTAGTCCTGACCACAACCATAATCCTTTTCGGCTTGACTGGTTTTGCCTGGGGACAAGACCCCGGAATCCCCGATACCCTCTATGTTATTTGCTACGACTCCTGCCATGTCAGCCCACCACCTTGGGAAGTTCATTTCCTCTTATTGGTCACTCATGATGTTCCTGACCCAGCTCAAGATTCCGTTTCTGGAATAATAATTCCACTTAAAGTCACCCATACCAATCCGACTGCCTATTGCAGTTTAACCTCCGAGAGGAATACTATGTCTTATTCTGATTCAGTTAACAGCATCTTCCGTCACTTCGGAGGGAGGGAGAACTACATGATGAGTTTATATGAAAATGGTCTTGGAGAGGATTGGGGTACCAAGGTACTTAATCTTACAGAGGATGACTTTTGGTTAAGCGTGGCGGCTTCAGGACAAAATGACCAGCTATGGGGACCGGGAAGCCAGGTTCTCTTAGTCACCATGACCCTTCTTGTGGAAGATACCATGACTGTTTGCATTGATACTAACTCGTTTCCCGGAGTCCTTGATCTTCAGTTTGCTGCAGGAATACTTCCCACATATACCTATATCCCGCAACACAACATGCCAGTATGTGCCAAGATTCGTTCGGGACAAAGAGGGGATGTCAATGGTGATGGGTTCATAGACCTTGCGGATGTGCTTTTTCTGGTAAGTTATCTGTATAAAGACGGTCCTGCTCCCGATCCCTTAGAAGCTGGAGATGTTGATTTTGATGGAGACATTGACCTCGGCGATCTGCTCTATTTGGTGAACTATCTTTACAAAGGTGGTCCCTCCCCGGGATGTCCTTAAATAGGAACTCAAAGATTTCTTCTATTGCCCTGTCGCTTCAGTAATACAAATTCCTGAGACCGTCTAATCATATCCGTTCAATCCGCTGACCACTTTGTTGGTTTGCCCAACCGTCCATGTGTGCGCGGTGTGCCGCAACCATTCGGTTAAATAGCCGGTTTTCATTTCACTTGTTCTCTTACTTGATTTCTCCCTCCTCAATAATCTGGATAGGTCTGAGGCGAGGCAGAACTCTCACCGTAACTTCTTTTTCTTCTCCCGGTCGCAAAGCAAACTGAAACTGCTCGTCTTCCAGATAATGGTAAGCGGGCAGATCGTGATCGTAAACCGTTAGGGTCCACTCTCCTGGCCTTAAATCTTCAAAAGAGAATCTCCCCTTTTGGTCGGTAAACTGCCGTAAGACCTCTTCTTCGCACCTGACCTCCGCCAGGATATTACTCAGTCCTCTCACCTTACTCGTCTCAGCGGCCTTCAAACCCTCCGCTTCGCCGGAACCCACCACAAACAGGCTGTCGCCGGAGGTGATGCTTTGATCCCCAGATTCATTCTCCGGCTTGCGGGGAAAAACCGCCACCATCCCCGAAATCTTGCAGGATGTCACAACGCCGATCTCAATCTCGGTTTCTTCTCCGCCCTTTACTTCCACCGTAAAGGGCAGTCTTTTACGGGTAACCCGGTTAAGTCCAATTGAGTTCTTCTCCACTCTCAGATGGTAGGTTCCCGGCTCCAGGCAAGGAAAGATGAATTCACCGTTCTCGTTGGTCATCGCGGTCGCTCCCCGAGTTCTCAAGAGAACTTTTGGAATCGGCGCTTTTGCTACGTTTTCCTCATCATAAACCTGTCCCCTAAGAACGCCGATGCTGGTCTTCTTGCTCACCGGTATTCTTAGCGGAACCGTGTACATTGCGAAAAAGGAAAACTCCTCTTTTTTCTGACCGTATCTGGACCATTGACTCCTGAGTACCAGGGCATGGCCGTTGGGCAGGTCGCAGGCGAGGGTGGAGAAAAAATCGTCCCGTTTCTGGTTGTTTTCAGAGCCGGTCTTGTTCTTGCGATATTCTAAGCTGAGATGAAGGTCGTCTCTAATACGCCAGGATGTGGAAAAACCGAAGTCCTTTGTCCTCTCCAGGCTGGAGGTGAAACTGCTGTGCCCAATTCTGGCATAAGAACTCAAGCTTAGCCTGGGGCCTGGACGAAAATGAGCATACAAGCTGTATCTCTCTAAATTATCATTTGTGGTGGCGAGGAGTCTGTTTTCTAATCTCCCTCGTTCGGCGCGTGCGTTGAGGAAAAGATCGCCGAAGTTGTGTCCGACTCCCAGCTTCCATGCTCGCTCCTCGTAGTCGTAATCTGCAGGCAAAATGTGGTCTTCTCTGATTAGGTCTTCATAATCGAAATAAAGGGAGGTGCCAAATGGAAAGCGATAGGTGACGCCTGCCCGGTAAGATTTTTCCCGGTTAGCCACCCATCTGCTGGAGTCAAGGTCCAGATTGTTTTTGTACGAGCGATAAGACAGATTGCCTCGCAGTCTATGGTGAATGGGAAAAAGCACGGTGCCGGTGGTGTAACTGACATCGTGGTAATAACCGAAATACTCCGGACCCGCATACGTCTTTTCAAAAGAGTATCTGATCTGGTCAGCTTGCCCCTGTACATTTATCCGATAGGCTGCGTCTTTGAATCTGCCGTCCCTTTCGCAGTCGCTGACTCCGCACTCGAGGTCAAGAGCCACCGTTTCATCAGGCTTCACTTTTGCCAGGATGCTGAAGATCTCATCATCATATCCGCTGCCGGATTGGCTGGATTGTTTACTCTTTCCCAGGAAGTTTCCCTTTATGCCCAGTCGCTCATTGAACTGATATGCCAAATAAGTTCCCAGCTCCCTCTCCTTTGGCTTCTGCCATCTTCCTTCCATGTAGAAAGCTCCATATCCGAACTTTCCCCGGCTCACCTTTGCCTCAACGCCCCTGCCGTAGCGGAATCTCTCTGTCAGAGGGGAAAGGGAATAACTTCTGTCACCCAAGTGGAGGACCAGGTGCTCATGACGATAGCTGACCCGGAACTCGTCTCTTTTTCCCCGTGTGCCTTTGTTTTGAATGTCGGGCCCGCGAAACAGAAAATCAACGCTCCTCTTTCCTTCCTCATCCAGACTGCCTCGACCTGATAGTTCCGCCTGAAAACCACCTGTCTCATCCTGACCGGCAGCAATCAATGCTACCTGGATCGGCAGCCGGTGATAAGGATCGAGCTTGCCGGTCACCCTGGGAATAATCTCGACTGAAACCGTTTGTCTGACTGAGACGCCAGCGTCTCTTAATTCTTCTGCCGCAGCTTGGATTCTTAGAATCTGTATGAGTTTTTGTTTTATTTTCTCGTCTGTCTTCACTTCAATTCTTATTATCTGGTGCTCTCCCGCTTTCAAAGCGGCCTCAGATGGCTCCATTTCCACCCCGTAATCCGGGTTTGATTTTATCCGGAGTTTCACGTCGGTTTTGCTATTGCCTCTGTTGAGCAGACGCAGCTTCACAACGTATGCCTCTCCGGCAATCACCGCCTCCGGTTTATCCTGCACCAATATCTCCAACTCCACTACGGGCAAGACCACCACCGACAGGGTATCTTCGTCAGTTACGGAATAATCCCTCTGGCTTCGAACCGAGTAGCCTATGGAGTACCGGCCTGCCGGGGAGGTAAGAGGAACGAGGAACGCAAATATCCTGACTCGCTGCTCTCCCGCCTTGAGCTTGAAAGAGAGCTCGTCGGAAACGATTTCCTGCCAGCCTGCGGGGAGGGTGAGCTTCTCATAAAGCTCTTCTTCGTTCTCGGTCTGGTTGGAAACTAAAAAGCCTGCACTGACGATCTTGCCCGGGTCGATTTCTAAGAGTTCAGATGAAGTTGATCTTACTTCAACTCCATGACCCTTATCCTGAGCCAAACAATGGGGGAACAGAAAAGGAAGGAAATAAAAGAGGAAAACCAAGAGTTTCTTCATCATTCTATTCCAAGATCATACCTGGCGCCAAATACATATTCATCTCCGTTATCCACGACCACCAGGGCCTTGTAGTTCCCCTTGGGGACCCCACTTAAGTCCACCTCATGTCTCACCGAACAGTGGGGATAGATTCGTTTCTTGCCGGCCTCGAATCGTCCCACCTCAATCCCTTCGTCGTCGTAGAGCTCCACCCAGACGGTCGGCGAAAGCCATCTTTCTCCAATATTCTCGATGCCCAACTGTAGAGTGATTTGCCCCTCCTGGTTAGCAAGTCTCCTGTCCAAGAACCTGATCTTGCGGATTCCAGTATCGCCGATATGGGTGACAATCTGTATCCCGTAGCGCACCTTGGTCTGTATGCCGATCTTGACCTTCCCCGCCTCACCCTCTACACTTTCAGGACCCGTCTCTGGCTCAGGCTCTATCATCACCATGCTCCAGTAAGTCCCGACTAAGCTCGGGCTCTCGAGCAACTGTACGTCATCGTGGATCGAAGCCAGTTCCTTAATCTCCGGCACCTGACCGGAATAATAGACTGATGCCTCCTCCCCGGGAGGGATGGTAAGTCGCTTTGGACTGATGGTAAGCCAGTCAGCGTTAGACCGAACGGCGGAACCAGGCTCGCCGTAAACATTACTCCCATCCGCGTAGAAGAGGTAATCCGTTTGATAAGCACTCACCTGGCAGGTGGTCTCACCGGTGTTTTGCAGCTTTATGGTTCCCTCGAATTTTGCGCCAGGCTCAAGGGCCTTCTCCCGGGTCAGCCCTCCTACAACCGAAACTCCAGCCAGCGCCGTGTCCGCCAGAACGACGAAAAGCAGAAAGAGATAGAGTAATTTCCTCATTTTTCCTCCTTATCAAATATCAACCACGGTGAAGATTATGGTTGTGCTGTAGTTAGCAGGTAAAACACCAATCGACATACCGGTTAGCTGGTATTGCACATCAACATTCCATAGGGCCCCTTCCCCGGAGTAAAACTCACTATCTGTTGTCGTGATTTCAATGTAAGAAAGGCCCCCTGAAATAACATTGCCTTGACCATTTCCATCTGAGGTTCTTTTTACATAAAGTGTGAAATCTCCGTGCCAGCCTCCGCCATCAACTCTCCTCACATCCACTCGCCACGCATCATGCTTGTCAATGGTGTTGGTGATGTCGATAGACGTGGCGTCGGTCGCGCTTTCATAGGTGTCAACCAGATCACTTCCCGCCCCAGAAACTAGATCAGCTTGATCAATTGTTTCACCCCATCCCCCAGTAGCCGATATGTCAATCGCTTCCGCAGTGGTCACAAAGAACAAAAGAAGGACTAAGAAAAAAAATGCTCTTCCCATTAGAATGAGGACTTGGGCGGTCGGAAAGCCCGACCGCCCCGCGTTTACCGCTATCTTATACCTTAGGCATTAACCGTCTGTCAAAGTGAGGGTTACTGTTCTTGTATCCTGCGCCACTACACCAGCATCAATGGTAGCGGATAGTGTATACGTTATCGTCAGGCCGCTCTCCGCTACCTGCGTGATCGTGGTCACCAGATCCGCAGCAGTGGTGGAGAGAGACACATCGCCAGCGCTTGAGCCGCCGGTGGGCGCAGTTAAGTTGACCTGTAGGGTGACGTTGGCAGGCATATCTACATTAATATCCCCGGTCATCTTCTTGTTAGTTCCGTTGGTAGTCACGGCCCAGCTCGTCGAGTTATCTGTATCGTCATCCGGCTGGGAACCAGCTGTGGCAGTGTTCACTACCAGGTTTGCCGGATTTCCGCTGACTGAAACTTCGTCGATTGCATCCACCTGAAAGGTAACCGTCTGCTGAGCGGTGTTTGCCGCAAGAGCCAGCCCGATTAGTCCGAAAAGAAGTCCCAACACAACCAGGCAAGCCGCCAGGTTTTTCATTTTTCTCATGCCCCCTCTTTCGCTTATGGTTTTCATTGCTGTTCTCTTCTCATTTCGACGTTTCAGGATGTGCGAAAAATCTGCACAAAAAAAGATTGGGGTACCATCAGCATCATCTGCCCATAGTCGGCAGATTTACCGTCCCCAATCTTAGTCTACTAACAAAAATCTTAGTGATACTCTACTGCTCAGGAACCTGAAAAAGCCGGGTCATCGTTGTCTGAAGTACCTCCGGTCCCTGCCCTCCTCTATCCCGCCTTTATTTTTGTCGGCTCGATTTCCAAGACCTTTAGCAAGATAAACGGATTATGCTCCAATGCAACGTCTTTTGGTCAACCGCCGGGTAGCTCAGCTTATGGCAGGAATTTACGGGTCGTTTCCTGTTGTTCAACTCGAATGCCTGCAATCAAATATCCAAAATCAAGTCTTCTTGGTTAATCCGGAAACACAAATCAAAGAAATGACTAGCTTGCTCCCCCATCGACCCGTTAAATCTGGTGCCTCTTTGCTTCTTCCCACAGAGAGTCGAGAAGAGGAAGTCCGGCTCTCTTAAGCGGAATCTTCTTTCGTCTTAGCTGTTTTTCTATATAGTTGAATCTTCTCACAAACTTATCGATGGTCTTTATCAGCGCAAATTCGGGATTGATGTTCTGGTGTCGACAAAGGTTCACCCAGGAGAAAAGGATGTCCCCCATCTCATCTTCTATCTCTTTTTGTTTCATCCTCTTTTTTCTGGAGGCTCTTTTCAGCTCATCAATCTCCTCTTCAATTTTCGAAAAAACTTCTTGTGCGTTCTTCCAATCGAAATCGAATCTTGCCACCTTCTCCTGCACCCGGTAGGCTTTAAGCAGGGCGGGCAGGTGACGGGGAATGCCGGAAAGGACTGATTTGCTTCTGCTCCCGGACGAATTTGGCTTTTGTGGATCGGTGCTTAGCTTTATATGCTCCCAGTTCTTCAGTACCTGCTCTGTGGAGACAGGTTTTTTTGTTCTGAATACATGAGGGTGCCTTGCCCGCAGCTTCTTGTTAAGAAGTTCTATGACATCGTATATGTCGAATTCCTTTCTCTCCCTGGCTATCTGCGCATGAAACACTATCTGCAAAAGCAGATCTCCCAACTCCTCCTTCAGTTTATCGTCATCGCCCGTCTCGATGGTGTCCAGAACCTCGTACGCCTCCTCGATCAGATAGGGCAGAAGCGATTTGTGTGTCTGCTCTCTGTCCCAGGGGCATCCTTTTTTGGATCGGAGCCGGGACATCAATTTGATCAAATCGGGGAACTTGTCTTTTTTCTTCATGATTCTCAACGCAAATTTTTGTAAACATCATTCTCATCAAGCAATATAAACATTCCACCCCACCGGACAAAATCTTTTTAGGAATTTTTTGAAACAAAAACACAGAAAAGTTGTTCAACCTAAGTTCAAAAATTCATCAGCTAATCAACCATGCCACAATTTAGATGAACAAACTGTTTAATTTTATAGCAAATTCCCTTTCTACGCTAAAAGCGGTTTGGTAGCAGACGATAAACTGATTAGTTAAGTAAGGGGGTAAATTTATTCTGTAACATAAATCTCAAAAGGAGGGCTTCCATGAACGGCGCCATGTTTAACAGTTTGGCTCGTTTTATTGATAAAAATTATCCCCAGGTCTCCTTCTCTGATCTGTGTCAAAAGGCATCATTGAGGACCAATATTTTCGCTGAGTTGACCTGGTATCCAGATGAAGATTTTACAGAAATCATGCAAGCTTTAGCTGATCAGACGGAGACAGATCCTCCCGCCCTGTGGAGAGAGTTCGGGCGGGAGACCTTCTCTTATTTTGCGGATATATTCAGTGATTATATGAGCGGGGTTAAAAGCTTAGGTGATCTGATCACAGCGGTAAACAGGATTCACCATGATATAAAACGGGATGGTCTGGGAACTCCTCCTCGACTGGAATTCAGAAAAGCCTCCCCCGGTCATTTTGAAATAAGATATTCCTCTGATAGAAACTTAAATGATTTCTTTTTGGGAATGTTGGAGGGAGCTGCCAAGCATTTCCAGACGGAAGTAAAAATCCTGGGAAGAAAGGAGCGAGGGAAACTGATTGTCACCATCAGCATCAAAGAACCGGAGATGGTGGTGGTTTAAGCAACAGCAATTTTTGAGAATTCATATCCGAATTTGGATCTCATTTTGAGTCAACTGACCCGTAGACAAGAGCAGAGAGCTGATTAGATTGAAATTTCAGGGTAGTTAAAAGACTCATAAGGCGGGATAAATTCCCGCCTCTATGCACTGAATTTGGATCGGTGGCAGAGCATCGCTCTAACATTGCAGAGTAGGTCAGTGCCAGCCCAAAGGGGCTGGCTTTTTTTTGCACTAAATAAACAGGTCTAATCAATTAGATGCAAATTCAGTTGGCAGGCTTTTGGTACGGTTTGGTTATGTTGTTTTTTGTCCGTTTCGATGATAAGTCATTCCCCAGCAAAATCAAGCCGAGGATATTTTTTATTCTAAGAAGTGCCAGAATTTTCAAAGAGCCTCTAGGTAGGTTGAGTCCAAAAAATCTTACCGGCCATTTAAGTTCATCTTTATCACAGATAGTGGATATTTGTAATGATTTGATGGATGGATAGGTAACTTCGGTCGATCTCTCTTTGTCCATCTGTTCATCAATTGCCTGGATGATGCTTTGGGCTTGGTTTATCCTCTTTTCTATCTCCTTGAATTTTTTGAGCTTTATCAGCCCGTGCTTGCATTTTATTTGATTGAGTTTTAAAGCACTCTGGTAGGTGCTCTCCACAATCTCATCTCTGTTCATCCAAGAAGTTTCGTAGTTGAGCATCTGTTTCCAGCTTGGCGTAAGTAGCAACTTTCTGTGTTCCTCCAGAGTACGACAGAACAGCTTGTAGCCAAAATTTCTTGGATTCTCGAAAACTTTACTCCCCGGGTCTAAAAAGGGAGCCAGAGGGGAGATATAGGGGAAAAGCTTTTTGCTTTTTCCCAATCTTTCTAAGAGATGATCCAGGTATTCCACCGTGCCCATCACTGATTTTTTGTCCTGACCGGGCAACCCGATCATGAAGAAGAGATCAAACTTGTGACAACCCAACTGTAGAGTTTTTTCGATCATCGCCTCCATCTTCTGGTTATCATAAGGTCGGCCGAAAATGGATCTTATCTTTGGATCATGGGTCTCAGGGGAGAGCTGAATATTGAGATGGGGAATGGAGGCGGCGATTATGTCCAGAGAGTCCAGGGGGGGTATATCAAAAAATTCTAAGACCACATGGTTGTCTATCCTTTGATTCCTTAGCAAACGCAAAAGCTTTTTAGCATACTCCTCTCCCGGTTGAAATATATCCCCTAAGATGAAGATAGGGCCTTTGAAATACCGGGAGATTAAAGAAAGGTCAGAAGCCACCAGCTCCACATCCCGGTAAGCTGGCTTTTGACGATGACAGAACTCTTTGTAACTTTCGTGCGAACCCCCACAGGTTCCACAATGATAACTACATCCCCGACAGGTGAAGATAGCGGTGATGGGGTATTCCTGCCAGCCATAAAAGGGAATGTGCCCGGAAAGATCTTTATGTCTTATCGCCGATCTGATGATGTGGGAATAGTCTAGAGGTAATTGGTTTAAATCTTCAGGAACCCAGCTGGTAGGGTTAACTTTGACCTCCCCATTTTCCTTATAGGTCAGATTGGGAATATCATCAAAGCCCGATCCGTTTTGAAGAGCAGACAGCAAGAGCAAAAGGGGCTTCTCGGTGGAGTCTCCTCGCAGGACAAAATCGACCTGAGGATATGTTATAAGCTCCTGATGAAAATAGGTGGATGATAGCCCTCCGAAGATCACTGGAGTTTGGGGATGATGTTTTTTGATTAGTTTGGCCAATTCCAAACTTCCCTGAGCATGGGGCAGCCAGTGCAGATCAATACCGAAGGCAAAAGTCTTCAGCTTTTTAATCTCTTTTTCTGCATCGTAATGAGGATTAGATAGCATCTTATAGGCGATGTTTATGATTCGCACGTTAAACCCATGTCCGGTCAGGTAATGAGACAGGCTGACAAAGCCCAGAGGAAACATATCAAATACAGGAGTGGAGGGGATCACGTCGCTTATCGGTCCCCACATTACAGAACGTTTTCGAAAATCATATATGCTGGGAGGGTGAAGAAGAATTAAATCAACCATAAGTGTTTGTGAGTTTCTGAGCCACACAAATCTCTGCTAAACTATCATTATCATTCATACGAAACTTGTGGCAGTGTTTCTGGAAAAGATCAGGGACTCAGCTTTTACTGTCGGGCAGTCTTGCGACAGCCCGGCCTATACTCCTACCTCTCCCCCTTGATCCCTCTCTCCATTTTATGGAGAGGGGGACACAGGGGGTGAGGTCATCTGTCCTTCCCTTTTCCAAGAAGCATGATGAATACCTGTGTGTGATTCTGAACCTGAAGGGAGAGGAATCTAAAACCAGATGCTTCGCTTCCCAGACAGGGGGGGTCAACGCCCCATCTGGGCGTCCGCTTCGCTCAACATAGCAGTTATTTAAAGTGGCGGGGCGTTTTTCTACAAAAACCCGTCGAAATCCTCGAGTCATAAAGACAGAGCCTTAACCTACCCATATTTCATACTATTCTTCCTACCACCAGTCCTAAAGACAAAAGCAGGCCGGTGAAGAGATGTGTCTGGATGGTCTTGGCTTGGGCCGGGATAAGCTCGGCGAATTTGTCGTAATTGGCTTTCAGGATTTTGATGGCACCAATGGCTAAAGGGAGGGTTAAAAAAGAGAGCAAGGCAAAAGGTGTGATCATCCTGAAGATCACACTTCCTGCTATCACCAGATAAGTGGCACAGACTAAGAAATAGTAGCCATAAACCGCCCTCCTTTTTCCCAATAACACCACCAGGTGTCTTTTGTTCACCGCCTTATCTGCATCATAATCGGGAAATTCGTTGATATATAAGATTGCCGCCACCAGAAAACCGATGGGAAGAGATATCCAGAAGGCAGACCAGCTTAAACTGTGAGCTTGAACGTAGTATGCGCCTATTATGGCGAGGATGCCTAAGTTTAAGCCGACCACAAATTCGCCTATCCCCCGATATCCGATAAGCACCGGGGTGGCAGTATAGAAAAAGCCACTCAAAAGCCCGAAGATGCCCAGGTATAAGATCAGATTCCCCGGGGTGATTGCATTCAAATAGAGCCCGATGACAGATCCCAGACCAAAGAATAAAAACGAACCGATCAATATGTGCTTGGGGGGGATCACGCCATTCTGAATCACCCGGCTTCCTCCGGAGAAAGGTGTAACCTTGATGTTGATCTCATCATTTCCGGTCTTGTGATCATAGTAGTCGTTGGCTAAATTGGTCCCTGCATTAAACAGAGGCACTCCCACCAATACCAGGATGAATTTGGGTAAACTGAACTTTCCGGTCATGTTCCAGGCTAAGGCAGATCCCACCAGAACCGGAATGGCACTGGCGGTAAAAAAGGGCGCTCGTATGGCTACTGTCCATTTTTTTATAAACTCTTTAATCAAAAAAATACCCTTCTTTTGAATCAACCTAAGGCGTCGGCTTGAGTTTGCTCTTCTCCCTTTTGAGGATTCTCCGAAACCGAGCTCACTTTTACCTCTTTTGGGCTGTTTGAGTCATCAGTCCCCTCTTCCGGAATCCTGATTTTTGGCACCACCTTTCCTATCTCCTCCATTGGTATATGCCCCAGCCTAATCAAAGAGACTTCTTCTGTAGAGACATCCAGCACGGTGGAGGGAAGAAAAACCTTTGACTTGCCCCCGTTCAGAATCATATCGATTCTTCCATTGAAGAAATAGAAAACTCTATTTGCCGCCACACAGCTTTTCTTTCCAGAGATGTTGGAGCTGGTGGCGGTGATGGGAACCCCTACCGCATCCAGAAGTCGAGCTATCAGCTGGCTGGGAGAGACCCGAATGCCCAGTTTCTCTCCCTTGGCTAAAACCAGTGAGAGTTTGGGATGGGTGCATTTGAATACCAAAGTTAAAGGGCCGGGCCAGAATTTTTCCATAAGCTTTTCCGCATCATCGCTCACGAAATCGACCACTTTCCGCACGTCCTCTACACCCTTTAAGAATACAGAAATGGGTTTGGATCTATCCCTCCTTTTTATCCGATAGATCTTTGCCACCATCTCCTCATTATAGGCATCTGCGCCCAGAGCATAAACCGTTTCGGTAGGAAATGAGACTATACCTCCGCCTTTTATGATCCTGGCGGCTTCATTTAGCACATTTTTTTCCGGCTTGTCCGCGCTTACCAACAAAGTTTTAGTTTGGATTAACAAATTACGTCCCTGTATTTTGTTTTTGAAAGAATTTATGGTCTTATTTCTACCTCCACCACCCAGCTCTCCTGGTATCCCAATCTCTTTATCTTCTCCAGAAGTGAATTTGCCTCCTCTTTGCTTTCACAGTCTCCCGACCTTACCCAGTAGTAGGGGGTTTTGTAATCTATGTATGTTTTCTCGGAAAGTTGATCTGCCACCAGCTCAGCTACCTGAGAGGCTTCATCTGGATATTTGGTGGCAAAGAACTGCACCCGGTAAACTTTCTGGCTTTCTCCCCCTTCTGGGTCCATATGTATAATCTTATTGTCCTTCTCGATCTCTGTGGTCTCTTCTGTCTTCTCTCCCGGCTCGTTCTCCGTGACGATCACCTGATCCTGAGGAAAGCCTAAGGGATCAAATTGGTTTTCTCCTCTAATTCGAGGATCCTCTTTTACGGTCTCCCTGGGCCAAAGTGCACAACCTGTGAGAAACAGACAGAGCAGGAGGCAAATTAAGAGACCATTTCTTATCATAGATATTTCTCCAGTTCCTTATCCTGGATAAACTCGGAAAGAAGTTCCTTCACATCCTGAACCTTAGTTTTGTGAGCCACAAAAAAGATATTATCGGTCTTAACGATCACCAGATCTGAAACTCCTAAAGTGGCGATTATCCCATCGGAGTCGTTAACCATGGTGGTCTCGTAAGTGTTTATGGCGTGGGCTTTCCCCACGATCACGTTATGATCCCGATCTTTCTCTTTTATTCTCTCCAGGGCCAGCCATGAACCGACGTCGTCCCAGACTAAATCCGCTTTGATCACTAAGGCGTTCTCCGCTTTTTCCAGCACGGCGAAATCTATGGAGATGTTTTCCAGACGCTGGTAAAGCTCTTCTTTTGCCGCATCTTCGGATTCTGTGCCCAGGTGTTGGGAATAGCTTTTCAGCTCCTTATACATCTGGGGCATGTGTTTTTTTAATGCTTCGATGATGGTGGATACAGTCCAGATAAACATACCACTGTTCCACAGATGCTTCCGATCGTAATAATATTGTTGCGCCACGATTCGATTGGGTTTTTCCTTGAATTCCTTTATCTGATAAACTAAAATGTCATCGAAGGTGTCATAGAGTTCCTCAAACTCGATGTACCCGTAGGCTGTCTCTGCCCGGTTGGGCGTGATGCCTACAGTGATCAAATACTCTCCCTGACCAGCCAGTTTTGTGCCCGTCTCTAATATGTTCACCAGCTTCTCCCGGGGTTTGATCATGTGATCGGAGGAGAGGACCACCATGGTGGCATCCGGGTCTATCTTCTGAAGATGAAAAGCTGCCAGCCCGATAGCCGCACATGTGTTTTTCATGTCAGGCTCAACAATTAGGTTTTCCTCTTTAAGGTAATCCACATGTTTAAGAATTGCCTTTTTTATGTTTTCGCCAGCCACCACCTTGGTTCTTTCTACGGGAATAAAATCCCGGATCCGATCGATGGTCTCCTGAAGCATGGTCTTTTTGGATATGAGATGCAAAAGCTGTTTGGGATGCTGGGTTCGGGAAAGGGGCCAGAACCTCTCACCTTTTCCCCCAGCCAAAATGACTGCGTAATTCAAAACTTCACCCCCAGCTAAAGGGTTAAAGACAAACTTGGGTCATGGCATCACGGTTAATTCACTTGACTGTAGACAAATTTATCACAAAAGTTTTTACTTGTCAATAGAAACTTTCTCACAGTTTGCGTCCGGTGATGTGGTATGATTAATTTCTATCCTTGAAATCGAAGATTTCGGCAACAGTCCCTATTCATACGTTACCTTATTGTTAACTTATCCGGAAAACAAAAAAAGGTAAAACCTCTCCGGTGAAAGGTTACACCTTTTTGATTGTTAAGTTTCTTTCTACCCTTGTAAAAAACATGGAGAAGGTGACCAAATGCGCTTTCCTCTGAGGGTCAATGCCCTAATTGGCGCCTAAAGACGGGTTTATCCCGAAGGATTTTCCAGGGTATTTTCAATACCGATGGTCCTGCCTCCACCACAAGTTCGGTTATCAGTTCATGGTAGACGGTTCATAGTATTTTCAGGCCCCAGCACTGCCGCTGGAAGATTTTAAGTTCTCTGGTATTTTTTCACGCCCTCTTGGTAAAGATTTCCGCCATGACAATCCTGGACCACTATTGCCGGAAAATCTTTCACCGTCAATTTTTTGATCGCCTCCGCACCCAGCTCTTCCCAGGCGACAAGCTCATTTTTTACCACGGATTTGGCGATCAGAGCTGCTGCTCCGCCCACGGCGGCCATATATACACCAGTGTGTTTTTTCAGCGCTTCCTGCACCCCACCACTCATCTCTCCTTTTCCGATCATCCCCTTGGATCCAGCCTCCAGTATGCGGGGAGCGTATTTATTCATTCTGCCGGAGGTGGTAGGTCCGGCTGACCCAATCACATTTCCCGGTCGGGTAGGTGAAGGTCCCGCGTAGTAGATCAAATGACCCTTTATATCAAAGGGAAGTTTCTCTCCTTTGTCTAAAAGCTCCACCATCCTCTTGTGAGCCGCATCCCTGGCAGTGTAAATCGGTCCGGATATTAAAACGTCATCCCCTGCTTTCAAATCCTTGACCACCTCATCGGTTAGCGGTGTGGTTATCTTTTTTTGTGCCATCTTATTCTCCTCCAATCTGTTTTCACTGGGAGTGTTAAGCTCTAAGTCTTCCTGCAGATTTTACAGGTAAACACTCCAGCATTTATCTTATAATATCACTTCCTTATGTCTGGCGGCATGGCAGTTGATGTTCACTGCCGCCGGGAAGCTGGCGATATGACAGGGATAGGTTTCAACAAAAACTGCCAGTGCAGTCTGGGTTCCTCCGAAGCCCTGGGCACCTATGCCCAACTTGTTTACCTTCTCTAAAAGCTCCTCCTCCAGCTTGGCGTAAAATGGATTGGAGTGCTTCGAACCAATGGTTCGCAAAAGCGCTCGTTTTGCCATCTCAGCACATTTCTCAAAGGTTCCCCCGATCCCCACACCCACCACAATAGGGGGGCAGGGATTACTTCCTGACCTTTTGACCTTGTCGATCACGAACTCCTTCACCCCTTCCACCCCATCTGCCGGTTTCATCATCTTCACCTCAGACATGTTCTCACTTCCACCGCCCTTGGGAGCAATGATGATCTTCAGTTTATCGCCTTTCACCACGTCCAGGTGGATGACCGCCGGGGTATTATCACCGGTGTTCTTCCTCTCGATGGGATCAGCTAAGATGGACTTTCTAAGATAGCCATCGGTATAACCCTGCCTGACTCCTTCATTGATGGCATCAAAGAGGTTGTTACCCTTAATTATGACTTGGTCTCCCATCTCCACGAAGAAGACACCGAAACCGGTGTCCTGGCAAATGGGGAACTCCCCCTGCTTGGCGATCTCGAAGTTGTCGATAATCTGCTTTAAGGTGGCTTTTGAAACGGGAGACTCTTCCTTCTCATACGCTTTACGAAGCGCATCCTGCACGTCCTCGCCTAAATTATAATTGGCGTCGACGCAGAGATCTTTTACCGCCTTGGTTATATCCTTACTGGAAATCTCACGCATAACTCCTCCTAACTTGTTTTTTATAAGGTAAGCTCTAAAACTCCATTGATTAGATTTTCAATGCTTGAGGCTATTTCATCAGGTTTGAGTTTCAACAGATTCGCCGGGGTGGAAACCACCTTGTGTTCTGAGTCCATCACCGCATCTGTTCCCCTGGAGAGAACGTGGACTGCACCCATTTCTTCTATCTGTTTGATCAACTCCGGGTTTTTTCCGATGGTCAAAGTCAAAGGGGTATCCAATATATCTCTTAAGGCAGAAGCAACCAAAAGATTAGAAAGCCCACAAGCTCCTATTGGCTTTTTTCTTCGATAAATCTCCCTTATGATTCTTTGAAGTTCTGGCTTGGGCTTTAGATAATCATTTTCGGGCTCGCCCAGAAAATCAGCCAAATTCTTGATCATCCCATATCCGCCGGGAAGAAGCAACCCATCCACATCCCTTCCGGATAGATCTTTTATCTCCTTAATTCCTCCCCAGGCCATGCGGGCAGATTCCTTCAAGACATTTCTTGTCTCCTGATTGATGGCTTCTGTCATATGGTCCACCACCTCTTTTTGCTCCACATCCGGAGCAAAGAAGAGCGGATTTTCCCCTTTTCTGTTCATATAATATGAGAGGAAAACTACCTCCCATAAATCTGAGCCATCTAAGTTCCCGCATCCACTCAGGATCACTGCAAAGTTCTTCATGTCACCTTAGAGAAAAAATCTAATTTTCAAAGAACAAGTGGAAGGTTTTTCCATCCACTATCTGGTTTATTTGCTCAGTTTTGTCAAAAGGATAGGTCCCACAGCTTTTTATTATGGGGATGACACTGTGCAAAAAACCCAATTTTGACCATTAGACTTGTTGGTTATAGTTGCCAGGTTTATCCGGCTTGGTGAACCAAGCCCTACACTTTTGGAACATTCCGTGGATATAGCGGATGACCCTAAAGGCTTCCAATTTAAGTAAATTGATCTGGAATGTTTGTTCATTTTGTCTGGCAAGGGTATTTTTCAATTCCTGATATTCTGCAGAGTGAAGGCAGGATACGATCTGAGATTAGTTTGCTGAGGGGAGATCTCTTTTGAAGACCTCAATAAACGCCAACTACCTTTTTGCTTTTCCCCTTCGGTTCAAACTTAACCACTCCATCCCTCAGGGCGAAGAGGGTGTCGTCTTTCCCTTTGGCCACGTTAAGCCCAGGATGAATCTTGGTTCCTCTCTGCCGCACCAGAATGGTGCCGGCCAAAACCGCCTCTCCGGAAAACCTCTTGACACCGAGCCTCTGCCCGTGTGAGTCTCTTCCATTGCGTGAACTTCCTACTCCCTTTTTGTGCGCCATAACAATCTACCTTCCTTACTATTCTTTCCAGATGTCTTTGCTCTGGATGTCTAAATCAAACCCAGAAAATGCATCTTAGGGATTTCTCCAATTCTGGGTTGTTTAAGATAATGATTTTTTCCGCTCTGGCAAGTGAAATTTTTCTCTAAGATAAAGATTTCTCCGGTGCGGTTTTCGGTTTTCCCTTAGCTCTTATATCGAACGAGAGCTTCTTCTTTTCTTCCTTTCTGTCCACGGTCACCTCACATCCGCCTGAGAACTGCCCTTTGAGTATCTCCTCAGCTAAAGGATCCTCAACCTGCTTCTGAATGGTTCTTCTCAAAGGTCGGGCTCCGAAAGCTGGGCTGTATCCCTTTTCTGCCAGAAACTCTTTTGCCCGGGGGGTTAGTTCAAAAGTGACTCCTTTTTCTTCTAATCTCTTGGATACGTCCGAGAGAAGTATGTCGATGATCTGCAGAACCTCCTTCATGCCCAGGGGGTGGAACACTACGGTTTCGTCGATACGATTCAGAAACTCCGGGTTGAAAGTTTTTCTGGTCTCCTCCAGAAGCTTTTGTTTCATCTGCTCGTAGGAAGAGCTTGAATCCTCTTTCTGAAAACCCAGGGTCTTTCCTCCTTTGATCTGTCTTGCTCCCAAATTCGAGGTCATAATCACCACGGTATTTTTAAAATCGACCCTTCTGCCAAAACTATCCGTTAGGGCGCCATCATCGAACATCTGAAGAAGTATGTTGAAAACGTCTGGGTGAGCCTTCTCTATCTCGTCTAAAAGGACCACCGAATAAGGTTTTCGCCTCACCTTCTCAGTAAGCTGTCCTCCCTCCTCATAACCCACGTATCCGGGGGGAGCGCCAATCAGACGAGAGACGGAGAACTTCTCCATATATTCGGACATATCGATTCTCACCAGAGAGTTTTCATCTTCGAACAGCGATGCGGCCAGGACCCGGGCTAGCTCGGTTTTGCCCACCCCGGTTGGTCCTAAGAAGATGAAAGATCCAATGGGCCTTCGTGGATCTCCCAAACCTGCTCGATTTCGCCGGATGGCTTTGGCGATGACTGATATGCCTTCCTCCTGGCCCACAATCCTTTTTTTCAGCTCCTCCTCCATTCGCAGAAGCTTTTTGGATTCCTTCTCCTCTAATTTAAACAGAGGGATTCCAGTCATCTTGGAGACCACGCAAGCCACATCCTCAGCGGTTAGGGCGACCCGCTCCCTTCCCTTCCCCTCCTCCCAATCTGTCTTCATCTGCTCCAATTTTTCTTTTTTGATCTTCAACTCATCTCGCATTTGAGCCGCCCTCTCGAACTCCTGATTTTTCACCGCCTTCTCTTTTTCCCGCTGGACTCCAACTACCTCCTGATCCATCTTTTCAAATATCTCCGGGCGAGTACAGGTGGCCAGGTGGATACGCGAACCGGCTTCATCAATCACATCGATAGCCTTATCCGGCTGAAACTTACCCGTGATATATCTGTCCGACAATTTCACTGCCGCCTCAATAGCCTCATCCGATATCTTTATCTTATGATGTTCTTCATACCTGCATCTCAACCCTTTTAGGATTTTTGTGGTATCTTCGGTGGAGGGGGGATCCACCATGATGGTCTGGAAGCG
>LJUX01000073.1 GCA_001304155.1 candidate division Zixibacteria bacterium SM23_73_3
ATACCCCCAATCCGTTATCAAACAAAAAGAAACAGAGTTAGTAACCATGAATTACTGACATTTTTAATTTGCAAAAAACCTGACATTTTCTATTTGCGTTGACATTTATAACTTTTTTAATTGACAACGTGTATTCTATATATTAGCTTTGACCAAAATAAGAACCTGAAGCGGGAGGAATTATGTGGATATTGAGAACTCTTGTGATCATCATTCTTATCACGTTAATAGTTGGATTCGCCATCTACAACTCAGACGAAAGAATTTCGGTCAATCTCTACGGTAAACAATATTTCGACGTTCCCATGATTTTTATGGCTTTCTGGGCATTGGTGGTGGGTATGCTTATCTCTTTTGCTCTGGGAATTGTGTATTATTTTAAAATGTATTCTGAGTTGCGAAACCAGAGAAAGGGGAATAAAAAGCTTTTAGAAGAGATCACCGCCCTGCGTAATCTTCCCCTGGAAGAGGAAGAAGAAAAATAGATGATGATGGTTGAAAGGAAAAAAATGAACGTAGATTTTTTGCCCAGTGGAGGTGAAAATTGAGTCCAGGTCATATCCTGTCGATCATCTTTGCGTTTATCATAGTCTTCACCGTCATGGCTTTTTTCTGGTCAAAGGCAAAAAGAGGAAGAAGAAAAATCTCCCCAGAAACATACATCGATGCTTTGAAAGCACTTCTGGCAGGAGAAGAGAGAGTTGCCTTTCAGAAGTTCAAGGAAGTGGTCAGAATAGATCCAGAGAATGTGGATGCTTATCTGAGATTAGGGGACCTCTTCAGAAAAAACAAAAATTACGATAAAGCCCTGCGGATTCATAAGGAGCTTACCCTTCGCCCCTCCCTTTCCCCAGAAGAAAAAAATGAGGTTTTGACAAGCCTGGCTGAGGACTTTTCCGCTTTGGGGAATCATGACAAAGCCATCGCGGTTCTGGAGGAACTGTATAAAGCTTCAGAAAAAGATGAGGGGGTAGCTTCAAGACTTCTATCCGAGTATGAGGAGACCGAAAGGTGGGAGGAGGCTTTTGAGTTGAGAAAGAAAGCCTTTAGTCGAAAGGAAAGCCAAACCGACAAGATCTTGGCGCTTTATAAGGTTTTGTGGGGCAAAGCTCGTGCAGAAAGAGGGGAGCTTCACAAAGCCAGAGTAGCTTACAAGGAAGCACTAAACTACGATGAGGGCTGTGTCCCAGCCTATATCTTTCTGGGCGAGGCTTACTATCAGGACGAGAGGTTGACCGATGCGGTGGAATACTGGAAGAAACTTCTGGAGATGGTGCCGGAGGCGGGATATTTGGTTTTCGATAAGCTGGAGAGGACACTCTTCGAGCTGGGAGAATACGGCGATATACCTGAGGTTTACGAAAACCTGTTAACTCAAAACCCCAAGAATAACTTTGCTCTTTTTTCATTGGCCCGAATTTATGAAAAAAAGGGGATGGTCGAATCTGCTATCGAGAGATACAAACATATTCTGGACACCGATCCATCCTTTTCATCCGCCAGGTTGAGTTTGGCAAAACTTTACCAGCAACAGGGTCAAAGGGAGAAGTCGATTGATTTTCTGGACAACCTGATTGAAGGTCTTCCACCAGCAGAAAAGGAATTTATCTGCCAGCGGTGTGGATATAAATTTACTGAGCCTCTTTGGAGATGCCCCTCCTGCAAATCCTGGAATTCTTTTAACATCTTGAAGTCATGAAAAGAGGAATTGGGTTAAAGAAAACGTGTTTGCTTTTTCTTCTTTTCATACTGGTCACCCCGACTACTTTTCGCTCCAATTTCGCCCAAACCTCAAATAATGTCATAAAGCATTATCAGTCAGGTGAACTGGGTGAAGCCAAGCGTATCTTGCTGAACCAATTGGCAGAAGATAGAGAGAACCCGAAGATCTTGTTCTACCTGGGAAAGATGGAGGAAAAAGGAGAGTTGTCCAGAAAATACTTTGAAGATGTAACAGATCGCTTCCCCGACTGGATAAACTCAGATAAAGCAGAGCTTCTGCTCTGCAAGTACGAGTTCTGCAAAGGGATGCATGTTGCCACGGTTGATTTGGCAGAAAGGCTTGAGCTAAATTTTCCTCAAAACGAGATGATCCCGGAAGCTTTGTGGATTTGGGGATGTGCTCTTTTGGCTATGGATCAATCAGACTCCGCTTTGCTTCAGTTCGATAAAATCATGAAATCATTTCCAGCCTCAAATTGGGCAGGCTGGGCTCAACTGGGCAAGGGAGACTGCCACTTTGCTGATGAAAATTATAATCAAGCCGTGGTTGAGTATAATAAGGTCTTAGATGGCGGCAAGGATTCTGGGGTTTTTCCTTTTGCCCTTTCCGGGTTGGTTAGTTGTTTCAACCAGCTTGAAAATGCAGAGAAGGCGCTTTTGTATTATAATCTTTTGAAGGAGAGATACCCGAATTCTCTGGAGTCCGTTGAGAATCCTGCAGAAAAAATGAGCCCGAAAAGTAAAACTAAAGATAAAACTCAGGCGGAACGTCTGGCTGGGGTGAAATACACCATTCAACTGGGCGTATTCGGCATAAAGGAAAATGCCCTTAGGCTTCGCTCTCGATTTGAAAAACAGGGATACTCAATCGTGATAAAGAGCAAAGTCATAAGCGGGAAAAAATACTCTGTGGTGCAACTTGGATCGTTTACCTCTTATGAGGAGGCTTTGAAGCTCAAAAAGACACTAGAATCGCAGACTAATGAAAGTTACAGGATTGTGATAAAGTGAATTTGCCACCCGATTTGTTCTTGTTACTTCGGAACTTTGTCCTGACGGATCTTGAGATAATCCCGGCGTTCTCGCCTGATAAACGGTGAGGTAGCGTAAGGATATTAATATCCTTTCACAACAAAAATGCAATACAGCATCGAAGTTTTTCTTGGTCAAGCTAAAGCTTGATACTCTGATTTGGTTCGGCTCTGACAAAAAATATATTAACTTTTAATAGTTGTTATGGCAGAAGATATCACCCCTTTGATGCGGCAATATTTTAAGATTAAAAATCAGTATCCGGAAGAGATCATCTTCTTTCGAATGGGCGATTTCTATGAGATGTTTGGAGAGGATGCCAAAGTCGCTTCACAGATATTAGGCATTGCCTTAACCTCCAGAGGACAGATAAAGGGAGAGAGAATTCCCTTAGCCGGCGTCCCTTACCATGCGGCTGATAAGTATCTTTCTAAACTTCTAAAAGCTGGAAAAAAAGTGGTGATATGCGAACAGGTGGAGGATCCAAAGCTGGCCAAGGGGATCGTCAAAAGAGACGTGGTGGAGGTAATCACACCGGGAACAATCACCATCGATGGTGTGATCGAAGGAACTCAAAATAACTACTTAGCCAGCCTTTCCGGAGATGAAGACCACATGGGTCTATCTACCCTGGATTTGACCACAGGAGAATTCAAACTGGATCAAGGGGAAAAATCAAACGTTTTGGAAAAGCTGAGCGTGCTTTCTCCTTCAGAGATCATAACGTCCGATGGCTGGTCAGATGAAAAGATGAAAAATTTGAAATCTTCTTTCGGAGAGACCACTTTAACCACCCTGGATACGTGGAAGTTCGACTATGAATTCGCCTACCAGTTGCTTATCGAACATTTCAGGGTAAGCTCTTTAGATGGATTTGGTTGTCAGGGGATGAAGCTGGGAATCTCAGCCGCAGGGGCGATCTTAGCCTATCTGAAACAGACCAAAAAACCGCTTCTTTTCCACGTCAATAAAATCTCTCCCTTTTTTGAAGACCAAGTAATGTTTTTAGATGCCAACACCATCCGAAATTTAGAGCTTCTAATTTCTTTAAGAAGCGGAGAGAGGCGTCCGACTCTATTTTCCTTGCTCAACCGGACCAAGACCGCCATGGGGGCACGACTTTTGAGAAGCTGGATCATCCGACCCCTTTTAAACCCGGATAAGATCAAAGAAAGGCAGGAGGCAATTGAAGAACTTATTCAGAATAAAGGCTTATTGCATGATTTGGTTGAAAAGATTAAAAAGATCTCTGATTTGGAAAGACTAGCCGGAAAGGTTGGATGCGGAAAAGCCAGCCCCAAGGATTTGATCTGGCTTAGAGATTCTCTTTCTCAAATTCCTGAAATAAGATCTATTTTGCAGGATGCGCAAACTCCACTTTTGAATTCTATAAAAGATGATCTTCCAGACACCTCTCATTTAATCAAACTGGTCGAAAGCTCCATGGTAGGCGACCCCCCCCTGATTTTAAATGAGGGGGGAATCATTAAATCCGGATTCTCCTCTGATCTGGACTGTCTGAAAGAGGAGATAAAGGGAAGCAAACAGTGGATCGCTGGTCTGCAGGAGGAGGAAAGAAAAAAGAGCGGCATTCCTTCCCTGAAGGTGGGGTTTAACAGAATTTTCGGTTATTACATCGAGGTAACCAAACCACATCTCTCCAAGGTGCCAGAAGATTATATTCGCAAGCAGACCATGGTGAATGCTGAAAGATTCGTCACGCCCCAGTTGAAGGAGAAGGAGGCTTATATCTTAGGAGCGGAAGAGAAGATCTTCAAACTGGAGTATGATCTTTTTTTAGAGATAAGATCGAAGGTGGCGAAGGAAACTCGGAAAATTCAGAAGACAGCGGAGATGGTGGCGATTCTGGATGTTTTGTTAAGTTTAAAAGAGGTGGCTGAAAAACTTAATTATGTGCGTCCGCAGATTGACTTAGGCGACCGGATCACAATTGAGGATGGACGACACCCGGTTATTGAAAATATCTTGGAACCGGGAAGCTTCGTTCCAAACCACACCAAAATTGATCGGGAGAATGAACAAATCCATATCATCACCGGTCCCAATATGGCGGGGAAATCGACCTATCTAAGACAGGTGGGTCTGATAGTGCTTTTGGAGAATCTTCACCCGGGTGGGCGCCACCGACTACCTGACCTTAGGTCAGAGCACCTTCCTGGTGGAGATGATAGAGTCAGCAAACATCCTAAACAACGCCACTCCCAAAAGCTTGATCTTGTTGGATGAGGTAGGACGGGGAACCTCAACTTTTGATGGACTCTCCATCGCCTGGGCGGTAACGGAATACATTCATAACACTCCTAAGATTTCTGCAAAGACATTGTTCGCCACTCATTATCATGAACTGACCGAGCTGGCAAAGTTTCTGCCCCGGGTTAAAAATTATCAGGTGGCGGTGAAGCAATGGGAGGAGGAGATAATATTTTTAAGAAAGATCGTTCCGGGCGGCTGTGACGACAGTTACGGAATACACGTAGCCCGACTGGCGGGAATTCCCGTTCAGGTCCTAAACAGGGCTAAAAAGATATTAGCCGAGCTGGAAGCGGGCGAACTTAAATCTTCCAAGCTAACTGCAGATGCTATACACCCTGTTAGCTATCAACTGAGCATATTTTCTCCTAAGGATAACTTGATTACAGAAGAGTTAAAAAAACTTGATTTGGACAAGCTCACCCCCATAGAAGCTCTGAATAAGTTAAATGAATTGAAAAGAAAAGCCAAAGGGTGAAAAATCTGTAGTTGCCCAATTTATTGGGCATCTGACAGCCTGATAAATCAAACAACAAGGAGTCTTATGTCAAAGAACAATAAACCATCCAAAACGTCAGGATTTCTGAACAGAAGGGCGAACTGGGTATTAATCCTGCTCGGTGGTGCAGTAGGGCTTATCATAATTTATCTAGTTTTAACGGGTCTTTTCTCATCCCCTTCGGGGCAAACGCTCAAAATGATTAAAGAGTCGGAAAGAATCTCTGTCGGTGTGACGGAATACTTAAATGGACTGACGCAGACGCAAAACCCTCAACTGAGGGGACTTTTTGAAAAGGGCTTTTCCTTTTATGAAGCGGGCGAATACACTGAGGCGATAAATGAATTCAATTCCTGTCTGCAGTTGGAACCTGAATATGAGAAAAGAGCGGCCCTTCTGATTGCAAATGGAAACTGCTACATTCTACTGGGTAATTCTGCAGAGGCAGAGTTACAGTATCGGCGAGCCTTGGTATTTGCAGAAGGTGTTGGCGATGAAAATGCCCGAGCGACAGCTTGGGGCAACCTGGGGGTAACCTATCAGAGATCGGGTAGCTTGGATACTGCCGAAACCCTTCATCAAAAAGCTTTAAATCTTTACCAGAAGTTGGGAAGCAAAAAGGAGATGGCAATTCAATTGGGAAATTTAGGTTTTATCTTCCAAAACAGAAAGAGTCTCGATAAGGCGCTAAAGTATCATCAGGAAGCTTTGAAGATCTTCAAAGAGGTCGATTATCCTCTAGGTCAAATAAATCAGCTAAGCCATCTGGGCTGGATTTATCAGAACCGAGGTGACTTCGACAGCTCATTGGCTCGTTATCAAGAGGCTTTAGAGATAAGCAAAAAGATGGAGTTTCCCGAAGCGGAGGCCAGTCAGCTCGTCAACATTGGTCTGGTATATCAGAACAAAGGCTCTCAGGATGCCGCTTTGGAATATTTCCAGCAGGCTCTGGATGTGGACAAAAAGGCCGGCTACAAAAAAGGAGAGGCAGAGGATCTTCTTACTATCGGCTGGGTTCATGAACAAAAGGGAAACTTAGATGAAGCATTAAAGAAGTATAAGCTTTCGGCTAAAATAAATCAAAAGGCTGGTTTCAAAAAAGGTGAAGCCGGTGCACTTTTCAGTCTGGGTATGATCTATCAACGACAGGAAAATTTGAATGAAGCTTTGAACTCCTTAACCCAAGCCCTTATTCTTCAAAGAGAAATGGGGGACAAACAGGCTGAAGCGAATTTGTTGCACATGATTGGTCTGATCTATAGAACCCAAGGGGATTTGGACAACGCTCTCAGCTCTTTTGGAGAGGCCAAGGGGATTTACCTTGAAATAGGCGATGTCAGGAATGAAGCCAGAGAGCTTAACCACATTGGACACGTTCGGAAAGAACAGGGGAATCTGGATGAAGCTTTAAGATATTATCAGGCGGTTCTGAAAATAACCAGAGATCTCAAAGACCGATACGGCGAGGCTATTACTCTCACCAATGTTGGCTACGTTTACCTTGCCCTGGGACGTTCAAAAGAAGGTCTTGACTCAGCTAAGGAGGCTTTAAAGATTTTCAAGGAGATTGGAGCACAAAAGGAGGCGGCTAAGGTGGCGGAGAACATAAAAAATGTGGAAGAAATGTTTGAAGGAACTCAAAAAGGGGGAACCAAAAAGGGAAAATAAATAAATAAGTTCTCTCACTCAAGAAAAGAGTGATTATTAATTGTTCAGCCTTTAGCCGGGATGGTTGATATCCAAAGTGCTTGTTAACAAGATCACGACTGGTGTTGGAGTGCCAAGCTTTAGCTTGACTCAAAGTTTTTTGGCCCCAGAACTTTCCAGAAGAGATTAAGAACGTTTTCAGTCCACCCAAAGGTGGACACTCCTGGCATTTCCCTTGAATATGAAGAATCAAATTGAAATACTTCCCGAAGATCTGGTAGATAAGATTGCCGCCGGTGAGGTGGTGGAGCGCCCGGCTTCGGTAGTAAAGGAGTTGGTGGAGAATTCGATTGATGCCGGGGCAAAGAACATAAGTGTGGAAATAAGAAAAGGGGGGATAAAATTTATTCGGGTCAGCGATGATGGGGCGGGGATGGACGAGAAAAATTCAACTATGGCATTTCAACGACATGCCACCAGTAAAATCAAAGCTGTGGATGATCTTTTCCAGATAGCCACTTTGGGATTCAGAGGCGAAGCCTTGCCCTCTATCGCTTCGGTTTGCTTTCTGGATATGCTCACCCGAAGCGAGGAAGACCTGAGCGGAACCAGAATTAAAATTGAAGGAGGAATCATAAAAGAGAAAAAACAGATGGGTGCGCCGGTAGGGACCTCGGTGGTGATCCGGGAGGTGTTCTACAATGTTCCAGCGCGCAGAAAATTCTTGAAGACAGTCTTAACTGAGACCAGACACATAATTGACCTGTTGACCAGATTCGCCATAGCATATCCGGAGGTATCCTTTAAGCTGAAAAGCGACGAAAGGGAACTTTTCAACTTCCCCAAGGCAAGCGATCTAAGACAGAGAGTGGTGGATGTTTTTGGAAAAAATCGACTGGAGAAGATGATAAGGATAAAAGCTGAAGATGAAAAGCCAATTCCACAGGACCCTGCAAAGGTCACTGGCTTTCTGGGAAAACCAGAGGTGGCCCGCTCAAACCGAGCCGAACTTTATCTTTTCGTGAACCAAAGGTCGATCGTCTCCAGATCGATTTATCATGCGGTGCGGGCAGGATACGGAGAACTTCTCCCTAAGGGAAATTTTCCCTTCGCCATCATCTTCATAGATATCGATCCTCGCCTGGTGGATGTGAATGTGCATCCCACCAAAAGTGAGGTCAGATTTGCCGATGAAAGGGGAGCGCATGATTTAGTTTATGCCAAAATCAAGGAGTCTTTAGCCTCTCCGCAAATAATACCATACCTCAAACCAACGGAAAAAAAGGAGGAATCCTTTCCGCCCGACCCATCCAAGGAACTGATCTCTTCTTATCAGGGACAAAAGTCACCGCAGAAAGCTCAGCGACAAGAGGCTCCTTCTTTTGCCTCACAAAAGGCGGATAATGAGGAATTAACTCAAAAAAGTTTTTTTTCTGAACCTCAGGAAAAGTTGGCACAAAGAACAACTGAAGATCGTGCCAGGATAGAAGAGGAGAAAAAAACTTCAGAGGTGAAGCCATCTGAGCCGGGTGCCGCCAATTTCTGGCAGCTTGCCGATACCTATATTCTCTCCCAGGTGAGAGGGAATTTAATGGTTTTAGATCAGCATGCCGCACATGAAAGGATTTTATATGAGGGGGCTTTGAGAAATCTGACCGAAAGAGAAGCCTCCTCTCAGCAGGTTCTCTTTCCTGCAGTTTCTGAACTGACCCCGAAGGAATTTCAGCTTTTGGAAGAACACAAGGAATTAATCGGTAAACTGGGATTTGAGATCAAACATTTCGGGGGACGAACGATTCTGGTGACTGCGGTTCCCGTCCTTATCAGAAATAAAGGTGGGGAAGTTTTTCTAAGAGAAATCTTGACTCAATTAGAAGAGGAGGGGAGAGGGGAAAAGGACAGAGTTAAAGTGGTAGCAAAATCCTTCGCCTGTCATGGGGCTGTTAAAGCAGGGAAGAGGCTTACTCAGGAAGAGATGCAGGGATTGGTTCGGCAACTCTTTGCCACCAATGAACCTTATTCCTGTCCTCATGGACGCCCCACGGTGATCAGACTTTCCCTGGAGGAATTGAACAAAAAATTTGGCAGAAGCTGAGCTTTACGATCCTGTAGGGGCGAATCTTTAGATTCGCCCCTATTATTTTGGGAATGAACGACTGGTTCGAATATCATTCTGCGAAAGGTGGTAGCTCGTTGATTTGGAGAATTTCATTTTTTCGTAGCTAAGCCTTTACACTTCGTCTCCCGCCAAAGGCGGGATGTCGAAGGATGGCTTGGCTAGCAAGCTAACAGTGTTTGTTCAAGTTTTGGACAGACATTTATTTAATCAATTTTATTATATAGAAGATGAATGTTCGAGTACTGGTGATATTGGGCCCCACCTGTGTGGGGAAAACTCAAATCTCACTTAAACTTGCCGATATACTTAAAGGTGAGATCGTCTCTTTCGACTCCAGGCAGGTCTATAAATTTATGGACATCGGAACTGCCAAGCCGACAAGGGAGGAAAGAGAAAGGACCCGTCACCACCTGATTGATGTGGTATCTCCGGATGAGCGGTTTACTGCCGCTGATTATGGCAAAAAGGGCAGAGAAGTCCTTAAGGAGATAATAAAAAGAGATAAGCAACCCATAGCAGCAGGAGGTTCAGGGCTTTATCTTGAGGCGCTGGTAGAAGGATTCTTCCAGGGTCCCAAAGCGGACGAGATGATAAGGGAAAAATTGGAGAGGGAGGCTCAAGAATTTGGTGAGCCTCATCTTTTTAATAGACTGAAGGAGGTGGATCCCCAAGCCGCAGAAAGAATCCATCCCAATGATTTAGTCAGAATCATCCGGGCTCTGGAAGTCTATGAACTTACCGGAAAGCCAATCACCACTTGGCAACGAGAGGGAAATTATGAACCATTTCCCATGTGTTTTGTTAAAATTGGCTTAAATATGGAAAGGGAGAGGCTTTACCATAAAATAGACTTAAGAACCGAAGAGATGGTCTCCCGAGGTTTTCTGGAGGAGGTGAAAAAACTTAAAAAGAAAGGATTCACTCCACAACTTAAAGCTCTCAAGTCAGTCGGCTACCAGGAGTTGTTTGATCACCTGAAAGGGAAATTCGATCTTGAGACGGCTATAGAGAAGATTAAACAAAACACCCGGCATTATGCCAAAAGGCAGTTGACTTGGTTTAAGAAAGATAAAGAAATCATTTGGTTAGATGCAGAGGACGATAATCTGATTAAGAAAATTTTAGAGCGTTTCAAAAACATTCAAAGTAATCAATAATTGATTTCAGATCTACGGTGGGTCTGGAGTGTTTGCCTTTAGGCAGACCTTTAATCGTGCCAAAAGTGGGATGCGCCAAAAAAAGACTTGACAGGATTTCGTAAATTTGTTATATACCAACGATTTATAAATTTGTGCGGCAATGTCGAGAGCCTAGATGCCCAATAAGCTAACTTTTTTAGACTTGTTTGTTAGATTCGGAGGCGAAAATGAGAAAAAGAAAGTTCTTTCCTCTCTCTTTGATTTTCATCTTTTTGTTTTTGGGTTGTTCCAAAGAGTTGATTAGACCACGGGTGGTAAATCCGCCACCGCAAGCGAAATCACCATCAAGATCCTCAGAAGCGACGATAGATTCGAATCTTTCAGCAGAGACCACTCCCAGAGACGAATTCGAGGAGGTGGAGCTATATTATGCCCTGGGGGTGGCTGCCAATCAGGATGGAAGATGGCTGCAGGCCCAGGATCACTTTGAGGAAGCTTTGGAGCTCCTGGCAAATCTGGATATCGAGGAGGGTGACTCTTTAAGAGAACTCAGATTCGAAAGGCTTCTAAACGAGATAGCCGAAGATTACAAAATCACCCTGCTGGGGCTGGGTGTGCTTTCTGAAGAGAGCTCAATATCCGCATTCCTGCAGAGGTTTCAAGATATAGAAAACTTTAAAGCCCTCCAAAGGGGGACGGTGGAGGAGATTGAGCCTGCAAAACAGAAAATCACCTATGATATGCCTATAGAATGGAACCAGAGGGTGGAGAATTCCATCATTTATTTTCAAACCGTGGCAAGGGGTGCCGTTGAAACCTATTTGAAAAGGTCAGGCAAATACAAAGAACTTATGCAGAGAATAATTCGGGAAAAAGGATTACCTGAGGATCTGGTATGGCTTTGTCTGGTGGAAAGTGGATTCAATCCCAAAGCCTATTCCTGGGCAAGGGCAGTAGGACCCTGGCAGTTTATTGCCTCCACCGGCAGGAATTATGGCTTGAGGCGAAACTGGTGGTATGATGAAAGGAGAGATTTCGTAAAATCTACTTACGCCGCCTGCGATTATCTCACCTTCCTGTACAATAAGTTCAAATCCTGGCCTTTAGCTCTGGCAGCTTATAATGGCGGAGAGGGTAGGGTGGAGAGAGAAATGAAGAAACAAAAAAGAAACAACTTCTGGAAGCTCAGGTTAAGAAAGCAGACTGAGAATTATGTTCCTCTGTATATGGCTGCCACCATTATCGCCAAGGATCCAAAAAGATACGGTTTTGATGTAGAATATGATGAACCAATCCAGTTTGATGTGGTAGAAGTGAATCAACCGATGGATCTGAAAAAAGTTGCCAAAAGTTTGGGTTCTACGCTTGACTTGCTTAAAGAGCTTAATCCTGAACTTCGGCGAGGAGTTACTCCACCCAATTATCCCGGGTATAAGCTCAGGATTCCTGTCGGCACCAAAAAACTCTTTGTTCAGAAATTCAAAGGCTACGATGCAAAGACCAGCGGACTATTTGTGGAACACAAAGTTAAGAAAGGGCAGACGCTTTCTCATCTTTCTCATAGATACGGCGTGCCTATCTCAGCCATCATGGAACTGAATGGGTTGACCAACAGACATCGATTAAGCATCGGGCAACGCCTCATCATTCCTGCCAACGGAGGGACGACGGCAAAAACCAACTCCTCTGATGTTAGCGCGTCAAAAGAAGCTAAAAAACAGATAAGCGGGACCTTCACTTACACGGTGAAAAAAGGTGATAGCCTGTCTGAGTTAGCCTTAAAATTCAATACCACTCCGGGCGATATAAGACAATTGAATAAATTAAAAAGTGCCCATCGAATATATGTAGGTCAGAAGCTGAATATTTCCCAGGCAAGCTTGAGCTCAGGTGGGCTTTTTAAGGAACATATAGTCAAAAGGGGAGAGAACCTATCCTATCTGGCAAAAAAGTATGGTGTATCTTTGTCCTCTCTCATGTCGGCTAATAATTTGAGCAGCAAACATATCTTGAAAGTGGGAGAGCGCCTTTTGATACCTGTTTCTTCAGATGTAACTTTGCAAACCTACGTTGTTAAAAAGGGCGACACTGTCTCTGATCTGGCCCTCAGATTCGGGAGCAGTGCAGGCGAGATCAAGAAACTGAACGACTTGACCAATCCGCATCGTATCAAGAAAGGACAGAAACTGAAGATCCCAACAAGAAATGGGAATGGGGACAAAGGAAAAACAAACGGAAGATGGATCACCTATGTGGTTAAAAAAGGAGATTCACTGTGGAATATAGCGAAAGCTTTCGGAGTTTTGATAGAGAAGTTGATTCAGTGGAATAATCTGGGTGCGCCCTCAAAGCTCCAGGTTGGCGAGAAGATCAGAATATTTCTCACAAATTGAGGCAATGTTTTAACTTGTTGTTGCGTATGCTTTTGGTGGATTCGATTTAATGACATTCCCCGGAGGAAATAAGAGTGGCAAAGAAAAGTGATGTGGTGATTGCAGTTATAATTGTTATCAGCTTTTTGGTAATTTCGCTTTTGACTATATTTGCTTTCATTGGACTTTCTGGTGAAGGATCGTCGTTCTGGACTGGTGTGGGCAAAAGGGTGGCAATAGTGGATGTGCATGGCGTGATCCAAAATTCGTCTGACGTGGTCAGACAGCTGAGGAAATATGCCAAAGATGGCTCTATTCCGGCAGTGGTGGTGCATATCGATAGCCCGGGAGGTGGAGCGGCTCCTTCTCAGGAAATCTA
>LJUX01000074.1 GCA_001304155.1 candidate division Zixibacteria bacterium SM23_73_3
TGTAGCTTGGGTGCCACCTCGCCTGCAGTTTCCAACGGAACCAGAGCTGGCCTGATCGGTACGATGATATGTCCCACCGATTTGGCCAGCCGGTACCCGTCCCCGGTTGATCCGGTGGCAGGGTAAGACACTCCACCGGTTGAGACAATAACGGCATCCGCATGATAAACCCGTTCGGCTGTATGACGATCAGTCAAGGTTTCTCTCATAGGGGAAGAGCCGTGGGAAACCTGTACCCCGACTATTCGTCCTCCTTCCACACGCAGCCGTTCAACCGGCGTTCGAGTCCTAAGGGTCACACCGCGTTTCTCGATCCAATCTACCAACGCATCCACAATTTCCTGTGCCTGATCGCCGGCTGGAAAAATCCGTCCCCCTCGTTCAGTTACAGTTCGAATCCCCAATTCTTTAAGAAAGGCCACGAGTTCAGGGGTGAAGAACCGCGAAAAGGCCTGGCGAAGGAAACGACCGTTAGGTCCGAAATGCGATATAAACTTAGAGATCGGAGCAACATTGGTCAGGTTGCATCGTCCCTTGCCGGTGATGCGGAGTTTGCGTCCCGGACGATACTTCTTTTCAAGAAGCAGTGTCGCTGCCCCCAATTCGGCGGCCTGCCCGGCAGCCATCAAACCGGCCGCCCCTGCTCCGATTACGATCACCCGATACTTTGCCATGTACCTGCCTTCAAGTTTCGGTTCTTGGTGAAACTAAACCTATAAGCTAATCACGTATCAATACCTATTATAGAAATTATAGCCAAGGAAATAAAGAAAAATATTTGTTACGGCATAAAGCAACAAATTTCTTACCCGCATTTACAGAATTTTACACAAACGAGAGGTCATTGAATGGTAACATCTCGGCGTGTGGGGTGAATAGTGCATCCTTTATCAGCTTCTGTCTAAACAAAAGCTCTATTCGCAAATCTTGTAAGGAACTTTTTTGATTCTTTCTCGTAAGAAAAACTGTTGATGAATTCTATCACCCCGGGATTCTGATTCGACCAGGACGCTTTTGAAAATAGGGATTCAGTTGTTATCGATTAAAAGACTATTTAAAGAACGGAGGATCTATGAGGTCACGATATCTTTGCTTATTACTCGGGTTAGTGGTGATGACTATTGTCTCCATCACCACTGTTGCCTACGACAGGACGGAAACCTTCAGGTTTGAAAACATTCATTCAATTAACATCGAAACCATCAGCGGTAATATCAAAATATGTCCCGGTGACGAATCCAAGCTCATAGTCGAACTGATAAACAATCTTGACGAGCCTGAGTTGCTCGATCCTGAATTGGAAGCCGACGATGGGGAATTATTCATTGAAGAAGACTTCATCGGCAGAAACGTCAGGGGAGAAACTCACTGGAAGATCTATCTTCCCAAATCGGCCAGTCTTCGTTCGATTAAGTGCAACAGCGCATCAGGAGACATGATATTTGAAGAGTTCAAGGCAGATTACATCACAACCGAGTCAGCGTCTGGAAAAATGTCCGTTAATTCTGTCGGCGCAAAGGAACTGGAGCTGTCATCTGCTTCAGGAGCAATAGTTTTAGAGGATTGCCGAGCAGATTTCATCGAAGCGGAGTCGGCATCCGGAAAAATATCAGTAAATTCTCTTAGCACAAAGGAGCTTAACCTTTCCACTGCTTCAGGGAAAATTGCTGCTGAAGATTGCGAGGCGGATTTCATCAAAGCCAGTTCGGCATCCGGAAGAATATCGGTTAGTTCTCTTCGTGCAACGGAGCTTAAGCTTTCCAATGCCTCGGGACGAATAGTTGTTGAAGACGGTGAGATCGATGAGATGGGAAAGGCATCATCTGCCAGCGGTGACGTGGAGCTCTTTCTGCCCCAGCTACCTACGCGTCTTGAGGCTTCATCCGCCAGCGGTGACGTGGATCTTAAAGTAGTCGAATTCGGAGAGAATTTCACGATGACCCTGATGAAACGGGCCGATAAGGGCAGGATCAAATGCCCCTTCGAATACACGGAGAAGGAGACCATTCGACTCCACAAGAACGATAGGTATCTTACAGATCGCTACCTGGTCGAGCGGGGCAAAGGTGGGCCGGATATCAAGCTGTCGACAGCCAGCGGAACCATAAAAATAGAGACTGATACCAAGGGCAAATAATCGAAAGGATCTCTCGGAAATTTTACCGACAGATTCTGTTTTTGGACGGATTAACCTGCTAATCCGGTAGCTTCCACCGGGACACCGGGCAAAAGCGAAAGGGAAGGGACCATGGGGTAGGGGAGGCAATTTTCTATTTTTAGATTTTTATAAGTATTGTGGTGCCCCCAGTTGACAGAAAAATAGAGAAGTGGATGACCTAAATTATGAAAGAATCTGGTAAATATTGAAGCTTTGGCATAAAAATTCTTTCTTAACCAGACAAAACCCTCCGCCAGCTCTTCCGGGGTCATGTTTTTGGGTCTAAAAACCACGGTTGAGTGGTTATAGTCCCACCAGTTCTGGCTTAAAAGCCTTCCTTCTTTCTTGAATCTCTCGAAGAAAGCTGTGCCCGGATAGGGGGTCAGGATATTAAAGGTGGCGCTGGGGATTTTGTTTCTCACCAGAAAATCCAGGGTTTTCTCGAATATAGTTTTATCATCCCCGTCAAAGCCGAACACCAATGAGGCGTGGAACAAAATCCCAGCATCCCGAATGATCTTGATAGCCTGGCTATAATCTTTGGCATCACCCGGAGTTTTACGCAGCCTCTTAAGATTATCAGAAGAAACCGACTCCAGTCCGATAAACAAACCGGCACAACCAGATTTCTTCGCCAGATTTAGCAAAGATTTGTCCCTAGTTAAGGATATAGATGCCTGACCCACCCAATGAATTTTCAAATCCGAAAGAGCGACGAATAACTCCTGCGCAAATTTGACATCCCCCACGATATTGTCATCTAAGAAGAAGAACCTTTTGCTACCTCTTGTGGCTATTTCCGTCACAATATCCTTAACTCGGCGGTGTCTTAATTTTTTTCCATAAAGATCAGTAACCGAACAGAATTCACAGTTATAGGGACAACCTCTGGTGCAAAAGACAGGGGTTACATGAAAGGGGGTTGGGTTGTGGTTTAGTTTGGCTATCGGGAACTTGGTCAGATCAGAGTCAAAGGATCGGTAAAACCTCTTTAGCCTATTCTGTTTGAAATCGTCGAGGAGCTCGCCCCAACATCCTTCCGCCTCACCCATGACAACACAATCGCAATGGGCGATGGCTTCATCAGGCATAACTGTGGGATGAATCCCCCCCAAGACCACCTTAGCACCTTTTTTCCGGAAAACAAGCCCGAGGAGCGGTTGCAGTCATACAGGAGATTCCCACCAGGTCATAGTATTTGTCAAAATTGATTTCATCAACTTCTTCCTCAACCACATCCACCTCAATCTCGAGTGGAGTCAAAGCAGAGATAACACCGAGGGTAAGCTGGGGCATTCTTAAAAACCGGCTCCACCCTTCGCCCAAAGAAGGAGTTAACAGGAGAATCTTCATTTCATCTTTTCATTCTAAAGCTTTAATTTGAACAAATTTTGGAAGGATCAAACCCCTTCTTGGTTTAATTTTTTTACTTCGATAGCCTGAGGACCCTTTTTCCCCTTGGTGACACCAAATTCCAGACGATCGCCTTCCATTAATTTATCAAAGTCTACGTTCTGGAGTTCTGAGCGATGAAAAAATATCTCTCTTCCATCCTCAGCCAGGATGAATCCAAATCCTCTTTCTCTCATTAGCCGCTTCACTGTCCCTTTAAACATACTTTTATTCTCCTTTCAAAAAAATGTCATATCTTTTGAAAATAATTGTCCCCTCTTTTCTCTTTAGAAAATAATTTGGGCTAAGACTCCTTTCTTTAAATTTCAACCGTTAGCTTAAAATCTTTGTTATCTTTGATATAACCTTTTATTTTTGAATGTCAAGCTATATTTCAGTTTCTAAATAATTGGAGGCTTATCAAGGTAATCAGCGAATCGATTTTTTAATAAATGGCTTGGAGGGTAGATCAAGATTAAATATGCTTCCCCAAAAGCTGGTGAAATTCCAAAGAACTTGAACACCGTATTTTGCGGGATTACGGCCACAGAAGGCAAGCCGGATAACTCTGACGGGAGTAACCAATTTTGATGGGGCGAAAAAAGGCAAAAACTTACTTGCGCATAACTTTTTCACTTTCTCCCTATTTTGCTATCCCCAACCGGAGGATTTCAGAAATCTCCTGCCAACCATATAAGAACAAATAACTGAAGCTTTTTCTCTCTTGAAATGCTGGCAACTCTTAATATCTCAATTTTGTGATCACTCTTATCTCAATTTTTTTCATTCACAACAGGGAGATCGTTGTTTTAATTAGATATAACGGGATAATTCTTTATCAAAAGGAAATGATAGGCGGAACAATTTGTGACAGTAAAACCTTTGAATTTCTGCCTTCAAGATGGGGAAGGAATAAAGGGAAAGTTTCACAAAAAGTTAAAAACAACCGATATCAAATAAGAGGAGGTTAAGATGTCAAGGAGATTCTCAAGCAGAAAATTGATTCTCTTCTTTGTGCTTTTAATTAGCACGATATTCTTACAGTGCTCTAAGAATCCCGTTTCAACTCAGAGCAAGGTTCCGTTTGAACCCACCGCAACGGAAAAAAGATTAATTAAATCGGACAACAAATTCGGGCTCAAACTTTTCAAAGAGATAATCAAAGAAGAAAAGAACAAAAATGTCTTCATCTCTCCATTAAGCGTTTCCATGGCTTTAGGAATGACCTATAACGGTGCGAATGGAACCACCCGAGAGGCTATGCAAAAGACGCTTGAACTTAACGATTTGACGATTCAGGAAGTGAATGAATCCTACAAAAGTTTGACAGAATCGTTGACTCAACTCGATCCAAAGGTTAAGTTCCAGATTGCGAATTCAATCTGGTACCGCCGGAGTTTAACCCCAGAAGCCGAATTCATCAATCTGAATAAAACCTATTTCGATGCCCTGGTGAGCGGACTGGATTTCAACGACCCCAACGCTGCCAAGATAATCAATGCATGGGTTGAAGAGAATACCCACGGAAAGATAAAACAGATTGTGGATGATCCGATTGACCCTATGATATTGATGTTTCTGATCAATGCCATCTATTTCAAAGGCACCTGGACTTATGAATTTGACAAAGACTTAACCAAAGATGATTGGTTTTATTTAACTGATGGATCAAGAAAGTCCTGCAAGATGATGGAGCAGAGAAGCCTATACAGGCACCTTTCCAATGATGACTTTGAAGCCGTTGATTTGCCTTATGGTGATGAGGACTTTAGCATGACCATTTTTCTTCCCAACCATGACACTGAGGTCGATTCTCTGATTGTGAAATTCGATCAGGAAAGCTACAATTACTGGTTGAGCTGTTTCAAAAGTGATTCAGGGAATATCTATCTTCCGAAGTTCAAACTCGAATATAAACTTCAGTTGAATGATGCGCTGAAAGCGTTGGGAATGGGTATCGCTTTCTCCCCTGCGGCTGACTTCAGCAAAATGTATAAAGATGTCGGGGTGTGGATAGATCAGGTAATACATAAAACATTTCTACAGGTGGACGAAGAAGGGACTGAAGCGGCAGCAGTCACAGTCGTTACTATGACGACATCTGCGGGACCAGGCAACTCCTCTGATTTCGAGATGCGAGTGGATCGACCATTCGTGTTTGTGATTCGAGAAAATCATTCTCAAACCATACTCTTTATAGGAAAAATCGTGGACCCGACCTTTGAGTAGAAGTCAAGGGTTGGGTGTAAAGAAAAAGCTGTGGGCGGATATTAGCAGTTTTGTAGATCAGCCAACCCGAAGGGTTAATACTGAGGTTTCTTCTTTCCGAATGGTGGTTGACATCTGTTTTTATCAAGCAGTCCTGAGGTTCGATTTTACCCTTTGATCTGAGCTCAGGATCGAAGACTCACTACCCTGCCTTCGATCTCCCACTTCGTCATGACCCCGCCTGTGGCGGGAGAAGAGAGGCTCAGACCCAAAGGGAGCTTGGCGAAAGGCGAATATGCTTGACCTGTATGGCTAAACCAAATAATCAAAAATAAACAAATAGATTTTTCTCTATTTTGGGATTTTTTGACTTGGTGCAGGCACAAATTTGCCCAAAGCGAATTCCTTTTACTCCTTCATTTTCGTAAGTCCTTGATATAAAAAGCACCTCAGCACTATCTCCGGGAAAATAGAAACAGACAAGATAACTCCCCTATTGCTATCTTAAAAGAGAAGACCAACGAGATAAAAGAAGAGATCTCACTCCTTTCTCCCTTATTTCAGGTGACTTCATCAAAATTCATAGCCGAAATCCAAACCTCCTTGTAAATGGATACAAGTGACCTGGCTCGCTTAAGGATTCCTGTTTTTGCTTGACATAAGAAAATTTAGGGTTATAATATTTATAATTCACTGGATTTGATTCCTTATGAGTTTCTGGTGACGATCCGGCTTTTTTTCAAACGGTGACTCACCTAATTAAGCTTGAAAATTAGCCTGAGACGATCCGGGAAAGTTGAAATAGATTTTTATAGGGATCCGAGAATCATCGATGGCGATTCTCCTAATTCGCTATTCAAAATAACACTTAAACCGGACTTTTTAGATAAGCATTAAACACCAACAAAGGAGATTGTATGGCGAGTTGTCACTTAAAGGGGGGAGTTTTGAAAGTCAGCTGGATTTAAAAACCTTTTTGAGAAAGGAGAGGAGAAGATGAAAAAACTTGCTATCTTTTCGGTTTTTTGTGGGGTTTTGGCTATGCTTTTGGGTGGTTTTTTTGCTCCACCAGCGGTAGCTGTTCCCGGGGACGTTAACGGAGATGGAAGTGTTGAGTTTGGTGATATACTTTACCTTATCGATTACCTCTTTACGGGCGGCTCTGCACCCCCGAATCCTATTGATGCCGACATCGATGGCTCCCCCGGTATTAACATGGGGGATCTCCTTCAATTGATAGGTCACTTTTCGGGGTGCGAATTACTGCCTTATACGGGTGTCTCTGTAAGGGTGGGCAGTAATATCAGATTTTCTTCAGACCTGATTCGTCCTATGGACCCAGAGCTTGGCAATACTGTAGATACCACCTATATTAAGATAATTGAGAATGGCGGACCTGATCTAATGGGAATGGTAATTCCAATTAGCTTTGCCAACCAGCCCAATGAGGTGGAGGTGATTCTGGATAGCGTGAGTTTTAGCGGGAGCATAATTCCGTGGCCCGACTGGGCGATGGCATCGGCCATCGATAATGTAAATAAGACAGTACTTATTTACCCCTATGCAGACGACTTTAACGACCCGCCACTTGATTCTGGAACCACTGGTCTGGTAGCCACACTGTATTTCACCAAACTTGTGGACGGCGATCCTCTTGCCATATCCACTACAGAAATACCGCCGTCGCATTCATTCATACTTATTAAATCGTACTGCGCTGATGGCATTTCGCCTTCTGAAAGGATATTTACCCCCAAGCTCTCTTTGAATAGAAATGGTGATGCAAATTGTGATGGAATTATCGACCTCGGTGATATCCTTTATCTGGTAAGTTATCTTTATAAAGGTGGTCCTCCTCCCTGCGGACTCTAAAAGAGATTATCCCCCCTCTACTCAAAAAGTTACCATTCAACACCAGGCGGGCCGAAAGTCCCGCCTGGTTTGACTTATCCACTTGATGCACAGACAATAGAACTCGTGCTTAAAGAAAATTCTGCTGCCCTAAGCTTCGGTGGTTCTCCTGTCTCTGGGGCGAACCATACGGTTAATCTCTCTGTCGGGATCTTAAGACTGTTACCGAAGTATCATAGGACTCAATTGAGGAAATCGAAATCTTCCGATTTTGACAGGATACTTTCTGCTTCTCAGCTGTCATTTCTTTTTTATCTGTTGTTAAAATCTGAGTTTTCGCCTTTTTTAGCGATCATCCCACTTAATATCTCCCGACTCATCTCCCATTCTAAATCCTCTCCCAATCTGCCTATCTTTTTCTGTTTAGCTTTTCTTTAACCAGGAAAGACGAACAAGGGGACGGTTTAGATGTTATAAAACAATGGGGCTTTTATCTGGTGATCTTCAAGGTAGGGAAGAAGAATCTGGTCAAATTTTTGGGTGGTAAATAATAAAACGGGCACTTCTGTCACAGGTACCAAACCTGGACAGAAGGACCCGATCTTCTTGACTTCGGTTCGACTCGATTTTTTATAAACCAACTGAATCTATTTGACCACCTTCTCTAACATCTCCTGTGCCTGCATGTTCACGAAGGCGGCTTTTTTAATCTGAATGCTGGTGGGACGGGTTAGTTTTAGATCGTTGGGCACAAATCTCAAGTTAAGGATAGGATTATCTCCCGGCTGGATGAAGTTCATTCCATTTATATCCACCAGTCCGATAACCAGCTCTCCCCTCTTCAGATTGTAAAACATTCCTATTTTCTCCGTTCTGGGGGTGAGGGTGGGCGGCAACAATGAGACCTCGTCCGGATCGAAAGTAATCACCAGCTCCACGCCCGCCACCGGATCATCGAAGCTGGCATAAATGGGCATCTGGCCTGTTCTGGAGACCTGATCATATCCAAACTGGGAGAAGCCAACCTCAGCTATACCAGGAGGCTCCGGTATTTCCGCTCCTGCCTTCGGTTCGACGCACCCAGGTTCAGGTGCTGTGCCTCCTCTTAAAAGATACTTGATCTCATACACCAAATCCACCAGGTTTACGAAACAATCCGCATTCACATCGGTGGATCTCATGGAAACGGGACCAGGCCCAAAGTAAGCCATATAATCAATAAAATATACGGGATCCAACAGATTCACGTATCCATCATAGTTAAAATCTCCGGGAAGACATCTGATCTGAGGAGCTGGACCAAAGCGATAAAGATAATTGATCAACCAGATTAAATCTGATAACCCTGTGAAACAATCTCCATTGATGTCACCCGCAGCTGGAGGATTTGAAGGCGGTCCCCCCTGGAATAGATAGTTTACCAGAAAGAGCACATCGGTAAGGTCTATAAGAGAGTCTCCAGTAACGTCCCCTTCCGTGCCGGAGGGCTGAACGTTATATGGCAAAACGGTTATCTCCACCACACCGGTATCGGTGCTATCACGCCCATCATCTACGTCAAATATAACTTCATAAGGAGAATTTAATGTATCGTCGTCAGTGGTGGTCCATTGGAAATAACAAACCACAGGTGAAACCCTGGGATAACACGGAAAATCCCCCACCCCAGTTTTGGTCAAGGTTAATGTGTCCGAAGTATCGGCGTCGGTGGCAATCACCGGGAAACAAAGTTGTAGACCAGCATACACGGTCTGCGGTCCCGGAAGCGAAATTTCTGGTTTGCGGTTCAAAGAAGAGAGAACATAAAGTAGCACCTGCACGCTATCCACCATCTGTTTGGTCAACTCCGTTCCGGTTATGGTCAACACGTAGGAGCCAAAAGGGGTAAGGGAATCTATTCCAATAGTCAAAGTGGAGGTGTCGGTGGGAATTACCACCAGAGGATCAAATTCGTATGTGGCCAGAGGAGGAAGACCGTTTATGGTCAGAGTGCAGGGTGAATTGAATCCAAAAAATGAGGTCAAGATTATCTCATATTCGGTGGTATCAGCCTGTTTAACCCACTGAGTATCAGGTGTGGCATCAATGGTAAAATATGAGGTGAATATTATTGAGAAGGTATCATCACTTTCGTCATATGGATCTCCATCTTCAGCGTCCGACACCTTCACCTTACACATGTCTGAAGTTGTATCAGGCACCAGCCAGGGATAAGCACCGTCATTGGGCGTGTTTTCTATTATGGTCATCCAGGTGTTTCCCTCATCCGCGGAGAATTCGATTTTTACATTCTCCCCATAGAAGTTCTCCGAAACCCAGGTTATATCATGAGTCTCACCTGCTATCCATACCTCCCCTCCGTTGGGAGATGTGACCCGAATCTGGGAAGGACCAATCCAGAAGCAGTTAGGCAGGTTGTCTCTGGGAATATAAGTTTCAGCATCGTATCGGCCGAACTGCAAGCGTCCGCTGGGGGGCCAGAAAGTGGTGTCTATACAAACGTGCATGGTATCCTCAATCCTGAAGGTCAGGGTGGCGAGCAAAACTCTATCACTCTCCCACCACCATTGATCCTCTTGGCCGCTGGCCGCCACAGCCAGGCGCATATACGCTGGATCTGTGCTTAACTCCAGTATGCGCGTATCCCAGTCCCTTCCCATAAAATCAGCCGCCAAGTCTGCCATGCGATTGTGATAAAGAGTATCTGTCCCCTCCACTATGTGGCGAAATATGCTTCTGGTGCTGAAATGTGGGTGAGCCCATGAGGTGGGGGTGATATTCCACCAGTTTCCCAGACTACAGTAAGCAGAGGGATTGGTGTGAGTCCAGAGTAGAGGAACGACAAAGCCACCGATAGAATCAATATAATCTATCTGATCATGTGTGACCAGAAAGGGGAAGCGGACAAAGTATGGTCCAGAACCGGGGCTCTGCTCGCAGTCTAAACAGATCACGTTCAGGGTGTCGCACTCTCCACGATCATTGGGATCTTCCGGGCATTGACCCCAGGACAGAGTGAACAATCCAAGGATTGAAATTATCACAATCAATAAAAACAGCCCACTTCTCTTCATTTTAAAACTCCTTGATTGAGAGAGGTTAAAGTCAGATATCCACGTTCAAATTAAAGTTTTAGATTCTATAACGTGCCGCAACTCTGAAGAGATACGATCAAATTCTACGATTGAAAAACAACTTGCGATGAAAATGAATTTTCTACTTTCTTTCCTCCGGCTGGAAGCCTATCCGGAATAAATTTTAAGAGAAATGCATTTTTCAATATAGACGAAAATCTACTTGTGTCAAGCACAATTTTGGAGAGTGGCGCAGAGATCATTTCAAGATAATTGTGTAAAATTAATGGCTCTGAGCATATACTTTCTTTTTTACCAGGGATCGCCTGGATTGGGATCGGGTCCGAATTTATACAGGTAGTTGACCAGATAAAGCACGTCCTCTACGTCTATAATGTTATCCGGCTCGGTTATTTCTGCCGAGATGGGATGAGGGGGAGCAGGACCTGCCTTGTATATGTAGTTGACCAGATAAAGCACGTCCTCCAGATCTCTTTTCTCTCCGTCAAAGGTGACGTCTCCGGGCCAGTAGGGCAAAACAGGAAATTCTCCCGCTATAAACCGGGGATGATAACCCTCAGGCTCGGTGGTGGTGAAAAGTAGATGATTGAGGGGCGAGAAGAAAATGGAGTCTATCTGCACCACCCCGGTCATATTGGTCAGGGTAAAACACAGGGTGGCGAAAAGCCCTTGAGTGGGAGGAATGGGAGGATCATGCACCGGAATCAGACCGATAAGCACCTCGTGTTCCAAGGTATCAGGACTAACCACTTTTACGGAGTCGCCGAATAGAC
>LJUX01000075.1 GCA_001304155.1 candidate division Zixibacteria bacterium SM23_73_3
AAGACGGGAGACGGATATCAACTTTCGATGTACGTGGAAAGAGGGAGCTATCCGGGCCGAGTGGGCGATTCGGCGAGATGGCGGTTGACAACTGGGGGAACTTCTACGTGATTCATGGCAATATTGGAAAGTTCTCACCCAGGGGTGAATTACTTCTGAGCATGCCACCTGTCGTTGTTGTGGATGGAATCCCTGGAAGACACGTGGTGTACGGGCTTGCTCTGACTGATAAAAGTGGCAGATTATATAATTTTGGAAGCAAACATATAGGTGGGATAGTTGTCTATGGTCTGGATGGTAAGATTCAAGATATAATACACAGGGGTGAACATCAATACCAGGATATTGGTGTAGTTCAGAAGGAGTCCGGTGACGATGTCTACTTCAGAGTGGGCAAGTATCTTATGAAAACTAACCTGGAGGACTATATTCAAGGTGAAAGAATAGATACGGTGGCAATACTGCCGGATTGGATAAGATTGAGAAAATTCGCCGATGACAAGGTTAGAGAGGAAGGCTGGGTAGAGTTTCCGTACGTCTTAATAGGTTTTGACAATCACAACAGCTTCTACTTCCACCAGTAAGAACCCTGGTATTGCTCCCGGTCCCATCCCGTCTGTTTATTCCATCGCATAAACAAGTTTCGACTTGAAGAAGGGAAGTTGGTGGAACTTGGAGAAGTAGTGATGCGATTCAAAAAGGGTACAGAAGAATGCTCTGACAAAGAGCTTTGGTTGTTTCGTAAACAGTTTGTCGTTTCCGGTGACGGCACCATATACTTCCTGCACGGTACAGTTGACAAAATAAAGATTAGTAAGATAATAATGGACTAGTCCGTAGGTCAAGCATGGCGAAGCCTGCCTGACAATAATCTTACAAGCCGATTTTCTCTTTGATGCCCGGAAGATTTATTCCGAAAAAGTAATAGCCGGAATCATCTTTGACGGTGAGATTTTTCCCCACCCCTATTTGAAAAAGATCATCCGGAAAGGTTAAGACAAAACCCAAGCCTATCTCGATCTTTTGATCTGGTTCAAAATCGAGAAAGGAAAAATTCGCGCCGAAACCAAGCTTATTCAATAAATTCTTTTCCCACTTAATGTATCTGATGGTGTAGCTGATTCCTGCGCCCAAGCCTCCGGGGTGATCTCCGGCTCTTTGCACGGAAAGAATGGGAAAGGAGATGTTTCCGCCAAGTCCGTGCTTTTTTACTTGAATGTATCTTTCAAAAACATAGGCGTAGTTTATATCATCATAAATTTTAAGATGTAGTTCATCCCCGGGTTCGATAGCCCATTTCTGTAAATTTATATAAGTTGCTTTGAGAGGAATGTCACTTTTCGGATCGTGGTCTTTAGCGTCATACGTGATGGTGCCGGAATCGGTCAGGTAGGAGTATGTTGGCAGGGGGATCTCAAATTTTCCTCCATTTTTTCTTATTACCTCAACTTTCATCTTCACTCTGGTTTGCCCAACCAGAAGAGAGTCCACAAACTCAATGATAATAGAACTTCGATAGTCGACTGAGTTTCCTCTGTAGATTGTAAAGAACTGATCATCATAGGTGCGCTCCATAAGTTTGATGAAATTTCCCGTCTTTGTCTCTGCGTTTGTTTTAGGGCAGAGGAATATGGAAAGAAGAAGAGGAATGCTGATAAGAAATTTTGGTTTCAAAGTAACCTCCAAAATTTTGTAGCAAGTTTTTTTGAAAGTAAAGTTCACATCCACAGTTTGTCAAGCTATTTGTTGGTGGTCTGAAGAAAATTAATTCATAAAGTTGCACTGGAGTGTAAAGCTTTAGCTTTACCAGTCAACAGGCTATATGAGATAATAAACCATCCTATTCCATTGGAACGGGAATTTATCCCGTCCCAAGATAGATGTTTTTGGCAAAGTCTTTGATGCATCATTCCCCATTCCCAAAGCATAAAAAAAGTTTTTATATGGTTCACCTTAAAGGTAAATACTCCAGGTTTTCCTCTTCCAACAGCCTCCTGAAGGACCTCTTAAAAATATCTTGACCCAACTTTTGTTCTTGATATATTCGAATCAGATAAGTTTTAAAGGAGCTTCAAGGATAATGTATAATTCCGAACTATGACAGATTTTTGACAGGAGGAAGCATGTATTATGATAACGTCACTGATTTGGTGGGAAACACCCCCTTGGTGAAATTGAAGCGGGTGACCAAAGGGATCAAAGCGCAGCTGTTAGCCAAGCTGGAGTTTTTCAATCCGGGCGGGAGCGTGAAGGATCGCATGGCTTTTTATATGTTGAAGGAGGAGGAGCGGGAGGGGAGGCTCAAAAAAGGAGGCACCATCGTGGAAGCCACCTCCGGAAATACCGGAGTGGGAATCGCCATGTATGCGGCATCCAAAGGATACAAAGCCATCTTCACCATCCCTGATAAGATGAGCCAGGAGAAGATAAATCTGCTGAAAGCGTTCGGCGCTGAGGTGATTGTTACCCCCACCGACGTTCCTCCAGACTCACCAGAAAGCTATTATGAGGTTGCCAGAAAGATTCATGCCCAAACCCCCAATAGTGTCATTCTGGAACAGTACTTCAATGAGAAAAATCCTGAGGCACATTATAAAACCACCGGACCGGAGATCTGGGAGCAGACCCAAGGCAAGCTGGATTGTGTAGTGATCGGCATCGGCACCGGAGGGACCATGTCCGGGGCGGCGAAATACCTTAAAGAGAAAAATCCCAATATTAAGGCGATCGGAGTGGATCCAATTGGCTCGGTGTTTCACGATTATTTTAAAACCAAAAAGTTGATTGAACCTCATACTTACTTGGTGGAAGGGATAGGGGAGGACATGCTCTGTCCCACCATGCATTTTGAGGTGATGGACGATGTGATTCAGGTGACAGACAAAGATTGTTTTCTTATGGCAAGAAGGCTTGCCAAAGAAGAGGGTATCTTCGCTGGAGGGTCAAGTGGGGGAGCGGTCTGGGCAAGTTTGAAAGTAGCTGAGAATTTAAGTGAGGATAAGACCGTTGTCGTTATCCTGCCAGATGCCGGAGCACGATATCTAAGCAAGATATTTAACGATGAGTGGATGAATGATAGACACTGCACAGTTCTCTAAAGAGGAACTGGAGCTAATAGAGCTGTTTCAAAACCGAATCAAGGAGCTCCAAAACACGAAAATCATGCGGGGTGGTACAAATCTCAATTTCGATTTCTATGATGACCTCACCATGGCTCAGAAGCCAGAGAGCCTCGAGAAAGAAGAGCTAATCAAATCGTTCCTGATGTCGTTCCGCTATTTCTACCTTAACAAAGAGCCCACCAATTTTGGGTATTTCCACAACAGAATTTTTCAAAAGGTGCGTGATCCTAAGGAACGCGAAACCTTAAGTGAGCTGCGAAAGCGCTTCAAGCAGGTACTCCGTACGTCTGGAGGTTTGGCTTACTACTACAAGGGCGAGAGGGTTACCCCAGAAAAGATGATCGGTTTATGGTTTACCGGACATTACTTCCACTCAGATACTGACGCAAGATCAGAGCTGGACAATTGGCTCAAAAGAGCTGGTGGAATATTTCAATTCCTGTTCTTAGATGCTCTCAAAGAGTTGGCGGCAATCTTGATTTATTACAGCAAAATTCTTAATCTAATCATAGAACCTGGGAGTCGTGCCACCTAACTTGTATACTAGCCATTTTTTAGCTTATGCTGGACACAGGAGGAGATCTAAACTCTTGTGCCAACCGCCAGTCTATATGAAGTTTGGCGGTTTTTTGTTTGACAATGGGTTTGTAGTTTTTTATCTTTGTGAAAAGTTTCTCAAACTTTCGGAGGTCTGATATGGACATAATTGTTTGCATGAAGCAGGTGCCCGACACCGAATCCAGAATAAAGGTAAACCCGGAAGGGACCGGCATCGTCACCGAAGGGATCAAATATGTGATGAATCCCTATGATGAGTATGCGGTGGAGGAAGCTTTGAAGATCAAGGAAAAATTTGGAGGCACGGTTACCATCGTCTGCTTGGGCCCTGATCGGGCAACAGAAGCCATTAGGACTGCTTTGGCCATGGGAACAGATGAGGCTGTGCACTTAAACGACCCCGCTTTTGAGGGCTCGGATAGTTTCACCTCCGCCAAAATCTTAGCTGGTGCGATGAAGGATATGAAATATGATCTGATCCTGACTGGTAAGCAGGCGGTGGATTTCGATTGCTCACAGGTGTTTGGCTGTCTGGCTGAGCTTCTGGATCTTCCCTATGTATCAGTGGTTGTGGGGTTGGAAATATCCTCAGACGGAAAAACCACCACCGCCAGAAGGGAGACAGAAGGAGGGATGGAGGAGGTTATCGAAACCCCATTGCCTGCGGTAATAGCGGCTCAGAAGGGCTTGAATGAGCCCAGATATGCCTCCTTGCCCGGCATCATGAAGGCGAAGAAGAAAGAAATCAAGAAAATCGATTCAGCAGCTTTGGGACTCAATGCTGATGAGGTGGGAGAAAAAGGGTCCAAGTTGAAGACGAAAAATTTCAGGCTTCCACCGGAAAGGCAGGCAGGCAAGAAGATCGAGGGAGAGCCAGCTGAAACGGCTGCAGAGTTGGCAAAACTGCTGCGAGAGGAAGCCAAGCTGATCTAATCCCAAATTGAAAAGGTTTTATAGAAAGGACAATACATGTCAAACAATGTATGGATAATAGCTGAGCAGAAAGAGGGAAAGCTGAAGAAAGTCTCTTTCGAGCTTTTAGGCATAGGAAAGAAGCTGGCAGAAAAGACCGGCGGATCGTTATCTGCCCTGCTTTTAGGTCAACAGATAGATAAGCTAACAGAAAAGTTGGATGGTTACGGTGCCAGCAAGATATTTGTCTGCGATTCCGAAATTTTGGCAAACTACTCTAATGAAGGTTATACAAAAGCGATTGTGGATCTGGTAAAAGCACACAATCCAGCAATACTCTTGGGAGGTGCCACAGCTTCGGGTAGAGATCTTTTTCCGCGTGTAGCGGCACGACTTGAAACCGGACTGGCTTCAGATTGCGTGGGTCTGGAGATCAACAATGAAGGACTTCTGGTGGCAGAAAGACCCTTGTTTGCCGGAAAGGTTTTGGTGGACACCCTCATCCCTGAAGCCAGACCCCAGATGGCTTGCCTGAGACCGAATGTTCTGCCAGTGCCAGAGAGGGGTTCAGAAAAGGCTGAGATTGAAAAAGTGGCGGTGGAACTTCAACCACAGGATTTAAAAGCGACAATCAAAGAGATGGTCAAGACGGCTGGAGAGAAAATCGATTTGACCGAAGCTTCGGTTATCGTCTCCGGAGGTCGGGGCATGGCGAGCAAAGAGAACTTTAAGATCTTAGAGGAGTTGGCTGCCGCCTTTGGAGAAGGTGCGGCAGTTGGAGCCTCCCGGTCTGCAGTCGATTCCGATTTTGCTCCCCATGATACCCAGGTAGGGCAGACAGGCAAGGTGGTCAATCCCAACCTCTATATCGCTTGTGGAATATCCGGCTCCATTCAGCACTTGGCAGGAATGCGAACCTCCAAATACATCGTAGCCATAAACAAAGACCCAGAAGCCCCCATTTTCCAGGTGGCAGACTACGGAATAGTGGATGATCTCTTCAAAATCGTTCCGCTATTTACCGAAGAAGTGAAAAAATTGAAAGCTCAGGATTAAAGCATTTAATGCTTAAAGTTCAAAGTTGAAAGTCTAAAGATGGAAATCACGCGAGAGATTTTCTGGAACGTGGGACATTGGGTGCGCTGGCCTGTTTATGGCTTTGGTTTAATCGTCATTATAATCTTCATCTTTGGTCTGGTCAAAAGAATCCGGCTCTGGCGCATAGGCAAACCGGAAAACAGGCTCGACAACATACCCAGAAGGATAGGAGCACTTCTTTCATTTGGACTGTTTCATAGACGAATTCTCAAAGAGCCATACCCGGGAATAACGCATCTGTGCTTGTTCTGGGGATTTCTCATCCTCCTTTTGGGCACCATTCTGATCTTTATACAGGAGGATCTCACCAAACTGATTTTTGGTAAGGTCTTCATTCAGGGCAACTTCTATCTTTTCTTCTCCTTGGTTTTGGATTTGTTCGGATTGTTAGCCATAATCGGCGTGATTCTGCTGGCCTTTCGCCGGTACGTTCTTAAACCGGATAGACTGGATAACAAGCCGGAGGATCTTATCGGTTTGATTTTGATTTTTCTGGTTCTTCTCACCGGCTTTTTCAACGAAGGTCTTCGGATTGCCATCACCAGACCTGATTTCGAGAAATATTCATTTGTGGGCTGGGAGATAAGTAAATTGTTTGCATCACCGGAAAGAAGCATGGCCTCTTTAGGTGGACTTCACGCCACCTTTTGGTGGATACACTTGCTTTTGGCTTTTGGTTTCATCGGATATGTTGCCTATTCCAGACTTCTTCATCTGATCACCTCCCCTTTAAATCAATTTTTCATATCCTTTGCTCCTTCGGGAGAGGTCAAACCAATACCGGATATTGAGAATCAAGAGACTTTCGGGGTGAGTAAATTGCAAGACTTTACCTGGAAGCAACTGCTTGATGCAGATGCCTGCACCCGCTGTGGCAGATGTCAGGACAACTGCCCGGCCCATCTTTCCGAAAAACCTCTTTCTCCCAAAAAGGTCATTCAGGATTTGAAAAATTATCTAACCAGTCAGGGGAAGAATTTGGGTAAGGGGGAGGATGCTGAAGAACAGACTCCACCCATTTCCGGCAACGTAATCTCCGAAGATGAGCTCTGGGCTTGTACCACCTGTGGTGCTTGTCAGCAAGCCTGTCCGGTCTTTGTGGAGGTGATCGACAAGGTGGTGGATTTGAGACGTTATCTGGTTTTGATGGAAAGCAAGTTTTCTCCGGAGGTTAAGCTTTTCTTCAAGAACATGGAGACCAATTATAATCCCTGGACCATAGGCTTTGCCACCCGGGCCGATTGGGCAAAGGATCTTGACCTGAATATTCTGTCGGAAAAAAGCGACGTGGATTATCTTCTCTTTGTCGGATGTGCTGGCTCCTTTGATGAGCGCAACAAAAAGGTGACCCGAAGCCTGGTGGGGCTTCTGCAAAAAGCAGGCGTAAGTTTCGGGATACTGGGAGCAGAAGAGATGTGTTGTGGAGAGACTGTTCGCCGAATAGGAAATGAATATCTGGCTCAGATTCTCATGCAGCAAAACATCGAACTTTTCACCAAATACGGGATAAAGAAAATCATCACCTTCTGTCCGCATTGTTTCAATACATTCAAGAACGAATATCATCAATTTGACGGAAATTATCAGGTTTTCCATCATACTGAATTTCTCTGGAACCTGTTCAAAGAAGGAAAATTGAGGTGGAAAACCGGCGTGGAGATGACAGCGGTATATCATGATTCTTGCTATCTGGGACGACATAATAACATCTATGATGCACCCAGAAGGCTTTTGGCTTCCATTCAGAATACCAGATTGGTGGAGATGGAGCAAACCAGAGAAAAAAGCTTCTGCTGTGGTGCGGGAGGGGGAAGGATGTGGATGGAGGAGACTTTAGGCACAAGGATAAATCATATGCGAATAGATCAAGCCGCCTCCTGTGATGCCTCGGTGGTGGCAACTGCCTGCCCCTACTGCCTGACCATGCTGGAGGATGGAATCAAAGAGAAGGAGATGGAAAATCTTTTGACTGTTTTTGATTTGGCCGAGCTCCTCGAAAAGGCAAGCTGATTTTAAGCAAAAGTTCAAGCGAAGTTCTACCTGCCATAAATTATATAGAAACCTCCTGGATTAAACTCCCACCATAAATCTTGCATAAAGAACAACTTCCAATCTCCTTGACTTTTCTGAAAGTTTAGCTATTTTAGAGCAAGAGTATGATAACCAGGATGAGTAAAGATTCAGAATAAAGGAGACCAGACAAGTCCAATAAATCAAACTGAAGTTCGGTATTCTTTAAAGTAATCAATATATTTTACCATAAAGTGAGAAGAACTTTCCCCCGGGAGGTGAATTTATGGAACAAGAGGTTAAGATAACCAAAGATATGACCTTTGGTGAGGTATTGAAAAGGCACCCGGAGACGGTGAAAACCTTCTTCCAGTATGGAATGCACTGTTTTGGCTGTCATCTTGCAGTGGATGAGACCATTGAACAGGGGGCAATGGCGCATGGGGTGGAGATCGATAAGTTAATCGATGATCTTAATAAGACCGTAGCTCCCTCTCCTGAAGAAGCAAAGGAAACTTCGTCGGATGAAAAAAAGGCAGAGTCATAAATATTCTTCATCTGCAGTTCTAAAAAGAAAGAGTCGTCTCCTAAACTCCAGGAGCCATTTTCTTTTTGTATCATGATTTTTCCTGGATCGAAACTTATATCTCGGGGCAAATCTTGAGTTGAAATCCGATTTTTCCGGATGGGGATTTGAGTGTGACTGAAGCCAAATCTGAAAAGCTGGTGAACGATATTCTGAAGCTCAAAGAAGAGCGCAAAGCTATCGTTCTGGCTCATAATTATCAGATAGGAGAGGTGCAGGACATCGCCGAGTTTGTGGGTGATTCCCTTGGATTGAGCCAGCAAGCCGCCAAGACCGACGCAGAGGTGATCGTCTTCTGCGGAGTTCATTTCATGGCGGAAACTGCCAAAATTCTTTCACCCAACAAGACCGTTTTGATGCCCGATTTAAACGCCGGCTGTGCCATGGCTAACATGATTACCCCCAGGCAACTGAAGGAGATGAAAAAGAAACATCCAGAGGCGGTAGTGGTTACCTACGTCAATACCACCGCAGAGATAAAGGCAGAGTCCGACTACTGCTGTACCTCCGCCAATGCAGTGAAGGTGGTTCAATCCATACCTCAAGAAAAAGAAATTCTGTTTATTCCGGACAAATATCTGGGAGACTTTGCCTCCAGGCAAGCCAATCGAAAGATGATATTGTGGGAGGGTTATTGTCCCACCCACAGGCGCATTTTAGCCGAGGATATTTTGAAAAAGAAGGCTCAATATCCCAAAGCTGAGGTGCTGGTGCATCCCGAGTGTACCCCGGACGTGATTGCCATGGCAGATAAGGTTCTCTCCACCTCTGGAATCTGCAGATATGCCAAAGAATCAAATTCAGGGGAGTTCATCATCGGAACGGAGATTGGTATACTTCACAGATTGCAAAAAGAGAATCCGCAAAAAAAATTCTACCCGGCCAGCAATCTGGCAGACTGTTCCAACATGAAGCTGAATAATTTAGAGAAAATTTTGTGGTCTTTAGAAGATATGCTTTACCCGGTCGAAGTCCCACCTGACATTGCCAGGCGAGCAAAAAGATCCATCGACAGAATGCTGGAGATAGTCTGAGTCGATTCCGGTTATATCCGACCATATCGTCATCTGGAGATTCGCCAACGGTAACCGAGCCTCAGTTTTCCTCTAGAAAATAGGAAAATAATCATGCCCGAATTGCCTGAGGTTGAGACCATAGCCAAGGGACTGCACCAGGCTATTGCGGGAAAAAGAATAAAAGAAGTTAAAGCGATTTTTCCTGGGATAGTAAGGCAGAATTTTCGCATCTTCAAGAAGACGATCATTCAAAAAGAGATCAAAGGGGTTAGAAGAAGGGGAAAGTATCTGCTTATAGATTTGTCTGAAGGGAAAACAATTTTGACTCATCTGGGCATGACCGGAGGGTTTCTTTTTATCAACCTACCAAACTCACCGCCTAAGGTATCAGTTCGGCGCCCACCTCAATCAAGGCTTAACAGTAAACACGATCATCTGATCTTTAGATTTTGTGAGTCAAATGCTGGACTTTGCTATAACGACCAGAGAAAATTTGGCAAGATAAAAGTTTTCAATACCACAGAGGAAAAGAATATTCCTGAATTGAAAAAGTTGGGTCTGGAGGCGCTTGAAATCTCGTCTTCTGAATTCATCCGCATTTTCAAAAACAGGAAAGGTAGAATCAAATCTGCACTATTGAATCAGCAAATCATCGCTGGTCTGGGCAATATCTATACAGATGAGTCACTCTTTGAGGCAAACATACATCCTGCCCAAAAAATGAATTTGCTGAAAGCAAGTAAATTGAAAGACCTACACAAAGCCATAAGAAAGGTATTGAATAAGGCTATTAAAGCCGGAGGATCATCTATCGAAAACTACTCAGACATTGATGGCAGGATGGGCAGATTTCAATTACACCACAAAGTTTACGGCAGGGAAGGGGAATTTTGTAAAAGATGTGGAAGAAAAATCAAAAGGATAAAGATCAACCAGAGATCGAGCTACTTCTGCCCTAAATGCCAACCATTGAAAGACGCGTAGGCAAGCCTTTAGGGCTTGCAAGCCAAGGCATGAAGCCTTGGCTACGCGAAAAACCATTTATTCTGTTCTGCCAGGTCTTTCCCGCCTTTGCGGGTGTAACCTGACAGAAGAATGCAGATCTACGCCCCATTTCCCCACGTGAGCTTGCTCGTCATCATTCTACGGCCTCAAGTTGAAAATACCACCAAAGGCAGGTCCGCCTGCGGCGGAAAGACTACGGTTATCCACCCAAGATTCCGAAGTTATTTCCTTGACTTCGGAAGCACTGGACGCCATATTGTTTCTTGTTAAAAGAGGGTGTCTATGCAGGAGGCAAATCTGGGCATGTCGGATCAGAGTTTCGAGTTTGTCGGACATTATCCGGGTGCCCTAGCCCCAGAAGAGGTGCCTTTTTCGCAGGTGTCTTATACGGCGCTCAAAGCCATGTTTGGAGTGTTATACGGATCAATATAAACATAGTTATACGCCATCGATAATTTGAGTATCCGGCATTCAATTTTTCAAACGCTTCATAAAATTGATTCTTTTAAAGAAAATATTTCACTTTAAATTTGTTATTGATTTCAGAGAAGATCTTTTTTTATTCTTTCGTTCTAAAATATAGCTGAGTAATTTCTGTCCATATGTTTTTTTTGAATTCTTATTTTAACATGTTGTTCTCCAAAAAAAGGAGAAAAATTATGTGTCGAAAATCTCTAGCCTTCATGCTATTATCTTTCTGTATTTCCGTGCTTTTTATAATTTCTATATTATACCTTATTTAGGTTCGTCCACTCTTGTCGGTAACTTTGGGATAGAGTTTCAATATAAAAACTACGGTTATAATATTGGTCTTTTAAAAAGTATAGATGTAGTTGCCATTGATAACATTTTATGCGGAGGTATAAGGTATTATTTCAAACCACACCGTCACTCATGGGTAATTGGTGTAGGCGGTGGTGTTGTCTTGGATGACCTGAAACCCGATGACAACCTTTGTGGTTATTGGAGTGGAGATAAACCAGACGACTGGGTTTGTGAAACAGGGATTGTAATAGATAAGTATATAGGTATTATGATAGGTTATCGATGGATATGGTGGAATAAATTACGTCTGAATGTTGGAGCCGGACCAAATTATATTAAATGGAAAAGAATAAAAGAGGGCAACAAACAAACATATTTGCCAATGTTAGAGTTGGTGGTAGGTTACTCCTTTTAAAAGAAATAATCATTTGAATGGCGTCTAACAACGGCTTCAACTCGGACCAAGCACGCATCCGGTTTCTTTGTTTCCGTCAGATGTTTAAGCGTGCTTGTCCGGTTAGGCCTGTCCGTTAGGTGCATAGTAGACGGTTCATGTTCCGTCAGACCCCGCCCGCCACTGGCGGGTGTTGGCCTGTGGGCGTGACCTGACGGTGGGTGGCCCGGTCTGCTTGCCAGACCGGGTATATCCCGCGCTTTAGTGATGCAACGAAAACGCTCAGCAGATGCAATAGATGGGTTCAAAGAACAGAATCTCAAGCAGACCATTCTACAGCGGATTTGCATGGGCTTATGACCTCATTATTGCAGGGCCTGTTTCAAGCCGATGCGATTTTGTGGAGAGTATGGCAGCCCAACGACGAGTCTTGCCCGGCTCCAGAATCCTGGACGCTGGGTGCGGCACAGGCAGCTATTCTGTCGAGCTGGCTAAGAGAGGATATGCTGTTGCTGGCATCGATTCTTCAGCAGAGCTTGCTTCTTTGGCAAGGGCCAAGGCAAAACAAGCTGTGGTGCAGGTGACCTTTCAAAAGGGCGACATCTTGGAGCTCCCATCCCGACCGAGTTACCATGGTATACTGTGTCGTGGTGTCCTCAACGACATCATTGATGGTCCAGGTCGTCAAAAGGCGTTCATCTCTTTTGCTCGGGCACTGCGCAAACAAGGGATTCTGATTTTGGATGTCAGAGAATGGACTAACTCTGCACTCCGAAAGCAAAGAGAGCCTGTCTTCGAAAGAGTGGTTGAGAATGATCGTGGAACACTCATTTTTCGCGCTGTGACCCGGTTGGAGTACGAAACAAAAAAGCTTTGGGTTGCAGAGAGCTATATTCTGAAACGAGACGATGAAGTCAAAACCCTAACAGAATACGACTTTGTGATGCAATGTTGGACACGGGATGAGCTGCACAATAGTCTGATCAATGCAGGATTTGGTTCTGTCGCTTACTTTGGAGACTATGACTCCAGCAGTCCCATAGGTTCCACTGACCGCATTGTCGCTGTCGCTTCACTTGAACGCTGAGATTATGCCAGGGCGGGTGGCTCACAGCTCTGCTGTGAGATAGTTGGGTAAAGTCAGTAGGTCAGATGCCCTGCGCACCTGACACCAAGACAAGTCAGGTGCTCGAGGCTTCTCACCACATAACACTTTTAGACCTCTAATTATTTGGAGGATTCATGGAACGTAGCAGAGACATTTATGAACGAATAATCGCTCAAGGTAGACAAGCAATTCAAGACTTTATAATTCAGCGAAAAGCTGAAGAATTATTCTTGGACTTCAAAAGATCCTCAAATGATGGTAATGACACAAAGCTATCAGATATTGACAGAAAAAATTTAGCTAAAGCTATATCAGGTTTTGGTAACTCGGAAGGAGGAGTTATCGTTTGGGGTGTTGATTGCTCAAAAGCTCAAGATGGTGCTGACGTAGCTAATTGTAATAGTTAAGACTTAATCTGACATTCCGATATGAGAAGAGGACTATTTAAAAAGGAGGAATGTCAGATGACTGATCAGCAGAAGATAATCAAAAACAAGT
>LJUX01000020.1 GCA_001304155.1 candidate division Zixibacteria bacterium SM23_73_3
CGACACTACTGGTATACGGAGCTCTAAAGGTTATTCAGCCGGCATCAGTGCCAGGCAGAGCTGGTCTTTGGGCGGATACAGCTTTTACGACATCAGAGGAAGGAACGCATCCAAGAACTCGGCAAGAAATTCTTACTCGCTCACACGGCTTGAGCTCATCTTATCGGTAAAACGAGCTTACTTTGATGTTTTGAAAGCCAAAATGCTGTTGGATATTCAGAACGAAGCGCTGAAGCGAGCGAAAGAACAGCTCAAAATCGCTGAAACCAGATATGAACTGGGCGCGGCGTCTTATTCCGACGTCCTCAAAGCCAAGGTTCTGCACGGGGATGTCAAATTGGCGCTCATTAGTGCTGAGAACAGCGTGAAACTTACTAAAGCCACGCTGAATAGCTGGATGGGTCAGAATGTAGATACCTCCATCGACGTAGAGGAAAACTTGAGTGTGCCCAAGTTCGATTACTCTTACGAGGACGCCCTGAAGGAGTCGATGGAGGAAAGTCCAGACATGAGAAAAGCCCACTTTGATGTCAGGTTAGCTGAAGCTCAACTGGGAATGGCCCGCAGTGGATTCTTTCCTAATCTAAACCTTTCCGGTTCCTATTCTTGGAGTCACCCGGAGTTGGATGAGTTAAAGAACATTCGAGAACGCGACTACAACTGGAGGGTTAACGCTTCGGTCAGCTTCAACATCTTTGACAACTTTCAGAAGAATTATAACCTCTCTTGGGCGAAAGCCAGCAGGAACTCTGCCAGAGAGAATTTCCACCAGACCAAGAGAGACGTGGCATTGGAGCTCAAGCAAGCCTTTCTCGGGGTCCAGGAAGCTGAACAGAAGATCGAGTTGACCAAGGAGAAGGTCAAATCCGCTCAGGAGGATTTAGACTTAGTGCAGGAGAAGTACAATCTGGGTGCGGCAAGCATTCTGGAGCTTCTGGATGCGGAGGTGAGCTTTAAACAAGCGGAATCAGATCAAGTGGAGGCTCTTTATGACTACAATCTGGCGGTGGCGCAGTTTGAGAAAGCCATAGGCAAATGAGAAAAAGCTTGGGAAAAGTCCAGTTGCGATTGATAAACATTTGAGTAAAATCGTAATATTCTAATAGCAAAGGGTCCATAGGGAAAATTCTGACCAATTCAAATAATTAAATGATTTTGGTTCACCATAGATAGTCCAATGGAGGAGATATGAAGAAGAAGAAAAAAATCCTTATCATCTTGGGCGTAGTACTGGTAGTGGCGATCATCATCGTGGTTAACGTTTTTAAAAGCGGAGAGAAGACCTATCAGGTGCAGGCGGAGAAGGTCGAAAAAAGCGACATCACTGCCGTAGTCACCGCCAACGGCAAGATCGTTCCCCGGACAGATGTGAAGATCTCAGCCTATGTGCCGGCAAAGATCACAAAGCTTCCGGTGGAGGAGGGGGAGGTGGTGAAAGAGGGTCAGCTTTTGGTTCAACTGGATGCTACCGAATACAAGGCGGCGGTGAACCAGGCTAAAGCACAGCTGGCTTCCGCCAAGGCGAGTCGAGAACAAGCCCAACTGGTATATAACAGGCAGAAGGAGCTTTTTGAAAAAAAACTTTCCGCTGAAGAAAAATATGATTTGGCAAAGACCGAGCTTGATCTGGCCAAAGCCAGATACGAACAGGCGGTGGCGAGCCTGGATCAGGCCAAATATAATCTGAGCAAGACCACCATGACTTCACCCATGGATGGAATGGTGACCTCTCTGAATGCGGAGGTGGGCGAGATAGTGATGATAGGAACCATGAATAATCCCGGCACGGTGATCATGACCGTCTCCGATATGAGCGAGATAGAGACAGAGGTGGAGGTGGACGAGACCGATATAGCCCAGGTAGAATTGGGACAGGAAGCAGAAATAAAAATAGACGCTTACCCGGATACCACCTTTAGAGGAAAGGTTACCGAGATCGGACACACCGCTCGGATCAGTGGCTTGGGAACCCAGGATCAGGTTACCAATTTTCTGGTGAAGGTAATGCTTCATGATGAGGTGCCCAGTATCAGACCGGGAATGTCTGCTTCGGTGGATATCACCACCAGCTATCGTAGTGATGCTTTGAACGTTCCTATTCAAGCGGTGGTGATGAGGGAAGAAAAGGTTGATACCCTGACCACCAAGAAGAAAGAAGAGGAGGGCGCTTTAGCTTCAGTGGATAGCCTTTCCAAGAAAGGAAACAAAAAAGACAAGAAGAAGAAAAAAGAAATAGAGGGGGTATTTGTGGTTGAAGAGGGAAGGGCAAAATTTGTTGAGGTTAAGACCGGAATCGCAGATCAGCAGAACATCGAGATCGTTTCCGGTATGAGCGAGGATGATCAGGTGGTAACTGGAAGTTATAAGATATTAAGGACTTTAAAAGACGGAGATAAAGTGAAGGTGACAGAGAAAAAGTTTAAGCCGGAGAATTGAGGAACGCCAGAACATAACTTGGCTGGCCATTGAAAAACTCGAATGACCGTCATGGCGAGAGAAGCGATCTTGTTTCTATATAAATCAATGAGTTAGGGATTGCTTCGTCTTCCCGCCAGAAGCAGGACTTCTCACAATGACGTCAAAGGGTTTTTCAACAGGCTCCTAAATTAGGTGCTGGATCGCAGGCTTTTAACTTCTTGAGTTCGCCGGTTACTTTAGGAGAAATCAAAGTGTTAATCAGAACAGAAGATCTGTGGAAGATATATGAAATGGGAGCAGAAAAGGTGAACGCCTTACGGAGCGTCTCCTTGGAGGTAAACATGGGCGAATATGTCGCTATCATGGGACCCTCCGGCTCCGGAAAGTCCACCCTGATGAACCTCATTGGTTGCCTGGATACTCCCACCAGAGGCAGTTATTATCTGAACGACAAGCTGGTTAGCCAGATGAACGATGATGAGCTGGCGCGGATCAGAAATAAGGAAATCGGATTCGTGTTTCAGACCTTCAATCTTTTATCCAGGGCTACCGCGGCACATAACGTGGAACTCCCCCTGGTATATAATGGAACCGAGTCGGAGATCAGGAAAAGAAAAGCTCGGGAGGCTTTGCAAATGGTGGATCTGGAGGATCGGGCAACTCACAAACCCAACGAGCTCTCTGGAGGGGAAAGACAGAGGGTGGCTATTGCCCGGGCTTTAGTGAATAATCCTTCCCTGATTCTGGCAGATGAGCCCACCGGAAATTTAGACACCAAAACCGGAAAGGAGATCATGAAGATACTTGAAAAGCTTCATCATCAGGGGAATACCATTATCATTGTTACCCATGAGCACGACATCGCCACCTACGCAGATCGAATACTCTACATCCGAGACGGAGCCATTGAAAAAGAGGAAAGGATAAAGCACTGATAGGGTTAAGGGTCAGGGGACAAGGGTCAAGGGTCAGGAAACTGAAAAACTGCAAACTGAAGACTGAAAACCGAGAACTGGATTCGGCATGCACTTTTTGGAAGGCATAATTATCGCTTTAAGATCGCTGGTGGCTAACAAGCTCCGATCGATTCTAACACTTGTAGGCGTGATCATCGGGGTGATGACCGTAATTGCAGTGGTATCCATAATCTCCGGGATGAACCGCTATGTGGAGGCGGAGATCCAAAGCTTAGGCTCCACCACGTTTTTGATCCGGAAGTTCGGCATCATCACCTCCCACGAGGAATGGATCAAGCAGAGAAAAAGGAAAAACCTCAACTTAGAGGACATGGAAGCTATAAAAGAGAATTGTCCTGACTGCTGGAAGGTGGGGGCGGAAGCTTTCACTTGGAGGAAGGCGAAGTACAGAAACAAGCATCTTTCCAACATCACTATCATAGGAGCCACCGCCAATATCACCGAGATCGCCGCTCACGATGTTTATGATGGAAGGACCTTTTCCGATTTCGAGGTGAAGCATAATAGACGTGTCTGCTTCGTTGGCTGGGAGATAAAAGAGAATCTTTTCCCCGACGAAGATCCGATAGGTAAAGACATCAAGATCGGCAACCATCGTTTTCGGATAATCGGGGTGGCAAAGAAGAAGGGAACCTTTCTTGGAGACAATCAGGATGACTTTGTACTTATACCGATAACGATCTATGAGAAGCTCTTTGGCCGATTATCCTTTCTCCATATATTTGTCAAGGCAAGAGATTTTATGTCCATGCAGAATGCCATGGATCAGTCTCGGGTAATCTTAAGAGCTCGCAGAAATGTAGACTACAATGAACTGGATGATTTTGCCATCATGACCTCGGAGAGCGTCATGGATTTCTTCCGTCAGTTTACACAGTTGGCTTTGCTGGTGATGGGGGGTATCGCCTCCATCTCTCTGGTGGTGGGTGGCATAGTGATAATGAACATAATGTTGGTGTCGGTGACGGAAAGGACCAGAGAGATAGGCATTCGCAAAGCCATGGGAGCCAGAAGAAGAAATATATTGTGGCAATTTCTGGTGGAAGCGGTGACCTTAGCGCTGGTGGGAGGAATGGTGGGGATAATGGCCGGCGCAGCAATCGCGCAGGCGATTTCCTCCTTCAGCCCCTTGCCTGCTTCGGTGGAGCTATGGTCGGTGGTGGTGGCTTTGCTGGTATCCTCCTCGGTGGGAATATTCTTCGGGATATTTCCAGCCATGAAAGCCGCTAGGCTGAACCCCATCGAAGCCTTAAGATACGAATAAGGGTCAAGGGTCAAGAAGCAAGGGTCAAGGGTCATGAAATGGGTACCAAGAGAATACAGGGATGAGTTTTAGAAAACTCTTAGCATGGCAAAAAGCTTTTGATCTGGCATTGGATGTTTATAAAGTGACTAAAAATTTTCCCAAATCGGAGGCTTACAATCTAACTTCGCAAATTCAGAGATCAGCCATATTGGTTCCGGCAAACATAGCCGAAGGCTATGAACGACAATATAGAAAAGAATATTTGCAACATTTATTTATAGCCAAAGGGTCTTTAGGTGAGGTAGAAACTTACCTTTTGTTGGCAAAAAATTTGGAATATTTTTCGAAAGACGATTATGAGTCTATTGAAAAAACCCGGAAGGAAACCGGGAAAATTCTAAGTGGTTTGATAAAATCTCTTTCTTGACCCTTGACCCCTGACCCTAAAAGAGTATGATAAACGTCTTTGAAATAAAAGAGGCTATCTCCATGGCCTTCGCGGCGATCAGAGCTCATAAGATGCGAGCCTTCCTGACCGTTCTGGGGGTTTTGGTCGGAGTGACCACGGTAATCGCCATGGTCTCCATAATAACCGGCCTAAACAAGAGCATGGCAGAGCAGATCGAATCCTTGGGTTCGAATGTTATCTATGTCACCAAGTTTGAAATTGGTATCCGGTTCGAGAGTCCGTCAGAAGAGGAAAGAAACCGCGAACCCATTACCTTCGAAGATGCCACGGCAGTCCAAGAGCTTTGCCCTTCCATAGATGCGGTTTCACCGCAGAACTGGGGTCCTGGGGCCAAGATGGTGAAATATAAAGATAACAAAGTCACCCAGTTTGAATTAATCGGGGTTATGCCGCAATATGAGGTGGTGAATAACAACTATATAGAGGAAGGGAGGTTTTTCACCGATAGTGATGTGAACTACCGGGCTATGGTGACAGTTCTGGGAGTGGACGTGGCAGAGACACTTTTCCCCAATCTAGATCCCATTGGCAAACAAATCAGCATCGGTGGGCGCAACTTCTCCCCCAAGAGATTCACTGTTATCGGGGTGATGGAAAAAAGGCCATCGATTCTGGGAGAGAGTCAGAACAATTTTGTCCTTTTGCCTCATGATACCTACAAGAAGTTATATCCAGAGGAAAAGGAGCTTCTGTTGGTGGCTAAGCCCAAAGACCCGGAACTTATGGATCAGGCCATCGATGAGATCACCCAGGTGATGCGGCTCCGAAGAGGGGTGCTGGCAGATAAGCCCAACAACTTTGCTATCGCCACCCAGGATGATTTAATGAACATGTACCGGAACATCACCAGTGCAATCTATATGGTGATGGTGGTAATCTCCTCCATCGGACTTTTGGTTGGTGGGGTGGGAGTGATGAACATAATGCTGGTATCGGTCACGGAAAGAACCAGAGAGATCGGCATACGTAAAGCCATTGGGGCGAGAAAAAAAGACATTTTGTGGCAGTTTCTTATCGAAGCTATGACTTTGAGCGGAAGCGGCGGTATCTTGGGAATAATCATCGGTCTGCTTTTGGGGAAATTGGTAGGGGCGGTTACACCTCTGGCCGCAGGGGTCTCATTATTCTGGATAATCCTGGGCTTCTCCTTTTCTGTCTCTGTAGGACTGATCTTCGGAATATATCCCGCTTATCGTGCCGCCAGATTGGATCCTATCGCCTCCCTGCGATATGAATAAGGTTAAAAAGACAGGATGCATTTCTTGTATCTCCCTTTGAATGATGAGCGCATTTTCATCAGTCTTTGCAACCTGATTTTTTTGTTGCGGAAGCGGTCGAAATAGGTTATTCTGTATAAAAGGGAGAGGCGTATAAACATTGGAGCAGTTGAAGGTTTTCTAAGCTTTTTCAAGAGACGCAATATGAGAATTGTTACTCCTATATTCCTTTTTTGCTTCTGGCTGGTTCTTACTCCCACCTGGGTTCTCGGACAGACCAGCTTTGGGTACTTAGAGGAGAAAGAACCTGTCTTTTTCGTCGACTATGCCGCTTTCAGAGAAGAAACCAGTGAGAGATTCAGGTTGGAGGTACATTACAAAATCCTCACCAAGGCGCTGACTTTCATCAAGCTTGAGACCGGGTTTAAAACTTCTTATGAGGTCCAGGTCTTCGTCTCCAATAAAATCAACAAACAGGTTACCGGGACCTCAATGGAGGAGGATTACTTTGTGGAAAGCTACCGGGAGACCCGCTCACCTTCTGATTTTTTAATAAATCAGCTGGTGCTCTCTCTGTATTCTGGAAGATACAAATTAAGGATAAGACTGATTGATCGTAACTCCGGGTCGGTATTTGAACTGGAAAAGGATTTTAAAATTCCCTCTCGCTCCCAAAAGAAGATTCTGTTTTCGGATGTTGAGTTTATTCGTCAACTCTCAGATAGCACGGAAGAATCCAAATTTAATAAAAGGGGAAGGACGGTCATTCCCAGCGTATCCAGAAACTTTGGAGATACAGATCCAACCCTTATGTTCTACTACGAGATATATGGGGGACCGCAGGTGCCCAAAGCTTACGTTCTCGGTTATGAAATCAGCCATTTATCTCAACCCTTTCTCTATCATGAGACCACCACGGTGGTTTTAGGACCAGAAGTATTTGTGGTTTTTGATAGCCTTTCTCTGAAGGACTTTCCCTCCGGGTACTATACCTTGAAGGTGGCGCTTTTGGAGAAGGGTCGGGAAAAAGCCAAAATCGAGCGACCTTTTCAGGTAGACTGGTCCCATTTGAACCTTTTGAAGAACGACTATCTCAAAGCCATTGAGCAGTTAAGATATGTGGCTTCCTCCGATGAGATAAAGGAGCTGAAAGAGGTTCCAAAGGAGGAGCGTTTAGAGAGATGGCTGGAATTTTGGAAATCCAAAGATCCCACTCCCCCTACCCCGAAAAATGAGCTAAAGGATGAATATTACCGCAGGTTAAAATACGTGAATCTAAATTTCGCTCTGCCCACCAAAGAGGGTTGGGAGACGGATATGGGAATGGTGTATATGATATATGGACATCCGGATGAGGTGGAGAAGCATCCCTTCGATCGGGACGTACGGGCCTTTCAAAGATGGTACTATTACAACGAGAATCGAGTGTTTTTGTTTATGGATCGGGGTGATGGGGAGTATGAGCTTCAAACCCCATACGACGGAAAAATAAGAAGATATTAATTAACTATAAGAAGATTATCTAAAAAAGTCATTTTCTTGAAATAAGCAAAATTGTTTAACCACGTTTCTTAAAAAATGGTGAGGTGATGATAATGAAAAGGAATCTGCCGGAATGTAGAATTGTAATTCTGCTTATTTGCTTTCTTTCTATTCCTTTGATTTCCGTCTCGGCGGAGGAACCTACCAGCTTCCTGATCGGATCGGACTACGCCTGCTTTCGAGACTTTGCGGACACCACCCAAAGTTATGTGGAGATATATTATTCATTTAACAGAAAGAGACTAGAATTTGTCCCCGAAGAGGAGGGTGGGGTGGCTACGGTTTTAATGCAGTTGAGGATTCTGAATGAATTAGGAGGTGTGGTGGAGAATCGGATGTGGAACACCTGGACTAAAGTTGAGGATTTAGAGGAAGCAAAAAAGGTGGACTACATGATCATCGATCAGGTGGAGACCAGCCTAAAGCCGGGCAACTATCAGATTACCCTTCAGGCGGCGGACGTCAATTCCGAGTCCCGGGGAGAAGCCAACATGGCAGTGGAGGTGAAAAAATTCTCTCCGCATAAGCTTCAACTAAGTGATATCGAGATAGCATTTAACATAGAGACAGATACCACCGCCGGACGTTTCGTCAAAGCCGGCGAAAAGATATTGCCCAACCCTTCCGGGGTTTTCACCCATAAAGGTGGAATGGTCTATTTTTATGCCGAGCTCTACAATCTGATCGACTCTCCCAAGGCAAAACCGGAATACGAATTAAGGTTTACGGTTTTAGATACCATCGGAAAAAAGATCAAAGATTTTGGGAAACAAACCAAAACCAAACCAGGGAATTCGGCCGTGGTGATCAGCGGGATAAACATAGGCACGTTCGCCGGTGGAGAATATGTACTTCGAATTGAAGCAAAAGACAAGGAGACCGGAGAGAAAGCTTATTCTACCAAGAATTTTGTTATTATAAGAGAACTGACCAGAGAAGACCTTGTAGCGGAAGAGATCAAAAGATTCAAGCAGGACGTCGCCTACATCGCCACTCCCGGGGAGCTGGATATGTTCGATCAGCTTAACTTTTCTGGTAAACAAAACTTCGTCGCCGATTTCTGGAAAAAAAGAGACCCAAACCCTGAGACTCCAGAGATCGAATTTAAGATTGAACATTATCGTCGGATAAACTTCGCCAATCTCCATTTTTCCCGCACAAAAGAATCCAATGATGGCTGGAATAGCGACATGGGGAGGATTTACATTCTTTATGGTGAGCCCAGCGAAATAGAGAGGCACGTTTCCACCCGCGAAACCAAACCCTGGGAACAATGGAACTATCACCGGCTGGAGGGTGGGGTATATTTTGTCTTTGTGGATGAAGATGGATATGGAGTATACAGACTGGTTCACTCCAACCATAAAGGGGAGGTGCAGGACAGGGAGTGGGAGGAACGGATCAAAGCTGGACCTATGGACTAAAAAACTACAGATTAGCTATTCCCTCTTTTTTATTCGTGGCTCCTGTTCCTACCCCCTTGGAACCAGAACCTGGTATTTAATTATTCTGTTTTCGGTTAACTATCTCAAAATCATGGAGGGTAGACAGGGTGAAAAGGATGGGCATATCAATGGTTCTTATTCTTTTCTGTTTTTCCAGTGCTTATGCTAAATTGATTAATGGCTATGGGCTCAAGACTGGCGTTGTTATCGCAAATCAGGACTTTGACCACACCTACGGGTTTTTTGATGACACAAAGAACAGAACTGGATTCGATTTCGGCGTCTACATGGAGTGGTTTAATTTGCTATTTTTAAGTATGTTAATAGAAGCCCATTATGTTCAAAAGGGGATGATAGAGGAGGTACCAAGAACTAACGAATTTGGGGATCCAATCAGCCCAATTAAGCATAATAATCGTGTAGATTATTTATCAATTCCTATTCTGGCAAAAATCACCTTTGAAACCAAGCATGTCTCTCCATACTTAGCTATTGGTCCCAGATTTGATTTCCTTCTTGATTACAAATCAAAGATTCTAAAAACTTTATATAAGGAACTCAAAGATATGGATACGGGGGGAACCATTGGGATAGGGGTAGAAAGCAAAACTGAACCACTAAAGATGCTTCTGGAATTCCGATATAGCCCAGATTTTACAAATGCGTACAAAACGGATCTATTGAAGGTCAAAAACAATTCGTTTGAAATCCTATTTGGGTTGAGATTATAATTCTAACAAGCCTCTGCACTTTCGCCCATGTTTATCAGAGATCTATATACCTGTGATGAGATTATAGCCGGAGACAAGACAACTCTCCGCGAACTTTTGCATCCAGATAAAGCAGACCTTCGAATTAGCTACAGCTTAGCCCACGCAAGGGTGAAGCCTGGTCAAAGCTCCTTGCCTCACAAGCTGAAGACCTCTGAGGTATATTATATCTTGGAGGGGGAAGGTATAATGTATGTGGATGATGAATCAGCCAAAATTCACTCAGGGCAAGCCATTTACATTCCCCCTAATTCGGTGCAATACATTCAAAATACCGGAAATACTGATTTGAAATTCCTGTGCATAGTAGATCCTCCCTGGCTACCTGAGGACGAAGAAGTGCTGTAAAGGTGAGATTTAATTCGCTACCAAAACGCCATTCTAAAGATAACCTGTTTCGCGTCACGAAATGGGCACTGAACCCCAAAACAGGGCTTGAAATGTCAAACCTCAATGCCCCGTTTTTTTTGATATTGGTTCTTGCCATTCAGCTTCAAAAGAGTATAATATACCTCCATGATCGCTACTTCAAATCTAACCAAGATCTTCCAGGATAAAAAGAGGGGAGAAATCCGGGCGGTGGATTCGGTTAATATCGAGTGCAAGCCGGGGCGGGTCTTTGGTCTTCTGGGATTGAACGGCGCAGGCAAAACTACTCTCATGCGTGTTTTGTCCACCACCCTTAAACCCACCTCCGGGAATGCAAAGGTGGCGGGTTACGATGTTATCAGCCAGCCGGAGAAGGTAAAGGAGAAGATCGGGTTTTTGTCAAGTGACACCGGACTTTATCATAGATTGACCGCTGAAGAAACAGTTAGCTATTTCGGCAGATTGAATGGCATGGAGCAAAACATCCTCAAGAAAAGAGTGGACGAGATTTTTGAAAGATTCGATATGAATGAATTCAGAAAGAGGCGGGTGGATAAGCTTTCCACCGGAATGAAACAAAAAATCTCGATAGCCCGAACTTTCATAAATGATCCGGAGGTCTTGATCTTGGACGAACCGACCATTGGTTTGGACGTGGTCACCTCCCGCGGCATCATCCAGTTCATAAAGAAATCCAAACAGGCAGACAAATGCATTCTCTTTTCCACTCATGTAATGTGGGAGGCACAGAAGCTTTGCGACGACATTGCCATCATCCACAAGGGGAAAATATGGGAGGTGGGCACTCTGGAGCAACTTCGAGCAAGAACCGGCCTGAATGATCTGGATGACATTTTTGTTAAGATAGTAGGAGAGTAAAGAACATGAACCTCAGGAAGGTAAGGATAATCTATTTCAAGGAGATGCTGGAGACATTAAGGGACAGGCGAACCCTTATCTCCACCATTCTGATTCCCATCCTCCTCTTTCCCATCTTGATGTTCGGGATGAGCGCCGTGGTGGTGACGATGATGGAGAAAACTGAGGCAGAAGCCACCAGAGTTGCGATGATCGGGGAAGAGTTTGCTCACTCCTTTGTTTTCACTTTTCTGGAGGGGGATGACTTTCAGAAGGTGGAGGTTGAAGATTTTGAATCTGCCCTGAAGGAGAAAGAAATCCACGCTGCTTTAGAGTTTCCGTCCGGTTTTGAGGAGAAACTCACGTTGGGAGAAAATAGCGAAGCCACCATATATTATGATGCCGCCGAGCTGAGATCCAGTATTGCCGCGGAGAAACTGTTCGACAAATTGGAACACTATCAGGATAGCCTGGTGGCAGAAAGACTGAGAGATCGTGGTGTTGAAAGATCGCTCTTGCAACCCATAAAAATCAATGAGGAAAATCTTGCCTCCCAAGAGAAGATGGGGGGGTTCATGCTGGGGATGTTCTTGCCCTACATGATCGTTATTTTAGCTATGGTGGGCGCCATGTATCCCGCGATCGATTTAACTGCAGGAGAAAAAGAGCGAGGAACTTTGGAGACCATACTGGTCACGCCGGTGTCGCGTCTGGACATCGCTACCGGGAAATTCCTTACCGTTTTGACCGCCTCGCTGATAACTATTCTTTTGTCCACTGCCAGCATGAGCCTGTCCGCCAGCCTTGGGTTTGCCCAAATGAGCCAATTTTCTTCCGAACAAGTTCCGTTTATCATAAAACCCCTCCCCATTATTCTGCTTTTACTTTTGATGCTGCCTTTAGCCGCTCTTTTCAGCTCTGCACTTTTATCCGTTTCCCTTTTCGCCAAAAGTTATAAGGAGGCACAAAGCTATGTTTCCCCACTGATGTTTGTGGTGATCCTTCCCGCTATGATCAACTTTATTCCGGGAATCGAACTGAATTGGGGATTGGCTTTCGTTCCTATAGTAAATATCTCTCTGGCGGCTCGGGAGGTGCTTCTGGGGACCTTCCGCTGGGAATTCATTGGATTGATCTTCGTCTCCACCTTTATCTATGCCTCGCTCTCCATCTTCGTGACCAAACAACTCTTTGAAAAAGAGGACGTGCTGTTTAGAACCTGATGCGGTGGTCAGGTTTAATACAATGCAGAGGAACAATCCGGAGATGATAAGAAAATAAAAGAACAATGTCGGATAGTCCCGCCTTTAGCGGGCAAGATCCAACCTACGACACTTGGAGGCATGCAATAGTGGATGTTAAGGATGTGGTTATAATAGGAGCAGGACCATCAGGAATCGCAACTGCCATTCAATTAAAGCGATATAATATTGAACCTGTCCTTTTGGAACAAGAAGGAATCGGAGGTCTTTTGAGAAATGCTAACTTAGTAGAGAACTATCCAGGTTTTCCTGAAGGGATAAGAGGATTGGATCTTGTAGAACTTTTCAAAAAGCAACTGGAAAATGCCGGAGTCAGGGTCACCTTTGAAAGGGTACTTAAGATAGAATATAGGGATGAAGTATTTTTTACAAAAACTAACCGAGAAGTGTTCACATCCAGCATTGCAGTAATTGCCACCGGCACAAAACCCAGAAAAATTTCTGACCTTCCGATTTCGGATGATATCAAAGATCGCTTATTTTATGAAATTTACCCGATTTTGGGGATTAAAAATAAAAAAATCGCAATCATAGGAACTGGTGATGCAGCGTTCGATTATGCCCTTAACTTATCCCAAAAGAATGAAGTTATAATTTTGAGCAGGAATGAACGGACTAACTGCATTCCAGTGCTTAGGGAAAGATGTATGAAATGTGAGAATATTTCATATCTGTGCAATGTTAGTGTTAAGGAAATAAATAACGAGTGCTTAAAAGTGTTATTAACTTGCACCCACAATGATAGGCAAGAGAAAATACAAATTGGTTCCGATTATGTGATATTTGCTATAGGGCGAGTTCCTCGCCTAGATATTTTAGGACAGGAATTAAAGAAAAGTTATGAAAGGTTTAGGAAAGCAAATAAGCTTTATATGGTTGGTGATGTTAAAAACGGAATCTACCGGCAGACTGCAATTTGTGTAGGAGATGGACTTAAAGCCGCCATGGAAATCTTTAGAAATACGGGGAAAAATAGCATATGAAAATAATAGCCAAAATAGGAGAAGAAAATATCGCCTTGGTTTATATCGCAGAGATGGAGGATGGAAAAGTAATAGAATTTGTTGAATCAGTTCAACCTCCGATTCCTCGAGAAAAGAAATGGGTTTTGACCCTATCCACTTTATATGGATGTCCAGTAGGCTGTCGCTTTTGCGACGCTGGAAGCCATTATGAGGGGAAACTTTCTAAGAGGGATATGATCTCTCAGATAGATTATCTGATAACAAGTCGTTTTCCGGATAAAGTAGTCCCGGTTCAGAAATTTAAGATTCAATTTGCCAGGATGGGAGATCCGTCTTTTAATCAAGATGTACTTGATGTCCTTCAAGAGCTCCCTGAGTTATATGATGCTCCCGGACTTTTGCCTTCACTTTCCACGGTTGCACCTGAAGGAACCGATAGATTTTTTGAAAAGTTATTGGAAATAAAAAAGAAATTTTATAAAGAAAGATTCCAACTTCAATTCTCCATCCATACGACGGATATTAAAAAAAGAAATTGGCTTGTTCCTGTGAACAAATGGGATTTTGAGAAAATAGCTGAATATGGGAAGGCATTTTACAAAAAAGGTGAAAGAAAACTAACCCTCAATTTTGCTCTGGCGGATGGGATGCCGGTTAAACCGGATGTCCTCTTACGTCATTTTAACCCGGATAAATTTTTGATCAAAATAACTCCAGTGAATCCCACTTGTCGGGCCAGCGCCAATAAAATATTTTCCTGCGTTCTGCCAGATGAAAAGAAGTATGAAATAATAGACGCGCTGAATGAAGCAGGTTACGAAGTTATCCTAAGCATAGGAGAGTTAGCTGAAAATGATATTGGCAGCAATTGTGGTCAACATGTAACAAGTTACTTAAAAGAGAGGGACAAAATAAAAGGGGGATATACATTTCCTTTACAAATAGTATAAGAAAACAACTTCGCCTGAAAGAACGTATCTGGCTTCGCAACACTCCACACAAATCCCGCCAAAGGCGGACTATCCAGCCTACACCTGTGGAAGACTTTCTACTGATTTCTATGTGGCAAACATGAAGAACAAAATATCTGCAAGAATTTCCAAGAACGTTTTGGTTTTGGGCCTGGTTAGCTTTTTGACCGACGCCTCCTCGGATATGATCTATCCGGTGCTGCCACTCTTTCTGGCGGATGTTCTGGGCTCCAGCATGCTTTTTATTGGTCTAATTGAAGGGGTGGCAGAGAGCACAGCCAGTATCTTAAAGATTTTCTCCGGCTGGCTTTCGGATAAATTGGGGAAAAGGAAATTTTTGGTGGGTTTAGGTTATGGTCTTTCCGCCGTGGGAAAGCCAATTTTGTCTGTGGTTACGGCTGGATGGCACGTGCTTTTGCTCAGATTTACTGATCGTTTTGGCAAAGGGATGAGAACTTCACCCCGGGATGCTTTGATCGCAGATTCCTCACCTGAGAAGTTCAGAGGATTATCCTATGGTTTTCATCGAGCCATGGATTCCGCCGGGGCGGTGGTGGGACCACTTTTGGCATTTCTCTTTCTTCCATTGGTGAAGGGAAACTGCCGCATTCTTTTCCTCATCGCCTCTGTTCCAGCAATGCTTGCGGTTTTGATACTGGTCATTTTCGTAAAGGAGAGAAAAAGATTAAAAGAAAAGGTAGCCAGCCTGACTAAGCCCAGACTTTCACCATTTGATCCGAAGTTCAAGATATTCCTCCTGGGAGCCACCATATTTGCACTGGGCAACTCAAGCGACGCCTTTCTGTTCTTGAGAGCGAAGGGTTTGGGCATAGATTTAATTTACATTCCGATATTGTGGTTGGTTTTGAATCTGGTATACACATTAGTTGCTTCGCCTGCAGGGGCGTTTTCTGATCGGATCGGTCGTAAAAATCTTATCATCTCCGGGTTGTTTGTTTACGCCATAGCCTATTTGGGCTTTGCCTTTGCCACCCGATCGATCCACGTGTGGATTTTGTTTGGCATATACGGGCTTTATTACGGGCTGGCGGATGGTACCATGAGGGCTTATGTAGCAGATTTGGTAGGAGAGGAAAAAAGGGCTTTAGCTTTCGGTGTTTATCATGGTGCGGTGGGTTTGACCGCACTTCCCGCCAGTTTGATCTTCGGATGGCTGTGGCAATCGGCCGGAGTGTCCTTCGCCTTCGGATTTGGAGCGGCGCTGGCGTTTTTGGCTCTGTTTATATTTAAATTCGGGCTTTAGTCGGGTGTATGGGAGGTCTATTTTGATTCTTTTAATCTTCGGAGTTGCATCGGGATGGATAAACGCCGTCTCTACATTTTTAAGGGTTTTCGGTCAGGTTTTTTACAATTTTTCCGATATAAGAAATGAAAACGAGTTCTGATCACCGGATGAAAAGAGGGATATTTTTATTGATTTTTGAAGATTTTCCTTGACAAAAGGATCAAAAAAACGTATCTGTATTGTAAGAGCAATAATAATTGGTAGGAAAGTCGCGGTAAGTTTTTGGTTGGTTTGAGTTTTTCAATCCACGAAAACTTAGGCTGAATTTTCGTGGATTTTTTTGTATTCTTGAAGATGCTATTGAAGGATTCCGGTCAGCAGGGTTTAGAGAAAGCTCAAATACTGTATGGCTGGATGTGGTTGTAATGCAAAAATTTTAGCTTTATGAAAGGTGGTGAAAAAGTTTGGCAACCGGTAAAGTAAAATGGTTCAATGATTCCAAAGGATTTGGTTTCATCGAACAGCAGGATGGCGGCAAGGATGTTTTCGTCCACTTCTCAGCCATTCAGGATGAAGGATTCAAGACCCTGAGGGAAGGGGACGAAGTTAGTTTCGACATCACCGAAGGACCCAAAGGTCCACAGGCGACCAATGTGGTCAAAATATAAATAGACCCGGTGGTTTGTCTAAATCATGATTGGACAAACCATTCATGGTGAACCATTCACGGTGAACCCTTCATGGTGAACCCTTCATGGTGAACCATTCACGGTGAACCATTCATGGTGAACCGTAACATCCAAAAACCCCGAAGAGTTGACCCAAGACTCTTCGGGGTTTTCAGTTATTATGAAGCTTTCGCGTTTTTAATTGGATTTAAAGCCTTTATTAAACAAGCGTCATTTCTTGCAGATCGATCCCAAAAGAATCTGAATTTGGATACTGTGGATTTATAAGGGCTTGATTTAGGGTTCGACAAGCTCACTGCCCTGGGTAAAGTTGAAGGACAAGCTCATCACCTCGAGTAAAACGAGGGGTAGAAGGATCAAGCCCAATTCTTTCGGGTCGGATGAATCCCATCCTTACATTTTCTTATGGTTTTCCGGTTATACTTTTTGCAGTTCTTCCGATAAAAGAAATGAGAGCGAGTTCTATCAATTGAATAAAAGAGGAAGATTTTTTGTTGATTTTTAAAGATTTCCCTTGACAAAACGGTCGTAAAAGCTTATTGGTACAATAAGAGTTATAATTAGTGGTAAGAAAGTTGCAGTAAGTTTTTGGTTGGTTTGAGTTTTTCAATCCACGAAAACTTAGGCTCAATTTTCGTGGATTTTTTTTATATTGCAAAAGTGAAATCAAAAATCCCAGTTCGCAGGATTTCAAGGAAATCTGAATCCGTTGTGACTGGAAAAGGTGTAACCCAAAAATTTTAGTTCATTGAAAGGTGGTGAAAAAGTTTGGCAACCGGTAAAATAAAATGGTTCAATGATTCCAAAGGATTTGGCTTTATCGAGCAGCAGGATGGCGGCAAGGATGTTTTCGTCCACTTCTCAGCCATTCAGGATGAAGGATTCAAGACCCTGAGGGAAGGGGATGAAGTCAGTTTCGACATCATTGAAGGACCCAAAGGTCCTCAGGCGACCAATGTGGTCAAAATATAAATAAAGCCGGACGGTTTTTATCTAAACCATGGTTAGACGAACCGTTCCTGGTGAATCACAACATCCAAAACCCCGAGAAGTTCACCCGTAACTTTTCGGGGTTTTCAACTACCCTGAGGCTCCTGCGGTTTTTGTTTGTCCCAAGATCTTTGAGGATAAAATATTCTCAGAATTAACTCCAGTGCTTCCTAAAAAAGTATCCCTTCCCGTTTCCTTGGAATCTGTTCTCTCACCTTGAACAGTTCCCTTATGGTTATATCCGGAATCCCTTCGGAAGGGTGGATATCGCAAACCTCTTCTGGCAGGGTCTCTTCTGTGAAGACATCGGTGATGATTCTGGGGCATTTGTCTGTGGCTAAAAGTCCGCTTTCCAAACAAATGGTTTTGAAGTATATCCCAGGTGGGACTTTGAAATCTTCGATTGGAAGGTTTTGGTGTGACCTTATCATGAAATCGGTCCATACCGGAAGGGTGGTATGAGCGCCGGTGACATTTTCGCCGATAACCGTTTTATCATCATAGCCTATCCATGCCCCGGCGGTGATTTGAGGGGTAAACCCAAGAAACCAGTTATCCATGCAGTTGTCTGAGGTGCCAGTTTTTCCACCGGCAGGCCGGATGAATCCTCTGGCTCTGGCTCCATAACCGGTGCCTCTGTTTACCACCGACTGAAGCATGGTGGTCATGATATAAGCAGTCTGGGCGGATAGCACTTCCTCCCTTTTGGAGAATTTTTTCTCTTCCAGCACCTTTCCGTAACGATCGGTTATCTTCAGAATGTACTTCGGTTCCACCTTTATTCCTCCATTGGGAAAAACCGAAAATGCCGTGACCATGTCCCACAGGGTGACCTCAGATGAACCTAAAGCTAAGGAAGGATATGGAGCAAGGGGAGAACTTATTCCCATATGAGAGGCAAAGAAAATGGTCTGTTGGGGGGTGACCTTCTGAATCAATTTCGCAGAGATTACATTTATCGATTTAGCCAAAGCTTCCCTCAAGGTTACCGGGCCGCGGAAGACGTCATCAAAGTTCCCGGGATTCCACTCTTTGCCATCGTCGCCGGTAAGGATGATGGGGATGTCGTACATAATGTCAGTGGGCTTGGCTCCATTATCAATTGCGGCAGTGTAGACGAAAGGCTTGAACCCAGAGCCCGGTTGCCGGAGAGCCTGCACCGCCCGATTGAACTTACTCTGGCTGAAATCCTTTCCTCCTACCAAGACTAAGATATTGCCCGTTTTGTTATCCATAGCCAGCAGGGCACCTTGAATTTGCTTGTATTCCCTTTTCCTTGCTGGCTTTTCTCCGGTTGTGTCAATTACCTCCACGGTGTAATTTGTATCTCTCAAAGAGTGGGTCTGTTCCATGTTTTGCTGTCGTGTCTCCAATTCTCTTATAAGATATTCCTCTGCTGTCTTTTGCAATTCCAGATTCAGGGTGGTATAAACCGATAACCCTTCACGGTAAAGACCATCCTCTCCGTATTTTTTCTCCAAATACTGTCTCACCATCTCGGTGAAATAGGGAGCCTCACCCAGGGGTGCGGAGGTGGGATTAATCTCCAGAGGAAGGCTTTTTAAGGAATCCGCCATCTCTTTGGGGAGCTTACCAAAATCTTTCATGGATTCCAAGACGATATTTCTTCTTTTCAGTGCCAAGTCGGGATGTGTTATGGGGGAGTATCGGCTGGGATTCTTGGGAATACCTATGATAATGGCACATTCTAACGTGTCCAGTTCCTCCACATTCTTGCCGAAATAAAGTTGCGCTGCGGCTTGCACTCCATAAGCCCCTCTCCCAAAATAACACTGGTTTAAGTACATCTCCAAAATCTCTTCCTTAGTATAATTTCTTTCAATCTTTATGGCGGTCATGACCTCCTTTATTTTGCGAGGGATGGTCTTCTCGGGAGTGAGAAACAGAGTTCGAGCTAACTGCTGAGTGATGGTACTGGCTCCCTGCATCCTTCTTCCCGCCCAGAAGTTGTGCCATAAAGCTCGACCCATGGACAACAGATTGGCTCCCCAGTGGTCGAAAAACCTTCGATCCTCGGTGGCCAAAAGAGCGTCGATAAGATGTGGTGAGATTCTTTTTAAAGGGGTGAGTATCCGACGTTCAGTGTAAAACTCCTTGATTATCTCTCCATCAGCTGAATAGATTTTGGTCACCAGACTGGGTTCGATATTGTGCAGTTGGGCTAAAGAAGGTAGGTCCCTCTTATAGGTGTTATAGGTTTTAATTATCGCGATAAAGAAAAGAACCAGAGCAAGAAAAATTATGCCTGAAACGATAAGAGGTTTTTTTCTTCTGCCCCAAAATTGAGTTATTGCTATCCAGGCAATTCTCAAAAATTCCATTTTCAACTCTTTGGTTTGACTTTTAGAATACCCAAAGTAGGTTACGATAAGAAAATAAAAGGTATTAGACTGGCAGTCAAGGAAATTGTGATGCACTTTGCCACCTATGATAAAGGTTCTGCCTCGCTATAATTGTTGGGGGTCTTTGTAAAAGAAAAAGTCTGAAGGATTTCCCTCGAACCTGAGATCTTCGGGATCGAAGGACACCCTGAAGGGGGCAGGGGAGAGGTAGAAGACCCGGATAAGAATCTACACGCAGGTTCACCCGCTGTCTTCAAGGTATCAAATTCGAATTTTTCCTTTGAATTTCTTTGGCTTTGTCTTAAATTGAAGCTAAGATGAGTGAAATTCTGGTCAAAGTCTTTAGAAAGGATACAATTGAAAGCATTCATCAGGGGGCGATTGCGGTGGTGGATTCTCGGGGAGAGCTTTTGTATTCGATGGGTGAACCGAACTTCGTAACCTTCCTAAGATCATCTGCCAAGCCGTTACAGGCTCTGGTGGTCGTAGAGTCGGGGGCAGCAGAGGCATTCGGTTTCACTCAGCAGGAGATCGCCATCATCTCCGGTTCGCATAACGGAGAGAAAAAACACGTCAAAGTTGTTCGGAGCATCTTAAAAAAGACTGGTTTGAACAAAGGTTACCTTCAGTGCGACACCCATGTTCCCCATTACTACACAGCTTTGGGCATAACCCCACCAAAGAAAAAATTCTCTTCTCTTCAGCATAATTGTTCCGCAAAGCATGCCGGAATGCTGGCAGTATGTGTGTATGAGGGCTGGAATCTGAAAAATTACCTAAATCCTAAACATCCTGTTCAAAAGTTAATTTTAAGGAAAATTTCCGAGCTTTGCGAATACCCAGAACGAAAGATCAAAATCGGTGTAGAGGGATGTGGAGCTCCGACCCACGCTCTTCCCTTGAAAAGCATGGCCATTGGATTTTCTAAGCTCCAGAGTTTCAAGGCTAAAGATGAACGCACCTCCCAGTCATTGCAGGTAGTAGCAGATTCCATGTGGAGATATCCGGATATGGTTTCCGGAAGAGGAAGATTAGATTACGAGCTGGCTGTGGCCAGCCAGCGGAATATCCTGGCCAAAGCAGGAGCGGAGGCTTTGCACTGTGCTGTTGTGTTGGACAAGGGTTATGGATTGGCAGTAAAGATATTGGATGGCTCAAGAAGGGCAGTGGGGCCAGCATCCATTGAAGCTTATAGGCAGTTAGGTATTCTGAATCAGAGACAGCTAAGAGATTTAGGAGACTTTGTCTCGCCTTCTGTTTATGATCATCAAAGAAAAAAGGTGGGATTCCTCACCGCCGGTTTTAAGCTAAGGCGGGCACGATAAATTTCTTCTCGATCCATAACTTGCTACCTATCCTTTTACATTATTTTGCTATAGAAGGCTTAAGCTCATTTGAGTAAACTGACCATATACTACATTCCTCCAGACCTATAGTTTTCTGCACAATGCTATCAAAGATTTTTGTTGCAATTTTTGGAAAAATCCATAATATTTGCCTTCATATTACCCCGCCGAAGGCGGGGGATCTTTGAAAGAAGGAGTAGTATGAAACCAAGGATCAAAGAGCTCTTTCCAGAGATTGAACAGATAAAGGATGAAAAGTTGAGAGCCAAAGTGGTGTCCACCTGGGAGGAGGCGATAGAAGAAGGTGGCTGGCGAATCGAGGAGTTGAAGTCTGTTCCTTTCACCCTGTTAATACCTGAATGCAGAATCAATCTGGTTGCACATACCAGAGCGGTTACTAACACCGCTTTAAAGATCGCTGGCGTGCTTTTAGAGTTCTACAAGGACAAAGTAGAAATCAACTTCGATCTTTTGATAACCGGGGCGATTCTGCATGATGTGGGTAAACTCTTAGAGTATGCCAAAGACAGGGACAAGGTGATCAAGAGCAAAACCGGAAAGCTTTTGAGGCATCCTTTTTCAGGCTCGGCTTTAGCATACAAACATGGGTTGCCAGAAGAGGTCATTCATATGATCGCCACCCATGCCCGGGAGGGAGACGGAGGGTACCGCTCGGTCGAGGCAATGATCATTCACTATGCGGACTTCATAAATTTTGAGAGTCTGGGCGGAAAAATATGAGGACCCAGCCAATCTTGTCCTTGCGTAGTAGATTTTTTTCGTCTCGAATTATTGAAGACCAAAAAATTAATTTATAAGGAGATACAGGCATGCCCATCAATCAAAGACAGGTGAACATAGATCTAAAAGAGATGCCCACCCAATGGTATAACATACTTCCCGATTTGCCGGAGCCGCTTCCTCCACCGAAGGATCCGGAGAGTGGGGAATCAAGACTCAAGAATTTGCCCAAGATACTCTTGGGCGAATGCCTGAAGCAGGAATTCTCTCAGGAGAGGTGGATCGATATTCCGGAGGAGTTGCAGCACATTTATCATCAGGCCGGCAGGCCCAGATCCTTGTTTCGTGCAGTTAATCTGGAAAAAAGGCTGGACACACCGGCACGGCTATATTACAAGGCGGAATTCTACAGTCCCACCGGAAGCCACAAGGTAAATACCGCGCTGGCGCAAGCATTCTATGCCAAAAAGGAGGGTTATGAGAGATTGACCACCGAGACCGGGGCAGGACAATGGGGAACCGCCCTCGCTTATGGCGCCGCTCTGGCTGGTTTGAAGTGTACGGTATTCTGGGTGAGAGCCGTTTACAGCTGGAAAAAGGATCGGAGAAACTTAATGGAGCTTTTTGGGGCAGATGTGTATGCCTCTCCCAGCGACCAGACGGAATTTGGAAAGACACTGTACGGCAAAGACGCAAATCATCCCGGCTCTCTGGGCATAGCCATCTCGGAAGGGATGGAGGATGCTATCAAAGATCCAAAAGCCATCTATTGTTTAGGATCGGTTCTAAATCACGTTTTGATGCATCAGACCATTATAGGTCTGGAGACCAAAAAGCAGTTTGTTAAATTTGAAGACTACCCGGATATGGTCATCTCCTGTCTGGGAGGGGGGAGCAATTTCGGTGGCTTTGCCTTGCCGTTTGTTCATGATGTTTTAAAAGAGGGCAAAAAGATTAAGTTCATCGCTGCGCAGAGTAAAGCGTCTCCCAACCTTCAGGGAGAATACCGATATGATTTTGCTGACTATGCGGAGATGACTCCTATGCTTAAGATGTATACTTTGGGACACAAAATCGATATGGTTCCCATAAAAGGCGACGGCTTAAGATACCACGGCTGTTCACCTATCCTAAGCCTTTTGAGGGATAAGGGAATCATCGATACCATTGCCTATCCTGAAGATGAAAAACACGTATTTGAGCGGGCCACACAATTTATCCGGGCAGAAGGATTTCTCCCTGCTCCGGAGTCTGCCTACAGCGTCGCCTGCGCCATCGATGAGGCGCTTAAATGTAAAGAGAGTGGAGAGAAAAAGGTGATCGCCTTCAACGTGAGCGGACATGGTTTTCTTGATATCCCCGGATTCAGAGAGGTGTTGAATTTAAAGTAAGGTGCGGAGAGGATGAAATTAGACGATGTGGTGATCACCAGGGCCATAGTGGAAAGCTTCTATAAGAAGCTTTTGGAGTACTCAGATGTGGACGTCGCCATTGCCGGAGCGGGTCCGGCAGGACTCTGCGCTGCTTACTACTTGGCCAGAGAAAAGGTAAGGGTAGCAGTGTTTGAGAGAAAATTGAGTATCGGGGGTGGAATGTGGGGTGGAGGGATGATGTTTAATGAACTGGTGGTGGGGGAAGAAGGGAAGGGGATTTTAGATGAAATTGAGGTTAATTACAAGATTTACCAAAAAGGATATTACACTGCCGATGCTGTCGAATGCATATCCACCTTGTGCTCAAAGGCGACCAAGGCAGGAGCGAAGGTGTTCAATCTGATCAGTGTGGAGGACGTGATGCTGGTGGGTGAAGAAGTTTGCGGGCTGGTATTGAACTGGTCGGCAGTCCAGATGGCAAACCTGCACGTGGATCCCTTGACCATACGGGCAAAATATTTAGTGGAGGCAACCGGGCATCCAGCCGAGCTGGTCAAGATTATCGTCAAAAAGATCGGCCCGAGGCTTCTCACCTCGACCGGAGATATAGTGGGTGAGAAGCCCATGTGGGCGGATATGGGTGAAAAAGAGGTGGTGGAAAACTCCAAAGAAGCCTACCCCAATGTTTACGTGGCAGGCATGGCGGCTAATGCGGTCTTCGGGGCGCATCGCATGGGACCGATCTTTGGCGGAATGCTCCTCTCCGGGAAAAAAGTGTCGAATGAGGTTCTTAAGAAATTAAAAACTCAAAAATGAGAATTCAAAACTGCAACTAAAAGTCCAAAAATATCTCCGTTCACATATTCTGTAAGGGGACAAACATGCGGCGAATTCTGTCTTTTGTTGTATTGGTCTTCCTGGCTTCTGCCTTCCTGGCCAAGGCGATTCCGGCACAGAATGAGACTAAGCAGGAGTTGCAACTTTCCGCCCCAGCAGACAGTTCCGAAGAGTCTATGGCCCAAGCGGCTCAGGTGGAACAGGACAAAGAAGAACGCCTGCAGCAGGCCATCAAATACCAGAAGGCAAAAAACACGCTTTATTTCGTGGATCAAGGTTACGGCATTCTGTTTCTGGTATTGTTTCTGTTCCTGGGAATTTCCGCTTTCCTCCGAAGGCAAATTGAGAAGATAACCAGGAAGCGATTCTGGGTGGTGGCGTTCTATACTCTTCTTTTCCTTATCATCGCGTTCATCGTCGGATTTCCCACCAGCTACTACGGCTTCTCTCTGGAGCACAAGTTTGAACTATCCAACCAGACGTTGCTGCAGTGGTTTGGAGAAGAACTACTGGGCTTGCTGGTTATTGGCATCATCGCTCTGATCGTGGTAGAGGGGATATATCTAGCCCTGAAGAAGGCACCCAGGACCTGGTGGATCTATGTATCGGTGGTGTTCATAGGTTTCACCGTCGTGTTGGTAAACTTAGCTCCCATTTTGATATTGCCACTTTTCAATGTGTATACCCCACTACCTGAGGGGGAGCTCAGGGACAGGCTTGTGAGTTTGTCCCATAGGGCGAACGTGGAGGTGGAGAACATCTTCGCCATGGACATGAGCAAGCAGACCAAGAAAGCGAATGCCATGTTTACCGGCTTGGGCAACACCAAAAGGATAGTCTTGGGCGACAACCTGGTTGATGAATTCACCACGGATGAGGTTGAGGTGGTGATTGCCCATGAGATGGGGCACAATCTTATGCATCATATCTGGTGGGGTATACTCTTCTCAGCAATTTTGACAGGGATAGGGTTTTTTATAATTCACCTGACCGGCCCCAGGATCATAACCAGATTCAGAAACAAGCTGAAGATTGATGACATGGCTGATGTAGCCGGTCTCCCTTTGATATTTCTGATATTCGTGATTTATGGCTTGATTACCATGCCCGTCTTCCCGGCCTTCTCCAGGCATATGGAGAGGCAGGCGGACAAATTTGCGCTGGATATGACCCAAAATAAGGAGGCCTTCATCTCCGCCATGGATGAGTTAGCGTATATGAACTTAGCCGATCCAAATCCCAGCCCCATAATTGAGTTTTTGCTCTATGATCATCCACCCATATCGAAAAGGATAAAGTTTGCGGAAGAGTATGAGTCAGGGACAAAGTGACTTTTACGAGGATAATGTAGTATATCGAGAATTCAAACCATTCTTTGATTTAGGGAAGACAATTTTTGACTTTGGTAATCAATCCCAAGATGACGTCAAACCCTGGAATAAGGATGAATCAGTTTTAATTTTATGTAACAAGGGACATGGTGAGGATGCAATGAGTTTGGCGCGAACGATTTTCGATAACTATCTGACTCTCAGGTATATCCAGCAGAACCCTTCAGACAGCATATACAAATTTATGAACTACCCCTTTCTTGAGAAGAAATTCATGTTGGATAAGGCAAAACGCCCAGATGGCAAGCTGCGTCCAGACGTGAAGGTTCTATTTTTAAAAAAGGAGATGGAAATCTTACGCCAGTACCACCAAGTCAAGGTATTTTATGTTAAACAGGGACAAGACGAAGAGAATTGCCTGAAGAAGTTCAAATCTGGGAAATGGGCTGGAGTTAACCGGCGGCAGATGGCTGAGGATACATGTTTAGCATTTGATTATGACTACGTTTTTCATTTTCATTCCCATTTCACGCATCCGCATCCAATGGGCTTAAGTGGCTTTTGCGAGGAAACCGAGTCAGAAGTGCGATATCGTGTCAAGCTAAGCGCAAAAGAAGTTTTTCCAGCTTTACTTGTAAGTATTAAATATTTCTTGCTTACTCTGCAGGAATGGGGTAAGGAATTTAAGATGGGTAAGGAAGAAGCAATAAATTCTTTTTTGAATCAGTTAGGCAAATTAGAACACGATTATCTAAGAGAAGTAGGATTTTACAATGAGTAAAGGAAAAACTATAATCGAAAAAATCTTATCT
>LJUX01000021.1 GCA_001304155.1 candidate division Zixibacteria bacterium SM23_73_3
GATCTTTTGAAACTCTTAGAGCAATTCGAAGATATGGAAGATAGAGAAAAAGTTTTGAGGATTGTTTATGAAGAGTTTAGAAGAGAATATTCAAGTGATATAAAATGATTATTAACATTGAAGGATTCAAGTACGATCTTGAAATTTGCTTAGAAAAAGCAAGGCGTTCTTTTTGTTTTTACATAAGAGCAACATGCAAGTCTAATAGGAGGACTTCTTGCATTAATAACTTAAACGCAATATTGTCCGAACTTAATTTTGATCCTAGAAAACCAAGGTTTGCTGATTCCTCGTGGATAGTTTCGAAGAAGGAAGCAAGTTGTTTTGCAGATGTGGCAAAGGCGGTTCTCTCAGACTCTCAATTTTTGAGTTATCTCGAAAAAAAGTTACATGAAGATAGATTAGAGGGCGAGTGGGAAAATATCTCACACGTATAATGCCTTTGCACTGGAGTTTTGCTTACCTTCATCAGGTAGGTTAGAATAACTCTTGACACTTATTTTTCGGAGACACAAAATATGCCAAAGAAATTGTTAGAACCTCAGACCATGTTGTTTCCGCTTCCGGCGGTGATGGTGAGCTGTCAGAAGAAAGGGGAGAGGCCCAACATCATCACACTTGCCTGGGTGGGGGTGGTTTGTTCTGAGCCGCCCATGGTGGGAATCGCCATAAGAAAGAATCGCTTTTCTTTTGACATCATCAAAGAGTCAAAAGAATTTGTGCTCAACGTTCCCAGAGGAGGATTGCTCAAGGCAACCGACTGGTGCGGGACCACCTCAGGAAAGGAGGTGGATAAATTTACCGAGTGTGCGCTTACTCCCATAAAGGGCACAGAAGTAGATGTTCCTTTGATTGAGGAATGTCCGGTGAATCTGGAATGTGCGGTTAAGCAGATACTGGACCTAGGTTCTCACTGTCTGTTTATTGGTGAAATCGTAGCAACTCATGTAGACTCAGAATACTTGAATAAAAATGATGAGCCGGATGTGGGAAAGATGAGTCTCTTCTGCTATTGCCCCAAAGCCCATGAGTATCGAGCCGTGTCGGAAGTTTTAGCAGAGTATGGATCTGCTTGAGGACAAGTGAGTTGAACGGGACGTAGTTGCTCGATTTGTCGAGCTAAAACCGCCCCATGAATGGGGCAACTACAGAGGAAGGGAAGGGATTAGCGGGGCTGAATGCCCTTTCCTTCGACCCCGAGGTCTCAGGACCGAGGGGCAGGGTGAATCCCTTCAGGATGAACCCGCCCTATAAGTTAGAAACTATTTTTCCCCATAGGGGCGGGAATTTATCCCGCCTGTAATTCTTGTAGTTACTCGATTCATCGAGCTAAAAACCGCCCCGTGAATGGGCGGGCACAGCTTTGTAATGCAGTGACAACCAATGGATTAGCATAATCTCTTAAAGTCGATAGTTAAGGGCGTTTAAATTGGACAATTTCGAGTTTCGGATAGTAAAAAGGGATAAGAATTCTAAAGCCAGAGTGGGGGTGATAAAGACTCCGCACGGAGAGGTGAATACACCAATCTTTATGCCGGTGGGCACTCAGGCTTCGGTAAAAACTCTCTCCTCTGAAGACCTGAAGGAGATTGGAGCAGAGATGATTTTGGGCAATACCTACCATCTCTATTTAAGACCAGGTGAGCAACTGGTAGAAAAGGCAGGGGGACTGCACAAGTTCATGAATTGGGACAGACCTATCCTCACCGACAGCGGAGGATTTCAGGTATTCAGTTTAAATTCACTCACTAAAACTTCAGAACAAGGGGTGAGGTTTCAATCACATCTGGATGGTTCTTATCATTTGTTTACTCCGGAGAAGGTGGTTGAAATTCAGCATGCTTTGGGCGCGGATATAATAATGGTGCTGGATGAACCTGTGTTCTATCCGTGCTCCATGGAGCAGGCAAAAAGGGCAAATCAGCTAACCTTGAATTGGGCAAAGAGATGTAAGGAGGCGCATAAGGAATTGGAAGATAAAGGTTTCAAACACAAGCAGGCTTTGTTTGGTATTATTCAAGGTAGTACCTATCCGGAGCTGAGAAAAAACTCGGCTTCAGCTTTAATGAAGCTCGATTTTCCCGGATATGCCATAGGCGGACTCTCTTTAGGAGAACCGAAAAGCACCACCTTTGAGATGGTGGATTTGTGCGTTTCATACATTCCGGAACAGAAACCCAGATATCTGATGGGCGTGGGAACTCCGGAGGACATGGTGGAGGCGATCTCTCAAGGTATTGATATGTTTGATTGCGTGCTTCCCACCAGAAATGCCAGAAATGCAAGCCTGTTTACCAGATTGGGCAAGTTGATCATAAAGAATTCAGAGTATGCGGACGATTTTTCTCCCATCGACTCAGAATGCGGTTGTTCTACTTGTCGAAATTACAGCCGGGCATATTTGCGACATCTTTTCAATACTGGCGAGGTGAGCGCACTCAGGCTTGCCACCATCCATAGTCTTTATTTTTATATGGACTTGATGAAGATGGCAAAAGATGCTATATTAAAAAATCGGTTTTTGGAGTGGAAGATGGAATTCTTGAAAAAGTATCACTCCAATGAAAAAGATGAAGAAAATAAGATCGGAAACAATCAAACCGGAGAGGGGAAATGAAGAAGTTCAAAAACGCAATTCGGAAGTTGAAGTCATCCAAGAAGACGGATTCGTCTAAAGTTGTTTGCTTTTTTCTGCCACTTTTAATTTTTGGAGGTGTCATGGTCGAAACTGTTCATGCCATGGGAACAGGCGGTGGCGGTCAACAGGGGGGAGGAATAGCCGCCTTTTTGCCTCTAATCGCCATAGTGGTGATATTTTATTTTCTTCTGATCAGACCTCAAACGAAAAGACAAAGAGAGCATAAGACTTTGCTCACCACCTTGCGCAAAGGAGATAAGGTGGTCACCAACAGCGGCATGTTTGGCACCATCGTGGGCATGGATGATAAGGAGAACAAGGTGGTCCTGAAGGTGGCAGAGAACGTGAAGATAGAATTTTTAAAAAGCTCAATAGCTGGAAGGATAGGGGAGGAACCGTAAACGTTGATCTAACCCCGTCAGATATTTGAATCATTTGGTATTTTTTGTTAGCCTAGGAAAGAAGCGCAGATGGCGATTTTGCCAATAAGAATATACGGTGAGCCTGTCCTGCGAAAGCGTGCCAAAGAGATCACCTTGATGGATGAAAAGATACAAAGGTTGGCATCCGAGATGTTGGGCACGCTGAGGAATGCGGGAGGGATCGGATTGTCCGCCAATCAGGTGGGGGAAGAGCTAAGGGTCTTTGTGGTAGATCGTTCTCTTTTTCAAACAGATGATTCCCCTTTGATCATTATCAATCCAGAGATAGTAGATACACATGGTGAACAGACAGAGGAAGAAGGATGTCTCTCTATACCTGGCACCTATGCGGACGTCACCCGTCCTTTGGAGTTGACGGTTAAAGGTATAGATCTGAACGAGAAAGAGATAATTGTGGAAGCCAAAGGTCTTTTGAGCCGCGTGCTTGCGCATGAGATAGATCACTTAAATGGAATTCTGTTCATCGACCATCTCAGCTCCATAAAAAGAAAGCTTTTGTCCAAGAAGCTAAAAAAGCTTTCAACCAGATAACCATCGTTTAAAGCAGGGTCATAAAAAGTTATGCGACTTGTCTTTATGGGGACTCCAGATTTTTCTATCCCCAGCCTGAAGAAATTGATTCAAAGCAGGCACCAAATAGTAGGGGTGGTGACCGCTTTTGACAAACCCAAAGGAAGAGGACGGAAACTTGCAGAGTCTCCGGTAAAGAGGTTTGCCTTAGAACACAACTTGAAGGTTCTGACTCCAGAGAAACTAAAGAATGAGGATTTTATCAAAGCCCTTAAAGAATTAAGCCCTGATCTGATAGTGGTGGTGGCTTTTCGCATTCTTCCGGAAGTGGTTTTCTCTTTGCCTCGGCTGGGGACCATAAATCTCCACGCCTCTCTTTTGCCCAGATATCGCGGGGCGGCACCCATCAACTGGGCACTGATGAATGGTGAAACCAAGACCGGGCTGACCACGTTTTACATTAGAAAAAAAGTGGACACCGGTGATATGATTCTGCGGAGAGAAACCGAGATTTATCCGGAAGAGAATTTCGGCGAACTGCATGATCGAATGGCACAACAGGGGGCTGATGTTTTGCTTGAGACTGTGGATCTGATCGAAAGGGGAGAGGTAAAAACCTTAAAGCAGGATGATACACAGGCTACGCCTGCTCCCAAGATCACACCCGAGCACTGTCGGATAGACTGGTCTCGAAAAGCCACCCAAATAAAAAATCAGATTCGGGGGTTGGCGCCTTCTCCAGGAGCATTTACCTTTTTTCGGGGAAAAATTCTAAAAATCTACAGGGCGCATATAATCGGAGATGTTTCATTTACAGGCGATTTGGGTCAGGTGACAGAGTCGGATGAAAAAGAGAGTCTCTGGGTGAAAACAGGAAGTGGGATCTTGAGCCTGCTTGAAGTTCAGCCAGAGGGCAAAAGAAGGATGAGCATTGAGGAATTCGTCCGAGGATACCGGGTCCAGCCTGAAGAGAAATTGGGATGATCTTTTTGGCAATTAAAATTGAACAAAATAGTCCAGATTTGGTATAAAAAAGTGGTCGTCCATTTTGGACGCAAATTGTTGAAAATTAACTATAGTTTTTCGCCCCACCAAAGGCGAAACGGCTACCATCTTTGAATAAGTGAAATTATGGCTGATTTGGAAAACAGATTAAGGGCAAAGGGTAAATGGACTTTTCTTGCTCTGTCCATTTTAAGTCTGGTGGCACTTATCATCCTGAGCTTCTTTTTGTGGTATCTGATCTCACCCCGGGTTAACGCGATGAGCCCCTTTTTGAGCCTGGCGATAAAAATTCTGGGGATACTCTCTCTGTTTGTCATCTCGGGAGGGTTATTTTTAATTGTGCTATCCTCAGCTTTGGAGAGAGATTTTTTGTTTCCCCATGGAGAGAAACAGATAACTCTGAAAGTTTTGTTTCCCATCAATCTTTTTTTGGGGAAGCTTTTTGGACTTTCTAAAGATCAGGTTCGAGAGTCATTCGTCCAGGTCAACAACTCACTTTTCAAAGCCACTGAAAAAAGGATAGAAAAAGATCGGCTTTTGATACTTTTACCTCACTGTCTGCAGAATTTCGATTGTCCCCACAAGATCGTCGCCAATTACAACAATTGTCAACGATGCGGAGGATGCTTAATCGGCGACATCATAGAGATGACGGAGAAATACAATATTGATGTCTCCATCGCTACGGGTGGAACTTTAGCCCGGAAGGTGATGGTGGAGAAAAGGCCGAGCGTAATCGTGGCGGTTGCCTGTGAGCGGGATCTTTGTTCCGGCATTCAGGATGCTTATCCCATTCCGGTATACGGCGTACTGAATGAAAGGCCATATGGTCCCTGCATGAACACTAAGGTGAATTTGGAAAATCTGGACCAGGCTGTGCAATACATACTGAATGGAGCCAAAGATGCAAAAAGATATAATCATCAACGCGTCTGAACATGAAACTCGATTAGCCATCTTAGAGGATTTAAAACTGGTGGAGCTTTTGGTGGAGCGTCCGGAGGCAGAGAGGATGGTGGGAGACATTTACAAGGGAATGGTCAAGACCGTCCTGCCCGGAATGCAGGCCGCTTTCCTTGATCTGGGCCTGGAGAAGAGTGCTTTCCTTCATTTCTCAGATATTGGAGACTCCAAGGCTCAGCTTGATCTTTTGTATGAAGCCGAATTTTTAGAAGAAGAGGAAGAGGCAAAGAAGGCAAAGAAAGCTAAGAAGGTGCCCGAAAACATTCAGGACGTTCTAAAGGAAGGACAGGAGATTTTGGTACAGGTAACCAAGGAACCAATAGGCACCAAAGGATCCCGGGTTACCACCCAGCTTTCTTTAGCAGGAAGATACCTGGTTTTAGTTCCTGGGGAAGATCATGTAGGAGTATCACGCAAGATATCCCATTGGGGGGAGAAAAAAAGGCTGAAAAGGTTAGCTTACGAGATAAAGCCGGATGGATTCGGATGTATCATACGCACTGTGGCAGAGGGAAAACAGAAAAGGGAGCTTAAATCAGATATAAAAAACCTCTCCAGGCTCTGGAAAAAGATAATAAAGCAGGCGGAGAAAGAGAGTGCGCCAGTTCTGCTTCATAAAGACATAGGTTTAATTTATAGCGTTATGCGGGATGTTTTAACTCCGAATGTGGGAAGTGTGGTGGTCGATTCTAAAAAGGAGTTTAAGAAAATTCTCTCCTACCTGAAAACGGTCGCCAAGGGCTTACGTTCCAAAGTGAAGCTTTACGAGGGAAAGGTTCCCATCTTTGATGCTTATAATATCGAATTGGAGATAGAAAAGATGCTGGATCGAAAGGTGTGGGTGAAAAAAGGAGCTTACTTTGTGATCGATCAGACAGAAGCTATGGTTACCATCGATGTCAACACCGGCAGGTTCGTGGGAAAGACCACCCAGGAATCCACCGTGCTTAAAACCAATCTGCAAGCAGCCTGGGAGATTGCCCGGCAGATAAGATTGCGAGACATCGGAGGATTGATTATCGTGGATTTCATCGATATGGAGTCGGCGGAAAACAGAAAGAAGGTTTTCGACGAATTCAAAGCCGCCTTTAGACATGACCGTTCAAAAAACAGCATCCTGCCCATCTCCGATTTCGGCTTAATTGAGATGACCCGGGAAAGGATCAGGCCTTCAATACTTCACACCTTAAGTGAAACTTGCCCCTGCTGTGGAGGAATCGGCAGGGTGATCTCCAAAGAAACCGTGGCCATGAAGATCGAGAGATGGTTCAAACGAGCCAAGGTGGGTGCCAAATGCAGAAATTATCGACTGATGGTTCATCCGGAGGTAGGGCAGGTTCTCGGAGACAGAAAAACTGGTCGCATACACAAGCTATGTAAAGAGCTCAAGCTGGATATAGAGCTGGCGAAAGACGAAAACCTATCATCGGATGAGTTCCGTGTGTTTGATCTGAATCAGGAGTTGGAAGTCACGGATATGTTCAAAGCCGGAAGATAGTTTTGGCTTGACTTGTCATGGTAAAAATGTTAGTATGGTTTTTGAAGAGATAATGTAAATTATCGTAAAGCTTTAAAAAGATCGTGAGTTATACCAAGAACATCTAAGGAGGGTTCCTATGTATGCCATCTTAGAGACCGGAGGATTTCAATTCAGCGTCAAGGAGGGGGAGAAAATAAAAATACCAAAACTCCAGGTTCAACCCAAGGAAAAAGTGACCCTAAATAAGGTTCTTTTTATTGGCGGCGAGAAGACCTTAATTGGAACGCCTTATATAAAAAATGCTAAGGTAAAGGCAGAGGTTTTGGGTTCTGGAAAAGGGGAGAAGGTTACAGTATTCAAGTTCAAAAGAAGGGTGAAATATAGAAGAAGGAAGGGCCACCGTCAGGAATATACCGAGATTGAAATCGAAAAAATTCTTCGGCCGAAATGAAAGCTGAAGTAACTTGATAGGAAAAATCTAACCACAGGACAAAGGCGTTTTTGCTGAAATGTTGAGAACAATCATAATAGTTTTCGTCTTCGCTACTTTTATTTTTTGTCAGGTAAGCTCCGCCGCAGTTATCACCCAGATTGAGGTGCTGGGGAATCGAAGCGTAAATCAGTCCCTGATAATTAACATGGCCGGACTGGTGGTGGGTTCTGAACTCAGACCTGCCACCATACAGGAAGCTATCAAGAGAATCTATGCGATGAATCTGTTCTCTGATATTCAGATCGAGGGCGCTGAGTCAGAGACTGGGATAGGGCTCACCATAATAGTCAAAGAATATCCACGGGTTATGGAAATTGAGATTTCAGGAAACAAGAAGATAAAGAAGGAGGATATAGAGGAAAAAATAAAAATCACTGAAGGTAAAGTGATAAGTCAGGTGGATGTAAGGACGGCGGTAGATCAGATTAAATCACTCTATAATGAGAAGGGATATCTTACTGCCCGGATAGGATCTGAGTTGGTCGAAACGGAGGCTCCGGGCGGAGTGATCCTGAAGTTTGAAATCGACGAGGGCAAAAAGGTAAGGATCAAAAAGATCTATGTGGAGGGAAACGAAGCTTTCAAGGCATCCAAGATAAGAAAGCAGATGAAAAATAAACAGAAAAGCTTCTTTCGTGGTGGCGAGTTCAAGCCCGATCAGTACGAGGAGGACAAAGAGAAAATCATAGAATTCTACAAGAAAGAAGGTTATCTGGATGCCCAGATAGTCTCTGATTCTATTTGGTATGGACCCGATAAGAAGAATCTGTTTATTCAGGTTACGGTAAGCGAAGGGGAAAGATACAAGTTTGGAGAGGTGAATTGGGAAGGAAACAAACTTTTTTCCTCAGAGAGGCTAAGCAAACTGGTGAGATTCAAAGAAGGGGATATCTATTCCCAGAAAAAGTATGAGGAAACATTAGGTGACATTTACTTTCTTTATCAGGAGGATGGTTATCTTTACACCCAGGTGGAGGACAAGACCACCACGCGGGGGAACGTGGTAAATATTACCTATCATATAACCGAAGGGGTGCCGGCGAACGTCCATTACATAAACATTCAGGGCAACACCAAGACCAAGGAAAAGGTGATCAGAAGAGAGCTTTCTGTCTTACCCGGGCAGAGATTCCGACGCTCTCGGGGACATTGACTTAATCATTAAGGTGGAGGAGAAGCCCACCGGACAGATCATGTTTGGTGCAGGATACAGTGCCCGAGACAAGCTGGTAGGAAACATAGGTCTGGGCATTCCCAATTTTCGTGGCAATGGTCAGAATCTCAAACTTAACTGGGATTTCGGCAAAAGAAGGCAGACCATTGAGCTTTCCTTCACCGAACCCTGGTTCAGAGACACCCCCACTTCAGTGGGCTTCGACATCTACCAGATCAACCGGAAATGGTATGATGATTTTACTGAGGAGAACAGAGGATTCGGGCTAAGATTGGGCAGAAGACTTTCCTGGCCGGACAATTATTTCAGGCTATACTGGCGTTATCGATGGGAACAGATCAGATATTATGATTTTGCTCCTCCTTTAGCGGTGGTGGACCCCGCAGGCACAGACACTACTTATATTCCTCATTATCTTTCTGAGGTGGATTGGCCTCGAAATGCTGCCACCACTTCCTTTACAATAGTCAGGGATTCAAGAGATCTTCCTCAATTCGCCACCAAAGGTTCCGTCCTTTCGTGGAATACAGAATTGGCGGCAAATTTCTTGGGGGGAGATTTTTACTATCATAAGCATATATTTCAAGCCAGCTACTTCTTGACCACCTTCTGGAAATTTGTCCTGGCGGCTCATATGAAGGTGGGGGTTATAGATGGAAGGGACAAAGACCTGCCGGAGGTATACGGGGAACGTTTCTCACCAGGAGGTACAGATCCGGATGGGATGATTCGCGGGTACTCAGATGCTTCCATCGGACCAGCCAACAGGGGTAGGAGCGTCTTAGTTTACAATTTCGAATTGCAATACCCTCTGATGGAACAACAGATGTATTTCCTCTTTTTTGCTGATGCAGGAAATGCCTGGCCAAGTGGCAAAAAGATAAGACCGTTCGCGTTCCGGCACACATCGGATCAAGCCCTTTTCAGGTCAGCAGGCCTGGGGGTAAGACTTATAATCCCCGGAATGGGAATAATCGGGTTTGATTTCGGTCATGCTTTTGATGGTGAAGAAAGAGGAGAGTGGAGACCTCACTTTCAATTCGGGACAACATTCTAAGTGTTGCTGGAGTCAAGCAAAAAAGCTGAGTGAAAATATATCAGTTCCACGCAATTTTTTAGGAGGAAAAAAGTGGAAAGGAAAATCATTCTACCCTCCACCATCCTGTTTTTTCTGATCGGAGCATTTCTTCTTTTCTGGGCGAGCGAGAGTTCCTCTCAGGAGGGAAAAATCGGTTACGTGGATTCCATAAGGCTCCGCACGGAGTTTGGTGAATTTGCTGATGCGCAAGCCAAGTTTGATCAGGATGTACAAGCATGGGAGGAAGAGATAGCGGAGTTGAAACACGTGGTCGATAGCCTAAAGCAGGATCTGGAAGAAAGAAAGTTGGTGTTACTCGAACCTACAAGGAATGAAAAAGAAAAAAATCTGGAAGCCAAAGAGCTGGAATATAGCAGACTTACCAATGATATCTATGGTCCCGGAGGAAGGGCGGAGCGAAGGAATGCGGAGCTGACCAAGCCCATTCTGGATAAGATCAACCAGGTTTTAGAAAAGATCGCCACCGAGGAAAATTATATAATGATCTTCGATTCGGTGAATGCCAACATCGCCTATGCCAAAAAGAATCTGGATCTCACGGATCAGGTTTTAGAAGAGCTTAAAAAACTGGAGTAGGATTCTTAGTTCTGAAGATTCTACTTTTATCCCGGATGAATAAATCTAAAAAGGAAGAAAGACGCTTAGGCGAAATCGCTGAGCATGTAGAAGGGGTGTTGGTGGGGGACCCTTCCATTAAAATAAAGGGGGTAGCTGGAATCGAAGATGCTCAAACGGGCGATCTGACCTTTTTGGCTAATCCTAAATATGCGGGTTTTCTGGAAACCTCCTCTGCATCAGCAGTGATTGTGGGAAGGGAAACAAAAACAGAGGGAATCAAAATATCTCTAATCAAACACCCTAATCCCTACTTAGCCTTCGCTAAAGCGGTAGAGCTTTTTTTTGAAACCAAAAGGACCTATCCTGAGGCTGTTCATCCCACTGCAGTCTTAGGGGAAGAGGTGAGGGTAGAACGGGGAGTGTATGTAGGACCTAATGCAGTAGTAGAAAAAGGGGCCTGGTTGAAGCGCGGCTCAACTATCCTGGCAGGCAGTTTTATCGGAACCAATTCCACCGTAGGAGAAAACTCGTTTCTCTATCCTAACGTCACCATAAGGGAAGACGTAGAGATAGGGAATGATGTGATAATCCATTCTGGTACGGTGATCGGATCAGATGGATTCGGCTATGCCAAAGAGAAAGGAGTTCATCATAAGATTCCGCAGGTGGGAGGGGTGAGGATAGAGGAGGGTGTGGAAATCGGTGCGAATGTGACTATAGATCGTGCCGTATTAGGCGTTACTCGAATAGGAAGAGGAACCAAAATCGATAATCTGGTTCAGATCGGGCACAACGTGGACATCGGTGAAAACTGTATCATCGTGGCGCAAGTGGGAATAGGAGGGAGCACCAAGGTGGGCAATGATTCGATTCTGGCAGGTCAGGTGGGATTGGTGGGACATATCAAAATCGGCAATCGGGTGGTGATTGGTGCTCAATCGGGCGTCACCAAAGATATTCCCGATGATTCTACCGTCTTCGGTTATCCGGCACGTGAGATTCATAAGACCAAAAGAATCGAAGCCCATCTCTCCCGTATGGATCTTTATGTAGAGCGATTGAAAGAACTGGAAAAGATGTTGAAAGAAATGAAAAACCCTTCACATTGAATTACAAACCTTTGGAGGTAAAAATGAGTGAGTTGGTTGAGGTCAACGATAGCAATTTTGAAAATGAGGTTTTAAAGTGTGATAAACCCTGCCTGGTTGATTTCTGGGCGGAGTGGTGTGGACCCTGTTTAATGGTGCATCCTATCCTGGAGGAGATCGCCAACGAGTATGAGGGAAAGTTGAAGGTAGGAAAGCTGAACGTGGATCAAAACAGCCAGACCGCCGCCAAATATGGGATTATGAGCATCCCCAGTCTTCTTATCTTCAATGGGGGAAAGGTGGTGGATCAGATCGTAGGTGCGGTGCCAAAGAAACAGTTTGTCGAAAGAATTGAGAAGATCATCAAATAGAAACTCTACTTATGAGCAATTCTCAACAGCATACCAATCCTGCAGATGAACAGATAAAACAGATTTTGCAGAAATACAAAAAAGTGGCGGTGGTGGGGCTCTCTCCTGATTCAAGCAGACCTTCCAATGGAGTGGCTCGATATTTACAAAGTAAAGGATTCACGATAATCCCAGTCAATCCTGAGGAGACACAGATCTTAGGAGAAAAAGCTTATCCCGATCTGAGCTCTATACCGGAGAAAGTGGAGATCGTGGATATTTTTCGCCGACCTGAGTATGTGCCCCCCATAGTGAATGAAGCCATCAAAATTGGCGCTAAGGTTATCTGGATGCAGAAGGGTGTGATAAATTATCCTGCCGCACTTAAAGCCTCCCAAAACGGCATCATGGTGGTCATGGACAGATGCATGTTTAAAGATTGTAGGGTCTTGTGTGAATGATAAAATCTTGGATAAAGATCGGAAAGTTGCGAAAGATGGATCAAGCTGCCCTGTTAGACAGACTTCTGAGCAGACTATCGAAATTCTCGTGAAAGGACAGGAATGCCCCTTTTGCCATTTCGCCAAGCTAAAAAGGGAAGGTGACGAGATAGTATGTCCCATCTGTGGATATGGACACAGACCCTCAACCTGATAGAAACCTGTAAGGGAGGAGTTTCCTCTTTTTTTTAGCGAATGACTTTGCCCCAAACAGAAGAGGCATTTGAGGGTTTCTTCGCAATTTGAGAAGGAGAGACAATGTTTATCAATATGTCATGGAAGGGGAACTTGGCTTTTGAAGCGGAAACCGAGTCTTGGCATCGAATCTTGCTTGATGCTAAGCGAGAGGTAGGCGGGGAAGACAAAGGTCCCCGACCCATGGAGGTTTTGCTGGTCTCCCTGGCTGGATGCACCGCGATGGATGTTGCCTCCATTTTGAAAAAGAAAAGAGTGAATCTGCAAGACATGACCGTCAAGATTGACGCAAAACAAGCACTCCAGCATCCAAAATACTTCACCAAAATAGATGTGGAGTTCAATTTTGTGGGGAAAGATATCAAGGAGGAGGATGTTAAACAAGCCATAGAGCTCTCCAAGGATAAATACTGTTCGGTTTCAGTTATGTTAAAAGAGAAGGCTGAAATCTCATATCGATGGAATATTGTGAATCTGTAGTGACCCTCTTTCCCTGACCAGAACATGAGACGTCCCGCCTTTTATGCCTTACTTCTTTTTGTCGCAGGCATTCTTTTAGGCAATTTTTTTGACCTTCCTGTCGTTTTGCTCTTTTCGATTTTTTCACTGACGCTTCTCTTCTGCCTTATTTTCCTCCTGCGCAAAGAAAGACAAAGCGCCACCCCGTTTTTAATCCTATCAATCATACTGGCAGGTTTCTTCAGATATGAACTTATAACACGAAATTTTTCCCCCAATCACATAATCAATTTCTTGAATTTGAATTCCAAGGTAACCGTAGCCGGGAAAATAGTGGACGAACCCGATGTAAGAAAAAACAAAACATTCATAACTCTTGATACCGAAAAAATAACTATTGGCGAAAGAACTTATTCAACCACTGGTCAGGTAATTCTCAAAATAAAAAAGCCCACCTTTAAGTTTGACTATGCCGATAACATTGAATTCGAAGGATACTTAAATGAGCCCACTTCCAAACGAAACCCGGGAGCATTCGATTATAAAAGATATCTCAACCGGAAAAAAATCTATGGGATTGTCAATCTGTCTCATGTGGATCAGGTGAAAATCTTAAAACAGGGTGAAGCGAACATCTTCTCTTCCCAGATTGTGATTCCGTTGAGAAGATGGATTTTAGGGGTTTTCGACAGAACATTATCAGGAAATCACAAAGCCCTTCTCGCCGGGTTTCTCTTAGGGGAGACCAGGGAGATTCCCAAACAAGTTTATACCATGTTCAGAGATACCGGCACGGTCCATCTTCTGGCAGTCTCCGGCTCCAATGTATGGTTGGTTATCGGGGTAATTTTTGGGGCTTTAAGTTTGCTTCGAGTTCCCAAGCTTTTTGCCACTTTTGTGACTCTGATTTGTATTTTTATATTCGCTAATCTGGTGCATAATGATCCCCCGGTGGTAAGAGCAGGAATTATGGCATCGGTGATATTGGTGGGCGTCCTTTTATATAAGGATGTGAATTTAGTAAATGTGGTCTCGTTTGCCGGCTTGGTTATTCTGTTTTTTTCTCCTCTCTTTCTTTTTGATGTGGGATTTCAGCTTTCTTTTGCATCTGTTTTTGGAATTCTTTTCCTATATCCACAACTGAGTAGGTTGGTATCAAAATATATTAGCAGATCTCATAAGAAGTTGTGGAAATGGGTGATAATGCCTGCTCTGATCTCCGTGTCTGTAGAGTTGGTTCTTTTCCCCATCTTAGCCTATTATTTTAACATGATTCCTCTTATAATTGTGGTAGCTAATTTATTCATAGTTCCTTTAGCTGGTTTGTCGGTGGTGCTGGCTTGTTTCACTCTGTTTTCTACCATCTTCAGTGCACTTTTGGCGGGCATTTTTTCCGCTTTCAACTGGGTATGTCTGAGTTTGACCTTAAGGTTGACCGAATTCTTTGCCACCTTGCCAGTGGCAAAACTTTTTGTCTCCGCCCCCTCAGCTTTCAGTTTCATAAGCTACTACTTTTTTCTCTGGCTTTTAGTCAGTTCCATTGTCTCAAAGAAAAAAATTCTTCTTTTCTCGTTTCTGATAATTGCCAATGTGTTCATCTGGAGGGAGGGTCTGTCACGCAGCGATAGATCTTTGAAGGTAACTTTTCTGGACGTTAGTCAGGGAAGTTCTGCCGTTGTTGATCTTCCCAACAAAGAGGCTTTTTTGATAAATGCAGGGGAGAAGGGGATGAATTTTGATGCCGGCGAGTATATTGTGGTTCCATTTTTAAATCATAAGGGTATGATTAAAATTGACAAGTTGATCCTTACGGATACTAACCCCCTGAATGTAAATTCAGCTCGCTCGATTGCAGAAGATAGGCAGGTCGAAAAGATATTCCTCCCCCTTCCCCTCAACCTGGTGGATAGAATCTATGGAAATTTGTTGAAAGGACTTTCCAGTAGACTCTTTTCCCTAGATTCTGTTGACGCCATCATGGATGAGCAAAGCGAGTTTGCGATTCAGTTACTTAATTACACGAAAGTGGACAAATCGGGATCGATCCACAGGAAACTTTTGGTCAAGCTCGTGCATAAGGAGATTACTTTTGGCATTTTTGATGGAATTAAAAAGGTTTGTTTTGATCCAGAATTTGATTGGGATGAGTTGAAAAATTGCTCGGTTCTGGTTCTGCCTGAACTGGGGGATGAGGATGAAATTGTCAAAATTATCTCTGCGGTCAGACCTAAAAAGATCATCTTCACCCGTCATTATTTTCGCTACGAGAGGAATAAAATCCCCACTCTGATGCAAATAAATTTTCCCGAAATTGAATATTATCGCACAGCAGAAAACGGAGCCATAACTTGCGAAACCGATGGTGAAAAATTGTGGTTTGATCTTACACTTAAGTGAACTTAAAGCTACGGTTGAAGGATAGAGAAGTTGTGGCGGGGTACCCTTACTCCGCCGCCTGAAGGTCGAGGGTAAGGTACCCTCGACCAACTAGTGAACTAATGTCTTAATTGCTTATGACAGCAACAGAGACAGTTTTGCTGGCTGGTTTCATTGTTTTGATTGGTCATTTCATCAAAGGAGTCTCCGGGTTTGCCGGTGCCCTGTTTGCAATTCCACTTTTAGCATTATTCTTAGATATCAAATTTGTCGTCCCCGTATTTTTGTTGTTCGATTTCATTTCCGGGATAATTCTGGCCATACAAAATCGAAGGTTTATTGATAGAAGAAGTACCCTTTTGATTCTTTCTGGGTTGGTGATCGGAACAGCAATTGGTACATGCTTTTTAGTCTCTTTTGGAAACGAAGCGTTGAAAAAGGTTTTTGGTGTGGTGGTGATTCTGTTTGGGCTGAAGATACTAATCTGGGACAACCAGGAGACGAAAAGACACATCAGCAAAGTCTGGGCGCCATTCTCTGGACTTGCCGGTGGGTGCACTGGCGCAATGTTTGGTCTGAATGGTCCACCACTTGTGCTTTATCTTGCCCGTCAACTTCATGACAAGCAAATCTTCAGAGCCACGCTTTACGGCATATTCTTTGTGGATGCCTGCTACAGACTGATCCTTTATTCATTCAATAAACTTATTACCATGGAAGTGATTAAATTCGCTCTATATCTGACACCGTTTCTGTTGATCGGCCTTCTTCTCGGATCGAAACTGCACACAAGAATCAACGAGACTGTTTTCAAAAAAGTCATTGCTCTGATTCTGGTGATGACCGGGATATTCTTGGCTATCTAAAGACCGTATGTCGGATTGCGAGCCGTCTGACGAGCTAACCGACACCTGTGTTTTGTCCATTCATGATAAGTTCCTCATGTTGTATTCTGCAACGAAGGGGGTAATCTGCCTTGAAAACAGATGTTCAAAAATTAGGCAGAAGGAAATTGTTACAATCTAAAGCTCTAAAGGGCACAGTGTTGTAAAAGAGCTAAGGTATAATAAAACATCGGTATGTCTTTTGCACTACTCAGAGTGGATAAAACTATTTGAAGATAATGTATAAACAAAGGAAAGGGGTGATAGTTTATGTTGAGCACCTTTCACAGAGACTCGAAAGGTTTCACCCTGATCGAGTTGATGATCGTGGTGGTCATTATTGGCATCTTAGCCGCAATGGCCATCCCTCGCTTTATGCGAACCACCACCAAAGCCAAACAGTCTGAGGCCAAACAGATTCTGAAGCAGATCTATACCATGCAGAGGGCTTACCGACAGCAGTATGATACTTATGCTTGCAATGGTAAAACTATGTGCTCGGCTTGACCGAATAGCTTTGTGGTCCTCGGGGTGGAATATATGCCAAGTGCCAGATATACCTATCGCATAACCGCTGGCGCCACCACATTCACTGCAACGGCAACCTCTGATCTGGATGATGACGCTACTCAGGATATCTGGCAGATCGATCAAGAGGGCAAACTTGTCTGTACCTCCGACGACGCAACCAGCTAAGTTTAGCTGGGAAATGAAAAGCCAAAAATGGGGATTTGAGAGAATCCCCATTTTCTGTTAAGAAAGATTTTGAATGGCTTGTTGGTAATGGATATTGCGCTTGTTACAAGGTTCCTCAATGCAATAGAAAAGACGTCCGTTCCCGGCAAGTCTTCCTTTGGACTGAAGTCAGGACGAGTCCACAGTAAACAGGGGAGGGGCTTTCAAACTATCGGGTAGCATGATGTAAAATATCCCAAAGCAGGAAACTTAAAAAATTTTTGGAAAAACCTTGACTTTTATAGAACAATAGCGTAGAAATAATTAAAGTCAAGGTTGACAACGCGGTTGTATCAGCTTGGTTTGAAAAAAAGAGATAAGGAAGAAAAAAATGGGATTGTTGGATAAAATATTTCATCGTCCCCCGAAATCCGCAATGCACCTTAGTCGTAATGCTCCATGTTGGTGTGGGAGTGGCAAGAAATACAAGAAGTGCCATTACGAATCGGATCAGAAATACTTCTCCAGTATTGTTGCCAAAACTTGCAAAACTTCCTCCTGACGAAGATAAACGAGGTGAGTTTCACCTCATAAGAAAGCTTCTGGTCAGTAACTCACAACGAATGGCTAATAGCCATCTTGTCTTTGAGTGATTTAGGAGATCAAACAATTACACGTATTGTAGTTGTTCAATTTATTGAGCTAAAGAAGCGTCATGAATGGGGCAACTACAGATCTTATTCAAAAACAGGTTCCACGATTTTTCCGATAAAGAGTATGGTTTGAGACTGATTTTCCCGAACCATAAACACAAATGGCCGATCAACCCGAAAACCAGAATGGGGGTTTACTGAGCAATACATCTGAACAGAAGTAACCGCCGCTGCTTCAGTCCCTTCTTCATTCACTTCTATAAATGTTTTGTGCTTTACCTCATTAATCCACACCTCACCATTTTTATACATTTTCGTAAAGTCAGCTAACCAGGGATCGAAGGCAACGCCCATTCCTAATGCCTGCAGTGCGTCATTCAACTTCAGCTCATATTCAAGTGTGAACTTTGGAAAGTAGATATCAAAAGAATCGCTTGGGAAAGATAAACAACTAACCCAGTAATTGAAGCTTTCATGATCAAATTTCGCAATCAGGGAATCGATGTCCCTTTGTGGATGAGGGAGAAAAATTGTCATGCTAAAGCTCCCATCACCATATGGTAAATCAACAGCTTGAAAGTCGTCATTTGAGAAATACCTGTATAGCCCTCTCTGTTCCATCATTTTGCACGGCTTTCTTGAACTGTCGGGCAGAATGAACCAATCATCTTTCGTCGACTCTTTGTCAAACTGATAGGTCCAGGTACCTTTGAAATAGATGGCATTAATCAAAAACATAATGGTCATAGGGTCAATCGGGTTATCCACAATTTCTGTGATCTTTCCATTGGTATTTTCATCAACCCATGCATTGATTATTTTTGCGGCATTCGGGTCGCTAAAATTCAACCCGCTGACTAACGCATAGAAGTATTCCTTGCATAGATTGATGAATTCCTCTTCAGGGGTTAAACCCTGATAGTACCATATCGAATTCGCAATCTGAAATTGCACTTTGGGATCAAGCTGAGTAAGCAACTTTATCAGATTTTTGTAGGACTCGTTCACCTCTTGAATGGTCAAATCAGAAAGTCCAAGAACTTCTTGCATTGCCTCTTGGGTTCTTCCGTTGGTACCATTATAAGTCATTCCCAATGCCATGGAAACGCTCAAAGGAGAAATGAAAACGTTTTTGTCTTTTTCCTCTTTGATTATCTCCTGGAAAAGTCTGAGTCCGAATTTGTTGTCCGATTCGACCAAACTTTTGGCAAACCAAGTTGATCCAGGAGGAATTTCATCCTCAGTTGAAACGGGATTCTTTGAACATTGCAACAAGGCAATGCCCAATAAGAGCACGAGGAAAAGGTTCAGTTTTTTAAACATGATATACTCCTTCTTTAATTGTGGTGGCTAGTTGGATTCCTATTCCTTTGTAAAAACTACGCCGAACCTCGGATTTGAATTTGAGGTTTGTCTCGAGATTTTAACCTGCTTGATTTTGGGGATTTTGTTTTTTGTCAAATCTCTCTTTTCTCCCTCCAAAAAAATTCCCCAAAATGTTCTCGGTGAGTTGTCTTTTTCATTTCCATTTACATACTAATTCCTTACCCAAGGTCAAAAGCTGTGGCCACAATGTTCAAAAAAATAACCACTTTATTTTCTAATCAAACATTGTGCCAGGTTTTTTCTCGCATGATTAATTTTGTAAATAGTTATGAAACAAAAGAATATGGCTAATAACTTCTTCTATCATCTGTATAATTTGAGATCTAACTCGCCAATTTTAGCGAAGTTAAGAATCCGAAACGATTCTCAATTTGTGTTAGGTATAAAAACATAATTAGGTTACATTGGTTCGTTGAAAACTGCGACTGCAGACAAAAAACACGGGAGCTCCTCCTCTTGGTAACGAACGCCTCGTGCTTTACCAGTTTCCTCAACGTCACGCAAGTTGTGGCAGGGTATATTTTAGGAGGAATCCCTTAGGGCAGGCACTACACGCCACCTTTATGCTGAGTGTGTCGAACCATAAAAGGTCGAAGAAGATGATACTCCCGACTAACAGGCCAGAAGGAAAAAAGCTGCTGCTCGGTAGTCAAAACCACGACATAAAAAGCAGCCTGTATTTTTTTCTTGACAAGACGTAATTGGAAACATAAATTTAGACGAATTATGTATGATTTCATGCTTTGACGCTGAAAAGTGAGGGAAATCAAAAGGATTTTAATTTATGACCGCTCCAGCGGAGAGTAAGTTATATCTTGGTCTTTGCCAGCAGATAGCCGAAGTCAGGTCCGCTTTCAAAACCAGGCACCTGAAGGATACAAAAACTCCAGATGAGCAGATTCAAGAACAGGCAGAGGGAAAAAAGCCCCTCCTGGACATGCAAAAGCTGAAGATAGGAAAAAAACTTCCAGACGAGTTTTTCAACGATTTGCTTTCTGTTTTGAAGAGCAACGAATTCTTCAGCCGCATGGAAATTGACAGGCTCCTTGCCAATAAAGAAAAAATCAATTTACTTAAACTAATCCGACTAGTTCTTGATAGAGATTTCCCAAGACTAATATCTTTTTCTTCCCAACTCGAGATTGAGACAGATCTAGTTCTATTTATCGGTCTGAACTTAAGTCAGGCTGTGTTGGAACTCTATGCCGACACAATTAAAGACAAAGTGGATCAGGAGAACTGGCTCAAGGGAAATTGTCCGGTTTGTGGAAGTTACCCGGGTATTGAAAAACTGAGAAGGGATGATGGCAAGAGGATACTGCGGTGCAGTTTCTGCGGAACAGAGTGGTATTTCAAAAGGATCATGTGCCCATTCTGCGACAATGAAGACCATAACAGCTTAAGATATTTCTTCATAGAGGAGGATTCCCCAACAGAGAAAGCCGCTTTCCGGGTGGACGTATGCGACAAGTGTAAAAGTTATATTAAAACGGTCGACGAGAGAAAGCTGCCTGAATCTGAAAAACCTGATTTATACCTGGAGAATTTCAATACCATATACTTAGATGTTCTGGCTCAAAAGGATGGCTACCAAAGCCCCACTTACTGGATGGTAGCGCCATCTGAGGATTTATTGGTTTGAGAACTCATGTGAAAGAAATCACAAAATATAAACTTTTTAAACAAAATCTCGGAGGGAGGTGAGATTTTATGAAAGGACTAAGGCTAATCGCCATATTTTCGGTGATTCTACTGCTGGTATTTGTATGGGCGTTTGCGCAGACATCTAAGAAGGAAGTTTCAAAAAAGGAAGAACCCACTGCTTTTCAGACCAGATGCGCTATCTGCCATTCCCTGGAAGAGGTTAGAACTGGTATGGAGAAAATGATCATCGACATGCACGGTAAAGCGGGAATAAAGATCGGCGAGGAGTCCTTGAAGGCAATTGAGAAGAGCTTCACTCTGTTGCCGGTGGAGGATCCGCACAAGGGGCTCTTCCAGGAGAAGTGCGTTAAATGCCATTCCATGGACTTGGTGGTCAAGGCCCATCAAACCCTGGATGAGAAGGAGATGAAAGAGATCATCGAGAAGATGGCAAAGAAGGAGAAATCCGGAATCTCAACAGAGGAAATAGAGAAGATTCACCAGTCTATGATGATATTAAATGAGATCTATGAACCGGATGTAGAATTGAAAAAAGAAGAGAAAAAATAAAACAAAAAACCGTTAAGGAGGTGAAGAAAGCACATGAAAATCTCAAGAAGAGGTTTTCTAAAGATCTCCGGAGGAGTGACGACTGGAGCGGTCCTGGGCACCTTCGGAGTTCACCTGAAAAGCTCGCAGGCACATGCTCAAACGCTGAAAACCAAATACGCCAAGGAAACCACCACCATCTGTCCATATTGCGGAGTGGGATGCAGTGAGATCGTGTCGGTGAGCAATGACAGGGTGATAAACATCGAGGGCGACCCGGATCATCCCATCAATCAAGGTTCACTCTGCAGTAAGGGAGAGGCTCTTATTCAAGTGGCAAATAACGAAAGAAGAATGACCAAGATCCTATATAGAGCACCTTATAGCGAGAAGTGGGAGGAGAAGAGCTGGGATTGGGCAATACCGGAGATCGCCAAAAGAATTAAGAAGACCAGGGACGAGAGCTGGATGGCGAAGGATGGAAAGGGACGGGTAGTCAATCGCACAGAAGCCCTGGCTGGATTGGGCGGAGCCGCTTTGGATAATGAGGAATGTTATCTTTGGTCCAAGCTGGCCCGAGCCCTGGGTATAGTCTATTTAGAACACCAGGCGCGTATATGACACTCTGCCACAGTCGCCAGTTTGGCGGAAACTTACGGCAGAGGCGCTATGACCAATCACTGGATCGATATCAAGAATGCTGACTGCATTATGATCATCGGTTCCAACGCAGCAGAAAATCACCCCATATCCTTCAGATGGGTTAACAAGGCGATGGAGAATGGCGCCAAGCTCATCAGCGTCGACCCCCGCTTCACCCGCACCTCATCCAGAGCAGATATCTATGCCCCCATAAGGTCGGGAAGCGATATCGCCTTCGTCGACGGGGTGATGAACTACATCGTGCAGAATAACCTTTTCAACCAGGAATATCTGGTAGATCACACTAACGCCAGCTTCCTGGTCAACACGCAGTTCGGATTCTCGGACGGTCTCTTCACTGGGTACGACGGGTCGAAAAGAATGTATAAGAAGGATACCTGGCAATATCAACTGGATGAAAGCGGAAATCCGAAAAAGGACCCAACTCTTCAAGATCCTAATTGCGTATTTCAGCTTTTAAAGAAGCATCTTTCCCGTTACACGCTCGAGAAGGTATCCAGCATCACCGGATGTCCTGCAGAATTGATTGTGGAGGTGGCGAAAACTTATGGAGCAACCGGAGCCAAGGATAAATCCGCAACCATCATGTATGCCATGGGCACCACTCAGCATACCGTGGGAACACAGAACGTGCGCACTTACGCCATGCTTCAGCTTCTGTTGGGAAACGTAGGAGTGGCTGGAGGCGGAATCAATGCACTGAGAGGGGAGTCCAACGTGCAGGGTTCCACTGATATGGCCATCCTGTTTCACATTCTTCCGGGTTATCTCAAAACTCCAAGGGTAGAGAACCAGACTTTGGCTGAGTATCTGGAAATGTGGACGCCCAAGTCAAATGACCCTAAGAGCGCTAATTGGTGGCAGCATACCCCTAAATATACGGTGAGTCTGCTGAAGGCTTTCTGGGGAGATCACGCCACGAAAGACAACGAATTCGCCTATCAGTATCTTCCCAAGGTGAGCGCAAATTACTCCCACATCTCAATGTTTGAGGCCATGTACGACGGCGTGATCAAAGGTCTCATATGCATGGGGCAGAATCCAGCCGTGGGTGGTCCTAATGTCCTAAAGGAAAGAAAGGCTCTGGAAAAGCTGGATTGGCTGGTTGCGGTAGATCTCTGGGAGACCGAGACTGCAGCTTTCTGGAGTGCTCCTGGAGTTGATCCCAAGAAGATAGGAACCGAGGTTTTTATGCTGCCCGCGGCGGCTTCCATGGAGAAAGAGGGAAGCATTACCAACAGCGGTCGATGGAGCCAATGGAGATATACGGCGGTTCATCCTCCGGGCGATGCCAAATCCGATCTGTGGATTTTAGATCAGATCGGCAAGGAGCTGAAGAAGCTGTACCAAGCCGATACCGGACCCTTCCCTGGCCCCATAGTGCATCTCAACTGGAACTACGGGCCGGGAAGAGAGGAGCCGGACGTGCATCTGGTGGCTAAGGAGATCAATGGATATGATCTGACCACCGGCAAGCTGATGGCATCCTTCGGAGCGCTCAAGGATGACGGCACCACCTCTTCCGGTAACTGGCTGTACTGCGCCAGCTACACCGAGGCCGGTAACATGGCTGCCCGCAGAGATCCCACAGATGCACCCAATAAAATTGGACTTTATCCCAAGTGGTCCTGGTGTTGGCCGGTAAATAGAAGGATTATCTATAACCGTGCCTCATGCGATCTTCAGGGCAATCCATATGCTCCTCATAAGTGGGTGGTCAAGTGGACAGGTCCTGAGACAAAATGGGCCGGTGACGTGCCCGACGGCGGTTGGCCTCCAGGAGATAAATACTCCTTCATCATGAAGCCTGAGGGTCATGCTCGACTCTTTGGTTTCGGCCTAGCAGATGGTCCCTTCCCCGAACACTACGAGCCTCTGGAGGCGCCGGTGAAGAATGCCATGTCCGCTCAACAGCTCAATCCGGTTGTCAAAATCTGGTCTGGGGAAATGGATGATGTGGGGACCGTGGAAAAGTATCCCGTCATCGCCACCACCTACCGGGTCACGGAGCACTGGCAGGCGGGTCAGATGACCAGAAACAATTCCTGGTTGGTGGAGCTCATGCCCGACATGTTCGTGGAGATGAGTAAAACTCTGGCCCAAGCCAAGGGTGTCAAGAACGGAGACAGGGTAAGAATAAAAACCGCGCGTGGAGAGATAAGTGCGTATGCGGTGGTAACCGCTCGATTTAAGCCATTCAAGCTGAACGGAAAATCCTGCGAGCAGATTGGATTGCCATGGCATTACGGTTATAAGGGTCTAGCCACGGGGCACAGCGCAAACTCTTTGACCCCGCATGTGGGTGATGCCAACACCATGATACCTGAATACAAGGCGTTCCTCTGCAACGTCGAAAAGGAGGTGGGTTAATATGGCAGAAAAAGCGATTCTTCTGGATATGGAGAAATGCATAGCCTGCCGCGCATGTCAGGTGGCTTGCAAACAATGGAATGAGCTTCCAGCCGAAAAAACCACCTTTTTTGCGGCCGCAGGCGGCTACCAGAATCCGATAGGCCTTTCTCCTAAAACTTACACCCTGGTGAAGTTCTATGAGCACGAAGAGCAGGAGAAATTAAAATGGCTTTTCCGAGTGCACCGGTGTATGCAGTGCGTTGATCCGGCCTGTGTGAAAGCCTGTCCGGTAACCCCGGTAAAAGCCATGACTTTTGATAAAAACACTGGGGCAACGCATGTAAACCGGGAACTCTGCATAGGCTGTGGAGCCTGTCGGGAATATTGTCCTTTTACCATCCCGGTCATTGATACAGAAGCTGGCAAATCCACCAAATGCACTTTTTGTTTTGATCGTTTGGGCGATGGAATTGAACCAGCCTGTGCCAAAGCCTGTCCCACCGACTGCCTGGTTTTCGGCGAACGGGATCAGATACTCCAGATGGCTCATCAGGCAAAAGAGAACTTGGAGAAGAAGGGAAGACATCCGGTAATATATGGAGAGACGGAGCTTGGCACCGGCACCAAAAAGATCTATGTGCTTCCCGAACCTCTGGACTACTATCCGGATGTTGTCAAGAGCCCCAAGGTATCAGAAGATCTAGGCTTCTTCCACCAAATGCTGAAACCTTTTGGGACTTTGACCTTAACTGCTTCCTTGGTGGGGATGGTGCTAGCCAAGATGAAAGAGGTAAAAGAAAAAGACAAAGTCAAGCCTTCTTGACATTCACAGATTAATCCTTATGGATAAAAAGGAGATGTTATGATAGACAAAAGGAAGCTGATTTTAGGCATAATCCTTTTCGGATCGATCTGGGGAGGCTTGGAGGCTTTGGGAATCAGGGCGATGAGAGGGGTAGAATTTTTTCCCACGTCTCCGATCTTGGCTTTGGTTGCCATCCTAATCCTATCTGCCTCCCGTATGATCCTTAAACGTCCGGGAACTACCTTAGCCTGTGGTATTGTGGCAGCGGGTTTTAAGGGACTGTGTTTGCCATCGATATTCTTCTGTCAGGTTACCGCAGTCCTTCTCACGGCTGCCATTATAGACTTAGCATTTACCTGGGCTGAGAGCAGAAAACTGTCCAGTTGGATATCCTGGGGGTTTGTTGGCTTAGGAGCCTCTTACCTGAATTATGCTGTATTTGGCCTGGTCAACACTTACCTGCTGAGAAATATCTACTGGTTGGAGCGCGTCCACACAATTCCGAATTATGTGCTGGTAAGCGGAACCTACGCCGCCCTTTTGAGCTTCCTGGGAATACTTCTGGGAAGAGAGCTGGGCAGGCGAAGCGAGCCTTTATTTAGCCGGATGGAGCAGATCAAGGCGAAGGCCTTCAGCGGCGGGATTATCCTGACCTCACTGGGTTTCTGGCTTCTGGGAGTTTTTCTTTACAGATAATTTCCTCACCCTTCGGCTGAATAGATTCGTGGCAGGGGGAGAAGAGAACTGGTGGTGAAATTCCCTTTTCCTCCTGCCATTTTATTTTTTTAAAGGATGGGAATTAAGGAATATCGTTATCCAAGATCGCTGATTATTCAATTCCCAGGCAAAGAATGAATTGAATTTAATGTAACGGAAAGCTTTAGCTTTCCATTGTGGAAACCTGAAGGTTTCCGCTACATTTACAAAGAGAGACGCATGAAAGGCAAAGTTAAAATCTATAACGCTACCAGAATCGAAAAAGACAAGCGTAAAGAACTAAGCGAGAAAGTTGCAGAAGAAGCTGTCCTACGCATCTTTTTGAATGAGCAAGAAATAGTTGTCCTTTCCTGTACTCCATATGATCAAACCTATCTTGCCGTAGGTTTTTTGATTTCTGATGGATTTTTAAAAAGTAAGGAGGAGATCAGAAACATAAATACCTCAGAAGACAGAGTAACCGTTTATACTGACTCCTCCTATAAGATACCAGAAACCTCCCAACTGCAAGGCATCCTCACCTCGGGATGCGGAAAAGGAAAGAGTTTTGCAAACTGGGAGGAGATAGATCCGCTGGAAGATGTTCTTATCGATCTGGATTTCAGCTTGAGCCCTGATCAAATCCTTGAGGTTATGTCCCAATTTGAAAAAAGATCGGAGCTTTTCAGAGAGACCGCTGGCGTTCACAGTGCTGCGCTGGCAAAAAAAGATGGCATTATTCTGTTCAACGAAGACATCGGGAGGCACAATGCCGTGGATAAGGTTTTGGGGGAAAGCTTACTTAAAGGGATTAAGTTAAAAGACAAGTTTCTGGTGATAAGCGGGAGAGTATCCTCCGATATCGTGTCCAAGCTGAAACACTCTGGCTTGAGCACGGTAGTTTCCCGAACCGCACCCACCGGCCTGGCAGTCAGGATGGCTCAAAAGTTAGGCATAACTTTGGTTGGATTTGTGCGCGGAAGTAGGATGACGGTATATAGCTTTCCGGTGAGAATACAATGATGGAGCGTACCTCGGGCGGAACTTCGATCGAAAAAGATACCCCAAGGTGAAGTCAGATAAACTCTTAAATTATATCCTCAAGTGCTTCCCCCTAATCTTCTACTGTCCTTTTGAAAGTTTGCTTTCTATATGATCTGTCAGTTCTCTGATTTGATTCGTGGAAAAAACCGGAACCGAAACATCAACTCTCCCATCACAAACTACAGCCAACAGGTTATCCTGAGGCGTGCAGAGGGGGACTTGATCATGGGAAGAATCCATCACCTCGATTTTGGAATAAGGGGAATCTTTGAATCCCTCTCCTATGATTAAATCATACCCTTTAAAAAGAAATCTTAGAAGCTCCTCTGAATTTCTTCCAAGCAAGTAATTGGAGAAAAAAGCAATTTTATGCGGGGACAAAATCAAAGTACTCTCTGCTCCGGCCTGGCCATGCCTGTATGAGTCCTTTCCCGGAACATCGAAGATATGGTCGCCGGTGGTATATTTTATGCTTCCCACCTTGTATCCCCGGTTTTTGAATTCGGGGATAAGTTTCTCCACCAGGGTGGTTTTCCCTCTTTTTTTTCTTCCTACCACCAGAATGATTCTCATTCCGTCACGCACCCTTTTTAAATTCCTTTAGGAAATGTAGATCAAATTTCCTGATTAGGCAAGAACTATTTAACTTGTGGAGATCTGGCGAATAAGGAATATAAAAAGGCAACCGTGAGAGATCTGTATCTAAATCAGGGTAGGCACTGATCTTTTGGTCTATTGATACTCAAAAAACATCCTCCAGGTAGTGCTTTCGCAAAAAATGGCGACAAGCTGAGATATAAACTTGGTATGGTTGAGCCCCCATCTGGGTTGAGAAGATTAAAACAAGCTTGTCCTTGCGCATTTAAAGAAAAAAAGAAAAATATTCTTGCAAAATCTGCTTGACAATGAATTGGAAAACCAATATAATTTACCCTCGATTGTGGTTGTTCCATCTTAAATGAGATGGATCAGAGAAAAGCTGGAAAACTAACTCTAACCAAGGAGTAATACAAAATGAAGTTAAAGCTTTCAGGTTTAATCATGCTGGTTTTTCTGTTGAGTTCAGTTTCAGCCTCAGCCGGGCAAATGTTCGGTCCGGAGGTGGAGGCGGATACCACCGAGTATTTCACCTTACAGAATTATCTCTTTTCTCCGTTTCCACTGACCGATTATAATTTTCTGGGTGGTGGAGCTAAAGCCAGAGGGATGGGGGGTGCGTTTTTTGCCGTATCGGATGATCCCACTGCCGCTTCGTGGAATCCTGCCGGACTTGCCCAGTTGGACAAACCACAGATGAGCTTGAGTTTCAGTTCCTGCATGTACAGAAGGGAGTTTTCCTCCACCTTGGATTCGCCCGATTGGAACTTAAGCTTCGATGACGAGCTAAAGTCTGATGTCAATGCCATTTCATTTGCGAGTGTGGCCATCCCGTTTACCATCCAGGACCGGGAACTGGTAGGGGGGGTGCTTTACCAGAGAGTGGCGGATATCTATCAGGAGAACAGGCATGCTATGATATTAGACAGTGTGGTCTACGTGGACACCACGGTTAAAAACTATGTGCTTCCTCCGATAGATGAGAAAGTGTCAGGTAAATTAAATGTAGTCAGTATCTCCCTGGGGGGAAAACTTTTTGAGTCTCTTTCTTTAGGGGCGGGCGTTAACATCTATGCCGGAAAATTTACCAGTGATGTCGATTTCTTTGCCTCCACTGACCCTACAGGGCTCAATGGAATCAGGTTTCATCCCAACATAGTCAGCGACTATTCTGGATTCAATTTCAACTTCGGCGTTATGTACAAGTTAGATAAACTTCGCCTGGCAGGTGTGGTGAAAACTCCATTTACTTTAAAAGAGGAAAACGATGTAAAACTATTTGCTGATGTCATCGAATTGGGGATGTTTCTTGGACCCCAGTCCGTTTTCTTATCACCTTTTTTCAAAACCGACAGAAAGTGGAAGATGCCCACCATGCTCGGGTTCGGCACCTCCTATCAGATAAATTCCCTGACACTTGCCGCAGACGTGGAATTCAGAAATTACTCTAAGACCGAGGTTACCTATCGGAGAAACATCGCCGACCCTTCAGACCTGGAGGTAACCACAGGCGATTATTTGACGGATAAATGGTGGGGAAGTGAGGGGAATACGCCGCCGTTCGTGCCCAGCCTGGAGTGGAGGGATCTGACCCAGTTTCGTATCGGGGGTGAATACAATATCAACACCAAATTTGGAAGTATTCCCCTAAGAGTTGGCTACAGAAATGATCCCAAACTTTTCAAAACTCAGCTCAACTCCAGCCTGGTGTATCTTCGAATGGATATGTATATCAACCCCCAAACCCTCGATACGCTTTATCAAGCTACTTTTCTGCAATCCGATCGCGGCATTGAGAACGGCTCATGGGTAAATGGCAATGTCTTCTCCTTTGGAACCGGGATAGCCTGGAGCCAGATAAAGTTTGATATCACCTATGAATATGCCACATACGATGACGTTAATAAAGAAATCCACACCGGCTTAATACCTTTTGACCGGGGGAATAAGGTGCTCCGTGATCCATTGGAAATGCATAAGTTTAATAAAAAGGAAAGCGAAAAATACAGCCGCATAATGATAAGTTTCACGGGATTCTTCTAAAAAAAGAGTGCAAGTAAATAAAAAGCGAAGCCTGCCCTTAAAAAGAAGGGAAAAGGCTTCGCTTTTTTTATGTGGAACAACCATAGAAAAATATTGGCTAAAAAAGCATGGAAGTTGATCGCAGAATTCATATCAAAGGGGAGAGCATCTCTAAGAGACAAGGGATTTGATCCTGTTAATGGTGAAAGCAGGAAAATTTTTGAAGATTGAAGTTGTGGGATAAAAATTAAACTTTGCCATCTTTTTTCTCAATTTGATCGAGGAAAAAGAGCTTTGGCTTAGGTCAGTCCAGAAAAGCAGAATTTTAAAAAATGCTTGCTTTGATGAGATTTTCTCTTAAATTCTTAAACTTAGAGTTATAAAGCTCAAAGAAAGATAGCGAAAGAGGTGTACTTTTTTGGAGCACTTCTTTTAAACCTGAGTTTGTCGGCTTAAAATAAGGAGATATGTATGAGTCCTCACCGGATTACCAAAAAGGAGATGAAGCAGGACAAGTTTGTCACCTACTCTCTGAAGGTAAGTGAATGGATACAGAAACACTTAAATGAGGTGCTTATGGGGACGGGAGGTGTGATTCTGGTTGGGGTAATACTGTTCTTCATTTTCTCCTCCCAGGCTAAAAGGGAGCAAAAGGCAGCTGATCTTCTGGGAAAGGCAAATCTGGAGCTTCAGGGGGGGAACATTGGAGAAGCGATGGGGAGCCTACAAACGCTGATGAACAAATATGGCAGCACCAAAAGCGCAGGACGAGCATCGTTTCTCTTGGCTTCTGCCCATTTTTATGCTAAGGATTATGTGCAGGCACAGTCCTTGTTTGAGGAATATCTTGAAAAACACAAAGAGGACATTTTGCTTGCCGCATCAGCTCAGGCGGGAATCGCAGAATGTCACATGCAGAGGGAAAACTTTATCCCGGCTGGCGAAAACTTTGTCAAAGCGGCTTCTTTAAGCCCTCAAAGTTTTTTGGCACCTCAATATCTTCTCCAGGCAGCTTTGGCTTATCTTAAAGCGGATCAAAAGGAGAAGGCCAGAGAGGTTTTAAAAAGATTGATATCCGAGTATCCTGATTCCCGGGAGGTCCACCAGGCCAAGCTACAGCTGGCAGAAAACTTTTGATGTAAATCTGTATGACCGCAAAACAGGAAGTGTCTTCTAAAGTATCCAAGTCGCAAAAGGGTGGTAACTCTTCTGTACTTTCCATAGCTTTTCTGTGGCACATGCACCAACCATATTACAAGGATGCGAAGACCGGACAATATCAAATGCCCTGGGTGAGGTTGCACGGACTCAAAGACTACTACGATATGGTGGCGGTGTTAGACCGTTTTCCTCAAATTCGTATGACCTTCAATCTGGTTCCCTCTCTAATTGAACAGATCCAGGATTATGCCCAAAACGAAGCCTATGATGAGCATCTCCTTCTCACTGAAAAACCAGCCAAGGATCTGACCGATGCGGAGAGGGAGCAGATACTTTCTGGCTTCTTCTGCTGTAATTCCCAAACCATGATCTTTCCTCATCCTCGATTCTATCAGCTCTTGGAGAAAAGGGGAGAGGACCCCAAAAATTTAAAATCAAAAGCCCGTGAATTTGATGTGCAGGATTTCCTGGATCTGCAAGTCTGGTCAAATTTCGTTTGGATAGATCCCATCTTCAAAGAAGACCCTTTTGTCTCTCATTTGCTCAAGAAAGGCAGAAATTTCACCGAAGAGGAAAAAAACGAGCTGACCGGGAAGCAAAGAGAGATTCTGGGAAAGATCCTTCCTAAATATAAAGAATTGCAAGATGAAGGACAGATCGAGATAGCTTTTTCGCCATATTTTCATCCCATTTTGCCTCTTATCTGTGATACAAACATGGCAAAATTTGCCCTTCCTCATATTCAACTGCCTGAAACAAGATTTTCCCACCCGGAAGATGCGGAAGCTCAAATTGATGAAGGAATAAAGCTGTATGAACACGCCTTTGGCAGAAAACCCAAAGGCATGTGGCCTTCAGAGGGCAGCGTAAGTGAACAAATCATTCCCCTGGTAGCAAAGTTTGGAGTGAAATGGATAGCCACCGATGAGGAGATATTATTCCACAGTATTAGGATGAGGAATAGAGGTGAGCCCAGAACCTATTCAAAAGAATCCGCTCTTCTTCTTTACAAACCATATAAGATAGCTGCAGAGAATGGCGAACTTTTCATAATATTTCGCGATCATACGCTATCCGATCTTATAGGATTCGTTTACTCCAGCTGGGACGCAGAAGAAGCCGCCGAGGATTTTGTTCAACGTTTGCACAGAATAAGGAAAGCCATTCCTGAAGGTAATCTGTCTAACAGTGTTGTCCCAATCATACTGGATGGAGAGAATTGCTGGGAATACTACAAAAACGATGGACACGATTTTCTGTCCGAGCTTTACTCCAGACTATCGAAGGACAAATTGCTTTGCACCACCACCATAAGCGACTTTCTGCAAAAATCGGACGAACCCCAAAGGCTTGCTCATCTATTTGCCGGATCCTGGATAAACCACAATTTTAGAATATGGATCGGTCATCCAGAGGATAACTTAGCCTGGGACCTTTTGAAGAAAACCCGGGATGCTTTGGTCGAATTTGAAAGGAGAACAGAGAAAAACTCAAAGACAGAGGAAATCCTTAAAAAAGCCTGGAAGGAAATTTACATAGCTGAGGGTAGTGATTGGAATTGGTGGTATGGGGATGAACACCAGGGTGCGGGCACAGAGAAGTTTGATAGAATCTTCAGATCACACCTGCTGTACGTTTATGAGCTGATCAGTCAAGAGCCTCCGGAGGAGCTTTACCAGCCTATCAAATCCAAATTCGTCTCCACCTATTTTCTACCGCCCACCGGATACCTGAGCCCGACAATAGATGGGGAGAAGACTCACTTTTATGAATGGCAACAGGCAGGATTTTTTGATCCTTTGAAGGCAGGTGGAACAATGCATCAGGTCTCCTCTTTGGTCTCGGCCATTTACTTCGGCTCAGATGAGAGTAAAATTTATTTCAGAGTTGATACCACCATTTCAAGGGAAGAATTTGACCGGGAAGGATACGAGTTTGTTCTGGAGCTTTTGGAACCCTCCAGATACAAAATCTCTATTAAAGAGGGGACAGCCATTTTTCTTAAGCGAACAAAAGAGAAAGAATGGAGAATAATTTCCTCTGATTTGGAGTTTGCCTTCGTAAAAACATTGGAGTTGGCAATTCCCATGACGCTTTTGGAGTTTGTGAAAAAAAAGGAGATATGGTTTCGAGTGATAGGGGAGAGGCAGAAAAAAGAGATAGGGAGATGGCCAGGTGTGGATGTGATCAGATTCGACCTGCCCAGCCAAAAGGGAGAACCGATATTTTGGGAAGTTTAAACTCATAAAGAAAAGAAAAAATATTATAAGGAGGGGTGATGTCAGAACAGATTTTCGGAACAAATGAGGGTGAAGAAAAAGCCAAAGAGATCGGTCAGCAAAAGATGGACGAGGAGACGAAAAAGAAGATGATAGAGGAGGGTAAAGCTGCGGCTATGCTGGGTTACGTTCCGTTTATGTGCTTTGTGCCATTGATAAAGATGAAGGACAATCCGTTTGCCTTCCGACACGGGAAACAGGGGTTGATCCTGTTTTTGATCGAGATTGTAGCGGTGATATTCCTTCTTCCTAAAATAAGCGATCTGCTCTGGACCGTAGTGTTAGTGCTTTGTTTAGCCTCCGCTGTGGCAGGAATAATCTTTGCACTTCAAGGACAGGACTGGAAGATTCCTTTCATCGGCGATTTAGCGGACAAGATAAAGATCTGAGACTTGAGTCTTGAGACCGGAGAGTTATGTTACATCGGGATTTTGTCCTAACAGATCTTTAGATAGTCCCGATGCACAATGATAAGGAACCTGTCTCCAGGTAGGCTGGGCATCCTGCCCAGCGAATTTAAAATAATTAAGTTAGAACCTCTACTCCTAGCGCAACACAAAATAGATTATTTTTAATGCGGGGCGAGACGCCCCGGCTACCAACTCGTAGGCATCCTCTAAGATGTTTGCCCTGCGAAACTGGTATTTCTGGCATTACTGGCCTTTGTTTTTGTTTTTTTTCAGACATCCTACAGAGGATGGGGGAGGCTCCGCCTACACTCCTCCATAAATGGCAGAGGTATTCTTTTTACCATTGGGGTTATGGTGATTTTGGGAAGTATCTTGTGATGGAGGTGAGGAGAGCTAAATGAAGGAAAGTTGGTTTACAGGTTGATAATGTCCCATAATATATATTATGTAAACTTGACCATTATAGCTTACCCCATCACTTCAACCCATGCCTCCCCCTTTTTCACTTTACTACAAGGTTGATCAGCTTGTTCTGCACGAAAATGCTTTTTATTAGATTCTTGCCTTCGAGGAATTGCTCAAGGCCAGTTCTTTGGCTTCCATCTCGGACGTGCCAAACGGAAGGCTCATGCTGGCTCTGAGCCTGCCGTTCACCTGAACCACAAAGGTGATTTCTTCCTCTTGGATGGCATCCTGGTCATAAGAAGGCCACTGGGACTTAAAGACGCTCTTCTTTTGTCCTATAATTGACCAGACTTCCTCGGACAGATGCGGCGCAAATGGGCTTAAGATCTGAGCTAATTTCTCCACGCAAAACCCTAAAACCTTCGACTCTTTCGCGTCTAGGTCGTCCATCACGTTCAGAAGTTCCATCATAGAGGCGATGGCAGTATTGAGTTGCAGCGTGCCAATATCTTCGTCTACTTTCTTTATGGTCTGATTTAGCTTTCGGTATGCCTTTAAATCAGTTGAACTTAGGTCTTCAGTTTTTATCTTTTTCTTCAAGGTTTGGTTCCCGGCAACCTGGGCAAATTTATATATTCTGTTTAGAAACCTACTCGCCCCTACTATCCCCTCCTCACTCCATAAAATCTCCCTCTCAGAAGGCGCGGCAAAGTACATGGCTATCCTCGCGGTGTCCGCACCATGTTTATCGATTATGTCCGCCGGTGAGACCACATTTCCTACAGATTTGGACATAACCTGACCCTCCTTATCCAGCACCATTCCGTGATTGAATAGCTCAGTTGCAGGCTCATCCACATCCAGCCATCCAATATCATGCAAAAATTTGGTAAAGAATCTGAAATATATTAGATGCCCGCAAGCGTGCTCTATACCACCAATATATTTATCCACCGGCAGCCACTCTTTAGCCTTTGATTCGGAGAATGGCTGGGTGGGATTATGTGCATCAGTGTATCTTAAGAAATACCAGGATGAGCAGACGAAAGTGTCCATGGTATCGGGGTCTCTGCTTGCCTTTTTTCCGCATTTAGGACAATTTATATCCATAAACTCCTTTGAATCAGCCAGAGGAGAACGCCCTTTGGGAGTGAAATCGATTTCTCTCTCCGGTAGCAAAAGTGGCAGATCTGATTCGTTGACCGGCACCATGCCGCAGTTTTCGCAGTGGATCATAGGGATAGGTGCACCCCAGTATCTCTGGCGGGATATGAGCCAGTCTCTCAGCTTGTAATTGGTTTTCATCCTCCCCAAGCCTTTTTCCACCACATATTGATTCACCTTGTTTATTCCCTCTGTGGAAAAAAGGCCGTCGAAAATATCGGAGTTACCCATTGTTCCCGGATCAACATAGGCCTCTTCCATATTCTCTGACAATAACTTACGATCTGGAGGTTGAATTACCACTTTAAGTGGAATTCCGTATTTCTTACAGAACTCAAAATCCCTCTGATCGTGAGCCGGCACCCCCATGACTATTCCGGTGCCATAAGTAGCCAGCACGTAGTCTGCCACCCATAGTTGGACCTTTTCTCCGGAAAGAGGATTTACAGCATGTACTCCGGTGAATACACCATCCTTCTCCCCTACTGCTGTTCGATCGATCTCTGATTTTTTGCTCGCTTTCTTAATGTACCCATCCACTGCATTCTTGTGTTCCGGGTCAATTTTGAGCGTTCTGATCAATTTGTTTTCCGGGGCGATGGCCATGAAGGTAACACCGTAGATGGTGTCCGGCCTGGTGGTGAAGACGGAGATCTTCTCATCCGTCCCCTCGATGGTGAAATCTATCTCCACTCCCTGGCTTTTTCCGATCCAGTTTCTCTGCAACGTCTTTAAATTCTCGGGCCAACCCTCCAGCTTATCGAGGCCCTCTAGCAGCCTCTCGGCATAGTTGGTGATTCGGAAGAACCACTGTGTCAGTTCCTTTTCTTCGACTTTGGATTCGCATTTCCAGCATCTCCCCTGCTCCACCTGCTCATTTGCCAGGACGGTTTTGCAGTCGGGACACCAGTTCACGAAGGCGGTGTCCTGATAGGCTAAATCATGCTCAAAGAGCTTCAAAAACATCCACTGAGTCCATTTGTAATAGTCAGGTAAACAGGTGATGACTTCACGGTTCCAATCGTAACTTATCCCACATCTCTTCAAAGTCGCATCCGAGACTTTTATGTTCTCCAGGGTCCATTCTTTGGGATGAATTTTTCTTTTGATCGCAGCTATCTCCGCCGGCAAACCAAAGGCATCCCAGCCGAATGGGTGCAATACCTGATATCCGTGCATCATCTTGTATCTCGCCACTGTATCTCCGATGATGAAGTTACGGAAGTGCCCTATGTGAATGTCGCCGGATGGATAGGCATACATCACCAGTAGATAGTATTTATTCTGAGGATGATCCGGAGCCTGGTATATCTTACTTTTTTCCCATTTTTTTTGCCACTTGGACTCGATGTCTTTGAATGGGTATGCTTTCACTTGTTACCTCTGCTGAAACTGATTAAAGTTGAAGTCGTCAATTGGCTGAGTTCCGGGCGCAGGTCGCCAAAAGGAAATCAGGGATAAAGCCTGTATATGGTTCGCGGGAACGGGATGGATTCCCTTATATGAGATAAACCGCAGATCCAAACGACTGTCCTTTCCACTCCCAGACCGAAGCCAGAATGAGGAACCGAGCCATATTTTCTTAAGTCCAGATACCACCGGTAAGCGTCCTTAGGCAAGTTCTCCTCCTCAATTCTCTTTTTCAAACTTTCATAATCATCGTTTCTCTGCGATCCTCCAATGATCTCCCCATAGCCTTCAGGTGCCAGAAGATCTGCACATAAGACCACACCTTCTCTCTCTGGATGTGGTTTCATATAAAACGCTCTGCACACTTTAGGATAGTCATAAACAAAGACCGGACGCTCAAACATTTTGGTCAGAATGGTCTCATCTGTACCACCAAAATCTGACCCCCACTGAATGTCACTTCCCGCTTTTTGCAGCTTCTCCACTGCCTCATCGTAGGAGATACGAGGAAAGGGCTTTTGAACCTTTTCCAAAGCGGAGATGTCTCTCTCCAACTCTTTAAGTTCCTTCTGACATTTTTCCAAAATCCAGTCTACGAAGTATACTACCAGATCCTCCTGCAAATCCATATTCTCTTCGTTGTCGTAAAAAGCTTCTTCTGCCTCCACCATCCAGAATTCTGTTAAGTGCCTTCTGGTTTTGGATTTTTCGGCTCTAAAGGTGGGACCAAAACAAAAAACTTTGCCGAATGACGCTATGGCGGCTTCCAAATACAACTGCCCGGTCTGAGCCAAATAAGCCGTTCCCTCATTTAAATACTCGGTTTCAAACAGGGTGGTGGTGGTCTCTCCCACCGCACCAGTCAAAATGGGAGTATCGATCAAAACAAAATTGTTCTTATAAAAGTAGCTCCTTATCGCCCAAATAAGTTCGTCTCTCACCTTTAAAACTGCACGTGGTCGCTTCGATCTTAAATAGAGATGGCGATGATCGAACAAAAAAGTGGATCCATGAGATTTGGGCGTTATGGGATAATCTTGGGCAATCTGAACTATCTTGACATCAGAAAGATTCAACTCATATCCACCTGGTGCTCTCTGATCTTTTCTTACGATCCCAGTCACTTCAAGAGAAGACTCCTGGGTCAGCTGATCATACAGTTCAAACACCTCATCGGACACCTCCCCCTTGACCATCACTCCCTGGATGATGCCGGTACCGTCACGTATCCAGAGGAACTGGATTTTACCTTTGGAACTTTTGTTTTGAAGCCAGCCCTTGATGGTTGTCCTCTCCCCTTCTAACTTTACTATGTCCTCAATATAGTGAAAGTCCATATTCAGTATGCCGTTTACAGTTAAAATCTACATTTTCACTTGAAGCGCTGAACTTCAACCCTGCTTTTTTACATAATGTATGGTTACTTTTGGCTCTTTGTGAATCAAAATATTTATCAAAGCGTTTACAATGCTAATTAAAAGGGCCGCCCAGAATGCTTTCCAGAAACTGGTGATCTCAAAACCTGATACTAATCCAGAGACCGCATATAGCAGAAAAGCATTGATGATTAGAGTAAAAAGCCCCAGGCTAAAGATGTTTATAGGTAAAGTCAAAAGCAAAAGAAATGGTCTTAAAAAAGCGTTCAGAATACCCAACACCAGTGCGGCTAAGATCAGAACCTGCAAATTTTCGATATAGATCAAATTAAATATGTTAGCCACTATGAAGATCGAAATCGCAGTGACAAACCATTTTAACAGAAAAGCTTTCATCTTATCTTTATCATCCTTCGGTAAATATCTAAGCGATCTAAGATTTGGTGTCCATCTTGTCGTAATTCGGCAAACCCTTTAAAATTATGGTCCAGCCCGGAAATCGATTGATGATCCTCGCCTTCATATCTTCGATCCAAGACAGTCTACTCTGGTTGAGTTTTATCTTCAAGGTCAAAGGAGAATCCAAAAGATAAACTCCCCATCTCTTCTGAGAAAATGGATTAAATCCATTCTCCTTTGAATTTGAACATAATGTATAAGCTCCTTTATAACCCAACCTTTCTGTCTCTTTCTGAACATATCGGTTATATCGTCCGAAAGGATAAGACAAAAAGTCCACCGTCTGACCCAATTTGTCTTCCAGGATTTCCTTTGATCTTTTCAGTTCATACTCCACGAATTGCTTTGGGATTTTAGTCAGATCGGGATGGTGGACGGTGTGAGACCCAATGTCAAATCCGGCATCAGCCATCTCCTTTATCTGTTCCCAGCTCAAATGCTTTTTTCTATTTCTTCCCCAGTTATAGTCCCACTCGTTGTATCTTCCTACGTATCCGGTAATGACAAATATACAGGCGATAAAGCCGAGCTTTTGTAGAACAGGAAATGCATTCAGGTAAATGTCCTGATAAGCGTCATCGAATGTGAGAGCTACCTTCTTTTCGTCTTGGTTTTCATCTGTACTGAGAATTTCCTCCAGCCTAACCGCTTTGTACCCCTGCTCATGAAGAAACCTTATTCCCCTTTCGAACTGACTGATCTTCTGTCGGGTGATGCTCAGGTCGAATCTATCACTCACCTGATGATAGGTTAGGATGGGCACTGCTTCCTGGGAAAGCTTTTTTAATTTCATGTTTCATAGAATATAAAATAAAAACCATGCTGTTGTTGCTGAGCTCACCACCCATATAAGCCAGAACATGGTTACAGGCAAAGAAGCAATTGGCTTTTTTTAGAAACCATCAGTTTTTTAAAGCTTACCCCAGTCCAGCCGGTTTAGAGCATATTTTCCAACTGGACCAAGTATTACCGCTGACAGTTTATCAAAGCTAAGAAGTTCGCCCGCCACATCGATCACATCTTTGGCTTTTATCCTATTGATGGAATTTATGGTTTGATCCAGACTCACATAATCATGCAGAAACAGCTCATATCGAGCCAATCGGTTCATTCGGTTGAAGGTGCTTTCCAGGGTCAGCAAAAGATTTCCCTTCAACTGGTATTTAGCATGGGAAAGCTCTTTGGAGGTGAGACTGCCCTTCTTTAACTTTATGATCTCCTTAAAAACCAACTCTATTACCCGAATTGCATTCTTTTTGTGAGTTCCCATATAGATTCCGAAAACCCCGGCATCCTCAAAGAAATCAATAAAAGTATACACGCTGTATACCAATCCCTTCTTTTCTCTTATAGTCTGAAAAAGACGGGAGCTCATTCCCCCACCCAGGATATTGCTTAATACCAGTGCTGCATACCTCCTGGTGTTCCGATAAGGAAAAGTGGGAACGCCTAAGCTTATGTGAGTTTGTGCGGTTTTTCTCTGTGTCACCATCCGATTAAGTTTTGCTTGGGGAAGCGTTTGTTTTTCCCGGGGAGGATGGGAGCCTGAGCTAAATTTGAACTTCTTTCTCATTTTGTCTACCAACTCTCCATGTTTGAAGTTACCACAGGCGGCAATCACTATCCGGGGAGAGGTATAGTTTTTTTTCATGAAATCGACTAAATTTTTTCTGGTCAACTTCTGCACGCTTTCAGTGCTTCCTATGATCGGTCTTCCCAGGGGATCTTCTTTCCACATGGCATTCATCAAAAAGTCGTGTACCAGATCTGCCGGCGAATCTTCCAGGTCCTTTATCTCAGAGATTATCACCTCTCTTTCTTTCTCCAGATGAGAGGGGTTGAAAAGAGGGTTTTTGAGAATGTCGGACAAAACGTCTAAGGCTATATCAATATGCTCGTCCAGCACCCGGGCAAAATAACAGGTATGTTCTCGGCCGGTAAATGCGTTCAAAGAACCACCCACAGATTCCAAAGAGGAGGCGATCTCTCGAGCAGTTCTTCTCCTGGTTCCTTTGAATAGCATATGCTCGATGAAATGGGAGGTGCCCATCTCGTCGTTTTTCTCGTCCCGCGAGCCCACATCTATCCAAACTCCAATGCTTATAGAGCGAACATAATCGATTCTTTCGGTGACCACCCGTATGCCGTTTTCTAAGACCGTTTTTTTATATATCTCTTTCAAGTTGCTTTTTCCTTCCTTTAAAAGATAATTAAAATATCCGAAAGGAGATCTCCACCCTCCCTGGCCAGTATCAGGAAATTGAATAGATTGGGGAGCGAAGACTACCTTGCCTTGGTTTTTGAGGAAAGACAGGCTTTTCTGGACAGTCTGATTTTCCCTTCTGCGTCTATCCCTATTATCTTAACTCTTATCTCATCTCCCACGCTCAAAACATCCTCCACCTTGTTGACCCTTCGGGTATCCAATTCCGAGATATGAACAAGCCCATCCTGCCCGGGAAGTATCTCCACGAAAGCGCCGAAAGGGGTAATCCTCTTCACCTTGCCTGAGTATTCTTTGCCGATCTCCGGTTCCTCGATTAATTTCAAAATCAGCTCTTGGGCTAACTCTCCCGCCTTCTGATCCACGGAGGCAATGAAGACGGAGCCGTCATCCTCGATATCGATTTTGGCTCCGCTCTGCTCGATTATGCTTCTGATCATCTTCCCACCTGGACCGATGATTTCACCAATTTTTTCCGGTTTTACCTTGAGGATGATGATGCGGGGAGCGTATGCGGAAAGCTCCGGTCTGGGTTGGGCTAAGGTCTGTTGCATGACATCCAGTATAAAAAGCCTTGCCTCCTTAGCCCTTGTTAAAGCCTCCTTAAGAAGGGACAAATCAACTCCAGAGATCTTAACGTCCATCTGAAAAGCGGTGATGCCCTGGCGGGTTCCGGTCACCTTGAAGTCCATATCTCCCAGATGATCCTCCAACCCCAGGATGTCGGTTAAGACGGCATGTTTATCCTCCTCCTTAATAAGCCCCATGGCAATCCCTGCCACTGGAGCCTTTATGGGCACTCCGGCATCCATCAGGCAAAGGGTTCCGGCACAGACGGTAGCCATAGAGGAGGAGCCATTTGATTCCAAAATATCCGAGACTATCCGAACGGTATAAGGAAAAACCTCCTCGCCGGGGATCACCGACTGGATGGCTCTTTCCGCCAGCGCTCCATGTCCAATCTCCCTTCTTCCCGGTCCCCGGATAAATCTCACCTCTCCCACGCTAAAAGGGGGAAAATTATAATGAAGCATGTAACTTTTGGTGGATTCTCCCTCCAGATCATCTACTCTTTGCTCATCTATCTTTGTCCCCAGAGTAGCAACTGACAAAGATTGAGTTTGTCCCCGGGTGAAAAGAGCCGATCCATGGGTGCGAGGAAGAATGCCCACCTCGCAGGTTATGGGTCTAATCTGATCTATGTCTCTCCCGTCTGTTCTTTTCCCTTCATTTAAGATCATCTGGCGCATATCCTTCTTTTCCAATTCCTGCAGGATGGATTTGATCTTCCTTTCGCTTTCCGGGAATTTTTCCAAAAGCTCTAAAGTAACCGAATCCAAAAGGCCGTCCAGTCTTTTCGCTCTTTCCAGCTTGTCAGCGGTTCGGTTCGCTTCCTTAATCTTCTCCAGCCCCAGAGCAGTGACTGCCTCCACCAGTTCGGAATTTCTGAGAGGAGGTTCTACCTTGGTTTTGGGCTTGCCGGCTTTTGCTCGGAGTTCCTCCTGTAACCCAACTATCAGCTTGATCTTCTCATGTCCAAAATTCAGGGCAGAGAGAAGGTCACCTTCTGAAACTTCCCGGCACTCCCCTTCCACCATGTTAACAAAATCCTTGGTTCCAGCCACCACCAGATCTATATCGCTATTCTCCAGTTCTGAGAAGGTAGGGTTGATCACAAATTCTCCGTTCAACCTCCCCACCCGCACCGCACCGACTGGCTGATAAAATGGTATCTCCGAGATGCTTAAAGCGGTGGAGGCACCTATAAGTCCCGGCACATCCGCATCATTTTCCTGATCAGAGGAGAGGACCATAACCATTATCTGTACTTCTTCAAAATATCCTTCCGGAAATAGGGGACGTAAAGTTCGGTCGATCAGTCGCGCGCTCACCGTCTCCTTTTCGCTGGGTCGACCCTCCCTTTTGAAAAAACCTCCCGGGATTTTGCCGGCCGCATAAGCTTTCTCCCGATAGTCCACCATCAGAGGGAAGAAGTCTTTCTCTTCATCAATCTGTTTTGCCTCCACTGCGGTGGCTAAAATCACCGTATCTCCTAAACGTACGATAGCAGACCCATGAGCCTGTTTGGCAACCTTTCCCGTTTCCACCATCAGTGTTTTGCCCCCCAACTCTATCTGTAATCTTGATTCCATCCAAAACTCCTATCTTGGCCAAAAGCTGTAATCACCGTATTCAAAGAAGAGTCCAACTTTCAGCCTGTGTCGCAAATGTTTTATTTCCTTAACCCTAATTCTTTCACTAATTTTCGATAATCATCCAGATCCGTGTCCTTCAAATAATCTAAAAGCCTCCTTCTCTTTCCCACCAATTTCAAAAGTCCCCTTCTGGAACTGAAATCCTTGGTATGTTTCTTTAGATGCTCTGTTAGATGGTTGATCCTCTCAGTGAGAAGTGCTATCTGGATCTCAGGTGAACCAGTATCATCATCGTGCATCCGATATTCTCTTATCAATCTCTCTTTTTTGTCCCGGCCAAGTGTCAAGACTCCCTCCTTTGCATATCTCTTTGATTCAGTTCGAGTGATCTATTCGAAACATCTCTTTGATCTTCTTTTCATCTGACTTTAACTGATCCTTCAGATGTTGTGAATCAGCAAACTTTTTAGGTTCCCTAACCCAGCTCTCCACTAGAAGCTTTACTTTAATGTCGCCGACTTCCTTTTCTAACCCGAATACGTGGACCTCCACGGAACGGGTGTAGTCCCCAAAGGTGGGTTTAGGTCCGACATACATCATGCCTACGTATGTTTTGCCTTCAAGTTGCACTCTGACGCTGTAAACCCCATCCTGTGGCAGAAGTTTCCCCGAAGGAATTTCCAAGTTCAGGGTGGGATAACCTACCCCTTTTCCTCTTCCCTTTCCTCTGATTACCGTGCCAGAGAGGTGATAACTATGGCCTAACATGGCTATTGCTTTAGCAAATTCTCCAGCTTCAAGTTTCTTTCTGATCCGGGTGCTGCTTACTCTTATTCCTTCCACGTACAGCGCAGGAATAACCTCCAGATCGAAATTATACACCGAAGCCTCCTCTTTCAACAACTCGATTTTGCCAGCTCTGTTTTTTCCAAAAGCATGATCATATCCAACTACCAGATCTCCAATGTTCAGTTTTCCAAGTAGAATCTTCTCCACAAACTCCTCTGCTGAATATTCACTCAGCCGGTGGTCAAAGTTCATAACCAGCGTCTCTTCCACCCCCAACTCCTCCAAAAGCGCAAGCTTCTCCTCCAGGGTGGTCAAAAGATTTGGGGCATCATGGGGAGCTACCACACTCTGGGGGTGGGGTTCGTAGGTGACCACTACTCCCTTCCTTTTCTTTTCCTTAGATTTCTCAAGTAACCTTTTAATTATAGCCTGATGACCCAGATGAACTCCATCAAAGCTTCCCAGGGTCAACACCGGTCTTTCAAATGCTTTAAAATCAACCTTTCTTATATCGAAACAAACGTGCATGAGATTGGCTTAATTCAACTTTTGAACTCTTGAACTTTATATGACTATATCACCCGAATGTAGTCAATGAGCCTATTTTTGTAATTAATATCCTGAAAATTCTTCGCCGGGCTTAACGCTTTTCCAATGGCGAGGATGTTTTTTCGATCATCTTTTATCGAAACAGTTTGGTTTCTATTAAAATCCCCTTCTGTGGATAGTACGGATGAGGGAATCAGAGGCACGCCATGCCTTACTTTTTCCGTAAAGTTTTCCTTCACCACCACCGAAGGAAGATGAGCCAAAGCTTGTTCTATGGGAATGAGAATATCCGGGATTTTCCCTTCGCTTCGAACATCGGAGATATCTTCTAGGCTTAACGCATCCGGGAGCTTGAATGGACCAATCCGAGTGCGTAGCAGGGAGAAAAGATATGCTCCGCATCCCAATTTCTGCCCCACATCAAAAGCCAAGCTTCGGACATAGGTGCCCTTGGAACAACTGATTCTCAACTTAACGTATGGTTCGTTGATGTTCAATACCTCAAGATCTTTTATCTCCACCTCCCTTTTTCTTCTTTCTACCTTCTTCTTTGCCCTGGCATATTGATAAAGTCTTTTGCCCTTGTATTTTATGGCAGAATGTAATGGAGGAATTTGCCAGATCTTTCCCTTGAATGAATCTATCACCTTTCTTATTTGGCCGGGGCCTGTTTTAAAATCCTCCTTTATCCCTGTGATTTTTCCTTCACCATCATATGTGTCGGTGGTGATTCCCAACCTGATCACCGCTTCATATGTCTTGTCATATTCGGCTAAAAATTGCACCACCTTGGTAGCCCTGCCCACACAGGCTAAGAGAACTCCGCTGGCATCAGGATCCAAGGTTCCGGTGTGTCCAATTCTTTTGGTATACAGAATTTGTCTCAGTTTCTGTATCACATCATGCGAGGTCATCCCGGCTGGTTTATCAACTGGTAAAACTCCCGACAGATTCATTCTTCAGGATTTTTTGAATTCGTTCCAAGATAATCCTCTTAGCAGGTTCTAAGCCATGATTAAGGATACAGCCAGCTGCATTTCTGTGTCCTCCCCCCCCGAAAGCCTTTGCCACCTTTGATACGTCAAATTCATTTTGTGATCTTAAGTTCACTTTGGTTTTCCCATTTTCTTTTTCCGTGAAAAGAAGCCCTATCTCCACTCCCTTCAGAAAGAGGGAATAGTCTACCACCCCCTCTACCTCTTTTGGATCAACTCTTAGATCAGCCAGAAGGTCCTGCTTGAGGATCATGGTGCAAATTTTTCCTTCATCCAGAGTCTGAGGATTGCTAAGAATTGATCCCAGAAGTCTCAAGAAAGGGAGAGAATGGTTAAAATAAACCTGGTTGGTGATATGTTTGGGATCGGCCCCTGATTTTATCAGCTCGGCACATACCTTCAGACAACGGGGAGAGGTGTTGGAGAATTTGAATCTACCGGTATCGGTCAGGATAGCAGCATAAAGCTGGGTAGATACTGCAGTAGTAATGAAAAAACCGGAAATCTTGAGCAAGGAGAAAATTATCTCCCCTACAGCTGAAGCATCCACATCTACGTAGTCGAAGTTGCCAAATTCTTCATTATCTGGATGGTGGTCTATATTTATTAATGTAGCTGAAGCAGGGATCAACTTCTCTACCTCTCCTACACGGCTCATAGAAGTGCAGTCTAACACCAAAACCAGATCCGGAATCGCCCCAACGTCCTTCCGGCCTTTTACCATATCCACATTCTCAATTTTTCCCTGAGGGTCCAAAAACATGTACCTGTATGGCAAATCACCCTGGTTGATGATCCGACAACTCTTCCCCTCGCTTTTCACGAGTTCAGCCAGAGCCAGTTGAGATCCGATCGAATCCCCATCCGGATCGCGATGGGAGGTGATCAAAACCGCCTGACTTTTCTTTATGAGTTCTAAAATCTTTTTTAATTTAGTATTTATCTTCTGCATCTTCATTTAAAGCGGAGTCATCCTGAGAAGGTTCGCCATGATCAAGTTCGTTTTGATGTGGCCCTTCATTTGCATGAATCTTCTGGATCAACTCCTCAATATGCGCGCCATATTCCACTGACCCATCAAACTGAAAGAAAATCTCTGGGGTGTATCTTAACTTCAGCTTTTTCCCTATCTCATGCTGGATGAACCCGGAGGCTCTTTTTAAGGCAGAAGAGCTTTCCCTTTTGGAGTCTTCGTCGCCCAGCACGCTATAGAAAACCTTGGCACGTTTTAGATCGACTGAGACCTCTACTGCCGTGATGGTTACAAAACCAATTCCCGGATCCTTGAGTTCACGTTGGATTATGTGAGCGATCTCTCTTTTTATTAAATCGCCCACCCGATCTTTCCTCTGGTACTTCATACTTAACCTTTTATTTGATTCCCGCAGGGCACCACCGGAAGGTGAATGTCATATCATTTGGCCATACGATTTGATTTTACAACAGCTCTATGGAATAGTCCAGTATCTGAACCCCATTTTCCTTACCTATGAAATCCACCACACCAGAGAGGATTTGATTGGCAAACTGTTTCTGATTAGTCACCACTGAGATTCCCAGGGTGGTTCTCTGCCACAAATCGTTGTGGTCCACCTCGGCGATGGAAACATTAAATCTGTTTTTTACCCTATCCTTTATCCCCTTTAGAAAGTGCCTCTTGCTTTTTAAGGACCCACTTTCCGGAATATGAATGTCAACGCTTGCTATACCAACCACCATTGTATCTGAAGATGTAAATAATTAAGTTTTGGTCTCACTTACTTAAAACCTACTCTAATTTTCGGGCTAACTCCTTTACCTGGTAGGCTTCTAAGGTATCGCCCACCTTCACGTCGTTGTAGTCTTCTATTTTTATTCCACATTCTAGTCCGCTGGCGACTTCTTTCACATCATCCTTAAATCTCTTCAAGGATGAAATTATTCCCTGGTAGATCACCACCCCGTCACGAATCATTCGAACCTTATCGCCTCTTTTCATGAACCCTTCCAGAATAAAGCATCCTGCCACCTGCCCCACTTCTGAGACTTTGAAGACGTCCTTAACCTCGGCTGTACCAGAGATGGTTTCAGTGACTTCAGGCTCCAGAAGCCCTTCTAAAGCCTTCCTGATGTCAGATTCGATTTCATAGATCACCTCATAAAGTCTTATGTCCACATTCTCTTTTAAGGCAAGCTCTCTGGCTCTTAAATCCGGGCGGACGTGAAAACCGATGATGATTGCATCGGAAGCTGCTCCCAGAAGCACGTCGCTTCCTATGATGGAACCCACCCCTCGATGGATCACCTTAACCCTTACCTCTTTGGTCGAGATCTTTTCTAAGGTGTCAGATAATGCTTCCACTGATCCTCCCACATCTCCTTTGAGGATCAAATTCAGCTCCTTGATTTTCCCCTCCTCGATTTGTTCATATACCTCAGATAAAGAGATTCTTTTTACCTGTCTTAAGTCCTGCTCTCTTTTCAATCTCATTCTCTTTGTCGAAATTTGGCGGGCTCCTGTTTCGTCTTCAGTTTCTATAAAGGTGTCCCCAGCCTGAGGGACCCCGGATGCACCCAAAACCTGTACTGGGACAGATGGTCCTGCCTCCTTCACCGGGTTTCCTCTTTCATTGAAGAGGGCTCTTATTTTCCCATGATAGGGTCCGGTCACAAAAGGAATCCCCAATTTAAGCGTCCCTTTTTGCACTAAAACGGTGACAATTACCCCTCTTCCTTTACTTAGCTCAGATTCTATCACCACACCAGAAGCTCGACGATCAGGGTTTGCTTTCAACTCCATCATCTCCGCCTGGAGCAAAATCATCTCCAAGAGCCTGTCTATTCCCATGCCGGTTTTGGCAGATATTTCAACCATAATGGTTGATCCTCCCCATTCCTCCGGAACTAAATTATGCTTAGCCAACTCCTGTTTGATCGGTTCGCTTTTGGCTTGGGGAAGATCCATTTTGTTGAAGGCAACGATGATGGGGACACCTGCCGCCCGGGCGTGATCAATGGCCTCGATTGTCTGAGGCATCACGCTATCGTCTGCCGCTACCACCAACACCACGATGTCTGTAAACTTTGCTCCTCGAGCCCTCATAGCGGTGAAAGCTTCATGCCCCGGAGTGTCTAAGAAGGTTATGTTTCCGCCGGGCACCTCTACCTCATATGCCCCGATATGTTGGGTAATACCACCTGATTCCCCTGCTATTATATTGCTTTTTCTTATGAAGTCCAGAAGCGATGTTTTTCCGTGATCCACATGCCCCATGATGGTGATTACCGGAGATCGTGGCCTCAAATTCTCCTCTATTTCCGCCTCTTCCTCTTCTTCCAACCCGATCTCCTTAACCGGCTCCACGTTGAATCCGAATTCCAGCGCTACGGTCTCGATGCTATCCATATCCAATCTTTGATTGATGGTAGCCACAAAACCCAACTCCAGGCATTTGGAGATCACCTCTGCCGGCTTCACCCCCATCAGATTAGCCAACTCTGCCACTGAGATGTATTCGCTAACCCGGATGAGGTTGGCTGGCTCAATTTCCTTTTCAACTCGCTCTGAATGCAATTTCCCCCTATGTCTTTTTACTCTGTGGACAGCCTCTATGGAAGCCAAGGTTTTCTTTACGCTTTGCTCAATTGTGGTTTTGTCTATCTTTCTTTCCTGTTTCCCTTTTAAAAATGGAGTTTTTCTCTTTTTGGCTTCCTGCCTTTTTTTCTCCAGTCTTCTTAAATGCTCCTTGCGTCGAAGTTTGATCTCCTGGGCTCTGGTACTGGGTTGGGAAGAGGCGGCTTGCTCTTCTTTTTTTTCTCGCTCCTTCAGCTTCTTTTTTTTCTGAGCATATTCTTCCTTAACCGCCTCCCTTTCCTTCCGGAATTTTTCCTCGATGGCGGAGGCCATCTTTTCGTCCACCGCACTCATATGACTTTTTACTCTAAACCCCAGCTCTTTGATGATGGAAAGCATTGCCTCGCTGGAGATCTTATAATCTCTGGCTAACTGATATACTCTCTTCTTCGCCAAAACCAATACCTCTGTGCTAAAGTAATGCTTCGCCTTAAACACTCATTATTTATGTACATACTCAAATTCTTCCAGCTCATTCATCGATCTCATTTTCCTTCGTAGAGGAAAAAGTTTGGACTTTTTCCCTTTCCGAGAAACAGATTATTCCTCAGTCTTGGAAGGGCTAAGATAGTCATTTGCCTTCTCAATTAAAGATGCCGCCCTTTTTGCGCCCACCCCTTCAATCTCTACCAGATCATCCACTCCACACTTAGCCAAATCCTGAATGGTTTCGATTCCATGTGCGGCCAGTTTTTCTCTCAGCTTCTTACCCACCCCGGGTAATTCGGTAACGTATATCTTAAGTTGTTCCTCCAGCTTCTTCTGGTCTTTGTATTCGGTTTCGCTTAAGATATTGATTTTCCATCCGGTGAGCTTCGCTGCTAACCTGGCATTTTGTCCCGCCCTACCAATGGCCAAGGAAAGTCGGTCATCCTCCACCACAATGGTCATGCTGTTGTCGTCATGATAAGTATCTATGTGTACCACCTTGGCCGGTGCTAAGGCTCTAGTGGCGAAAGTTTCTGAATCCGGGCTCCAGGGCACTATATCAATCCTCTCACTGGAGAGTTCTCTGACGATGCTTTGCACTCGGGAGCCTTTTACCCCAACACAGGCGCCCACCGGATCCACCCGATCATCGATAGAGCTTACTGCAATTTTGGACCTCTCTCCCGGCTGTCGAGCCACAGCTTTGATTTCAATTATCTTTTCATAAATCTCCGGAACCTCCAGCTCAAAAAGCCTCTTTAAGAAATTGGGGTGCGCCCGGGAAAGGACGATTTGGGGTCCTTTGGCAGTTTTTTGCACGTCCACGATCAATGCTCGGATTCTGTCTCCCTGACGGTATCTCTCTTTGGGGATCTGTTCTCTGGGGGGGATTACCCCTTCCCCCCTTCCCATATTTACTATGATATGAC